>JAZDHD010000163.1:0-17010 GCA_043806215.1 Pseudomonadota bacterium | reverse complement strand
TCATGTCCCAGGTGGGCGAGAATCTGGACTTGACTCTGCGATCTCCCCTCACGACCCGGGACGAAATCGGCCGGGCCACCGAAACGTTCAACGGTCTGCTGGAAAGGCTTCAGGGAGCGTTTTCAGCGGTCCTCGAGGGGGTTTCCAGGGTGCGGCAATCTTCCGCCACGGTTAACGAAGTTGCCCAAAACATCGTGGTCAACGCTACTGCACAGGCCGAGCGTGCACGGGACGTTTTGGACCGGGTCAACTCGATGGGTGAAACCGCTCGGGAAGTCTCCGCAAACGTTGCCGAGACCGAGCGTTCGGCCACGGTCACTGCGGAGTCTCTTCAGAATATGGCCGTGGAGATCGAAGGGATGGCCAAGAGCGCCGGCGATCAAGACACGTCAAGCCGTGAGGGCGAGTCCATTGTCGAAGCCATGGGTCAGACGGCCCGAGAGGTTCACGGCAAGGCGACCCAGCAGTTTGAAGCCGCACAGGCAACCACTGAAGCGGTCTCCTCCATGGCACGGATCATCGAGCAGGTGGCAGACAGTGCCGGCGAGGCCTCACGCCAATCAGAGATGACGGACCGCTTTGCCCGTGAGGGAGGTCTGGCCGTCGATAAGGTTGTCCAGGGTATGAGAGGCATCGCCGAGAGTTCCGAGCAAATCAACGACATCATGGCCGTGATCTCCTCCATTGCGGAACAGACCAACCTCCTGGCCCTCAACGCGGCCATCGAGGCGGCACGCGCAGGTGAGCACGGAAAAGGGTTCGCGGTCGTTGCCGACGAAGTCCGGAAACTCGCCGAGCGGACTGCGGAATCAACCAATGAGATCGGTGAACTGATCAAGGAAAGTAATAAGAGAGTTGAAGAAGGAGAGCGTCTGTCCGCGACCAGCCGTGACGCCTTGGCTCAGATCCAGGACGCCGTGGCAAAGACCAACGAACTTATCGCGGGCATCTCCAGGGGCACCGTGCGCCAGACGGAAGACGCGGCGAACGTCCAACAGGCCATGCAGAGGCTGACGGTCCTCGCTCAGGATATTCTCGGTCTCACCGAAGAGCAGGGCAAGCGCCGTGAAAGAGCGGCAAGACTGATGGCCGAGATGAGGGACCTCAGCGGATCCATCCTCCAGAAGGCCGGAACCGGGGTGGAAACCTCTCACGCCGTTACCCGGGAAATGGTCGATGTTACCAACCGAGCGGTGAACGTTACGAAACTTACCGGTCTTCAGACGGAGAGGGCCGCGGTGCTCCGGCAGATCATGTCGGAAATGGCCGATGTCGCGTCGCTGAACGCGGAAGGTGCGGCGGGAGCCTCCGATACAACGGCCGAGCTCGCGGTTGTGGCCGATGAACTCGGTCAGCTGGTCGAACAGTTCAGGATTTCCCGTGACATCTGATGAGGCTCCGGTCGGGGAAACGATCTCAATATAGTATGTGAGGTGAACAATGGGCATGCGGGTCCTCGTGGTGGACGACTCGGGCTTCATGCGGAAGAGGATCATCGAGGAGCTACGGGAACAGGGTCATTCCATCGTAGGAGAGGCGAGAGGCGGTTGCGAGGCCATTGAAATGTACAGAACCCTGAGACCGGATCTGGTCACGATGGACATCACCATGCGCGACAAGGACGGCATTACCGCGGCAAAGGAAATTCTCGGCGAGGATCCGGAAGCCAACATCCTTTTCCTGACCATTCTGCAGGATGAAAAGTACAAGGTCGAGGCCGAGAAGTTGGGAGCCAAAGGCTTCATAAACAAGACTGATCACCAGTCCATTGCAAAATTCATCCAGGATATGGATCGGAAGTCATAGCACCTATGGCCCCTGAAGAACGCAAAGCCGGCCCGTTTTCCTCCGGGAACGATGCAACTTCGTTTCTCCGGAAACGTCCGTCGACCCGCAACTCTCATGGTGTGCTCCAGAGGCTTCTCATCATCTTCTGCCTCTTGGGCCTGACCGCAGTCGGGGTCAACGTGAAGTTCCTTTTGGACACGAGAGCGGAGATGAATAGGCAGATTGAGGCGGGCCCGGGAGGAACGGCCGAGCGGACCGCCGGAAACCGGGAGGACGTTTCCGCGACCCTTCCGGCCGCGGCAAACCGACTGGCCGTTCTGTTGGGCATAACCGTCATATGTTTCGGATGCGTGGTCTACCTTTTTCTTAGGAGAGTCGTTATCCCGTTCAACCTGGCAACCCGCACGGCCAGGGACTTGTCGAGGGGGAATCTGAGCGTATCCGTTCGGAGTAACCCTCACGGTGAAGCAGGTGAACTGGGTGAAGCGCTCAACGACTTGGCGGCAAATTTTCAGGAGGTTCTCCTGCTGATGGGCACCACGGTGGGCAACTCTTTCTCCGCGATAGAGCGAATCGAAAAGGCGCTTGAGGCCGAGCATCCGGCCTGCAATGGGGAGATCGGGAAACAATTGGAGAAAGTGAAAAAGGATCTTGTCCAGCTGCGGTCTCTTGTTCACGAGTTTGACTTCTACCAGACACGTTTCGACGGCCAAAAGGTCGTTTCCGAGAATACGGGGAGAGAAGGCTAGAATCCGGCCGGAGTCGGCAGGTCCCGCGAACGGATACGCGCCAAGGGCCCGGGCAACCGGATCTCGCGGTTAACGGCCGACCGAAAGGGAAAAGAGATGATTGATACCGAGATTCTTCAAGATTACAGCAGCGAAGCACGGGAACTTCTTGACGAGATGGACACCAGTCTGATCCGCCTGGAGAAAGAGGGCGGATCCCCCGAGGTATTGAACAACATTTTCCGTGCCGTGCATTGCATCAAGGGCTCCGCGGAGTACATCGGTCTGGAGCGCTCCAGCACCCTCACCCACGGAATAGAAAACCTGCTGGATCGACTCCGGGAGGGCGTTGCCCAAGTGACGCCCGATGTTGTGGATTTTCTGTTCCGCGCCAAGGATGTCATCTCAACCCTGATTGCCGAGGTCGCCAAGGAACATGAAGAAAAATCCGAAATCTCCGGCGTGATGGCGGAGCTGGACCGCTTTCTCTCAGGTTCTTCGGCCACGTCCTCTGTTTTGCCTGCGGCCGGCCCTCCACCGGTAACCACCGGAGTGCGAGAGCCTGCCGAGGCGCCGAGTGAGGAATCCGGCGTCGCCGGTTATCCCGAAGTCCCGGAGGAGGGACTCACCGTCCGGGCCGGATCCGTGCCTGTCGATGCCGGAGAAGCCGAACAAGGAGACGAAGCGAAGACCGCTGATCCGTATACGACATTTCCCGACGATCCGGATGACATCCCGGAAGGTCCCGTACCCCGGTCTCGGACCGAATCCCCTGAAGAAGACTTCGTGCCGCTCATAGAGGAGGGCCAAGAGGAAGGCTATCCATCGTTGGAATCCGGCCTTGGTTATGAGGACGAGCCCCTGCATCGCATCGTGGAAGAGGAGGCGATTGAGGAACCCATGTCCTTGGAAGACACGGTTCCGCACATCCTCGGCATCTCGCTCTATCTCGACGATCTGCAGGACGGTCTGAGCCCGGAGGAGGCCTTTTCATCGACCGTCGAGAAGATCCGTTTGCTCAAAAAATCGTTGGAGCCCACCGCCGATCCCGAGATATTCAACATCTTGACCGACATGGAAGGTCACCTCGATGCGCTGGATTTTTCCACAGGCGACCTGGGATATGAAGACGTGGAGACGTTGCGCTCGATGCTGCACGACTTGCGCCGCTACTACCCCGAAGATCTGTTTCCACTGGAACCGCGGAGAGAAACGGAAGCCGAAGCACCGGCAATCCCCCTCGAGGAACCCGGACAAGAGGCTCCGGGACCGCCTCCGCCGGTTCACGAGTTGGATAACATACCCGGTGTGGAGCCCGCAGTTGTGGATGCCGAGTTTGCCTCAATGGAGCAACTTGACCGTGCCGATGAGACCACGCCGACCCGGATTCCCGGCGTTACTCGGACACCGGCCCGGGGGGTGTCGGCCGAGGCGGGCGTTGAGACAGGGAGGCCCAAGCAAACACAGATAATCGGCAGACCCGGTGAACGGTCACTTATGGCCGACGTGGACGACGAACTGCTCGAGGAATTTGAAGGCATATTCGGCGAACCGGAGCCGGTGCCCGCCGAGTCCGCCAAGGCACCGGGAGGGAAGGCTGCAGACCTGCTTGAGGAGCTGGGCTCGATCAGCGCCGATGCCGACCGGGAGATCATGGAGATCTTTCTGTCCTACGGGTGGGAGATCCTTGACAAGACTCGTCCCTATGTGGAAAGGGTCCGGCAAGGAAGGATCGAACGGGACGACATGGACAATTGTGCGGAGCTGATCAAGTCGATACGGTCGTCCTCGACGTACATGGATTACCAAAGCCTGGCATCGTTCCTGGATGAGTGGTACGAGAAGACCTTGTGGGCGACGGAGCGGATCGATTCGGTCTCCGTCAACGACTTGCAGTTCATGGGGCAAAGCTTGGAGCGGTTCGAGGACTTCCTCAGAGGCCTGGACGCGGTGCTCAATCCGGAGGCCGACGTTTCGTCCGCTCCCGCTGTCCCGCCAAGTGCGCCCCAAGCCGAGATACCCACCGCCCGCGCGGCCGTGGAGACCGTTACCCGGGTTCCAAAGCCGCGAAAGGAACCGGTTATCGCCCCTGCTCAGGACGATGTTCACTTCCGGGAGGCCCCGACCCATGAACTCGGACGGACGGTGCAACCCGCGCCGAAGGAAGCGGTTGCCGTTTCCGGCGAGCCCCCGGTGCCAAGCTCTGCCGTGCGGGCCGAACTGGAACCTCGCATTCCTTCCGCGGCTGATTTGCCGCAGGAAGCCGCGCTGGTTAAGACCATGCGCGTGGATGCCGGCAAGGTGGACATCCTGCTCAATCAGGTTGGGGAACTTGTAGTCAACCGCTCGTATCTGGAACAGCTGTCGTTGGAGCTCAAGAATCTTCAGCGCCTGCTGATGTCCGTGGATCGGGTGGGCAAGAATGAGGTCGCCGCGATAAAGGATATGACCCTGAAAATGGGAGAAGCGAGCCTCTCGCTGGGAAGGGTGGCCACCGACATTCAGGAAGGAGTCATGAAGCTCCGTATGCTGCCGGTGGGCCAGCTCTTCAACCGCATGCCGCGCCTCATACGGGATCTTTCAAGGCGAGTGGGAAAGGTTGTCAACCTGGAGGTCTACGGCGGCGATACGGAGGTGGACAAGAGAGTTATCGAGCAAATATACAACCCATTGGTTCATCTGATCCGGAATGCAGTGGACCACGGCATCGAGGCGCCCGAGACGCGAAGGAAGATGGGGAAGCCCGAAGAAGGCTTTATCGGGCTAAGGGCGTATTCCGAAGGCAACCAGGTCGTCATCGATGTTGAAGACGATGGGGGTGGGATCAATACCGAAGCGGTCCTCCGGAAGGCCGTCGAAAATCGTCTCGTCGATCCTCAGGAGATTAAGAACGTCTCGGCTCAGGAAATCGAGAACTTCCTCTTCATGCCCGGTTTTTCTACGAGCGAAGAGGTCACCCGCACTTCCGGAAGGGGTGTGGGGATGGACGTTGTGAAGAAGGATGTCGAGAAGATCAACGGTCATGTCGAGATAGACTTTCTAGCCGGCAGAGGCACCCGGGTATCCATCAAGATTCCGTTGACTTTGGCCATTATCCAGACACTTCTTATCAAGAACGGTGAACACGTCTTTGCCCTGCCCTTGACTTCCGTCAGGGAAATCGTCCGGATATCGTTGGATGAGATTACCACCATCGAAGGCTTCGAGGTCATCAAGTTCAGGGAAGAAACCATACCAATCCTGAGGATAAACGAGATCTTCAAACTCAAGAACGGTGGCCGGAAGCGGGAACCGCGGTTTCTGGTGCTCGCCACCGCAGGTCTGAAGTCCGTTGGGTTTCTTTGCGAAGAGCTCATCGGGGAACAGGACGTTGTAATCAAACCTCTCGCGGAACATGTTTGCGAGGTCAGGGGGCTCGCCGGTTCCACGATTCTCGGTGATGGAACGATTGCGCTGGTTATGGATATCACGGAGATAATCGACGACATCATCTTCCAACAAAGACAGTTGGCTGCACAGGCGTCCGGGGAGATGTATCATCCCTATGACGATGCGCCGCGGGCCGACACTGCGGGGGATAGGTAAGAGGAATCCAAGCCCATGGGTCAGATAATAGCCATTGTCAGCCAGAAAGGCGGGGTGGGAAAAACCTCGACAGCGGTTAACCTGGGAGCTTGTCTTTCCGCAATGAAGAAAAGGGTGCTCCTTGTGGGCATGGATCCCCAGTGTGGCTTGGCGAGGTGTTTCGGACTGGATCACTCGGGTCCCGGAATCGGTCTTCTTCAGTTAATCAGGGACGGTGCGGCGGAATCCGGAGGAATTTACCGGTCGCATCCCCGGCTGCCGCGTCTCGATATATTGCCGGCGAATACAATAACCATGTTGGACGAGAGACAGTTCGTCGACTGCATGGATAAGGATGCCGGTAGTCTCGGGCGGGTACTGGCAAGATTGAAACACGGGTACGATTACATCTTTCTGGATTGCCCTCCACGATTGGACAATCCCACATATTCGGCCTTGGTTGCCGCGGATTCCTACCTGATGCCGATCCAGTGCGAATACGCTTCAATGGGTACGGTGGGCAGAGTATTGAGAGCCGCTTTGGAAGTAAAAAGGCTCCACAACTCCCGGCTCGGCATATTCGGCTTTCTTATTACCATGGCCGACAAGAGGGCCGGGTTTACGGTGAAGGTGGTTCAGGAGATTCGTCAGTACCTTAAAGACCGGGTATTCCGGACAATTATTCCAAGAGATCCAAAGCTGGCCGAGATCCCCAGTCGTTGTGAACCGGTCATTGCGTTTGAGCTTCAATCTCCCGGGGCCAGGGCATACATTCAGCTGGCCCGGGAGATCTTGGCAACCGAGCCGGGCCGGGTTACGTGATGGGTCACGTTAATGTATGCCGAGTAGGGCTATGGCGCACTAAGGTAAGCGTAGATGGATAATGGCGCGGACAACAAGATTCGAGTGCTTGTGGTGGACGACTCGGCGCTCATGAGTCGGCAAATAGCCGGTATACTTAATGATGACGACAAGATAGTGGTGATAGGGAGGGCAAAGGACGGGCGGGAAGCGTTGGAAATGGTGGCCGGCCTCAAGCCCGATGTGGTCACCATGGACGTCGAGATGCCCAGGATGAACGGAATAACCGCGCTCAAGCACATAATGGTGAGGTATTCCGTTCCCACGGTTATGATCAGTGCGCTCACCACCGAGGGAGCCCGGACGACTTTCGATGCACTGAAATATGGCGCCATTGATGTCATTGCAAAGCCTTCAAGGCGCGAGGACGAGAGTCTCGACGCACAGAAGGCCGACATAATAGCAAAAGTCAGACGAGCTGCCGCAATTAGAACAGGGCGCTCGCGATACCTCCGGATGGGGCAGGCTCCGCCGGCCTCGGAGAAATCATCGGGCGGCCCATGCGACCACGCGACCAGGTTAATAGGCCTGGGGGCCGGCACCGGAGGATATTACGGACTTCTCCGGATAATCCCTTCCCTGACCGGTGACTTTCAGGACGTGATAATCGTCGTACTGCTTGTGGCGAGACGCTATGTCGCACCATTTGTCTCTTACCTCGAAGCTCACAGCGCCGTACCCGTGAGGTCGTTTCACGGGGTGGAAACTCCGGAAAAAGGTACGTGCTATATTTGTTCGGGACAGGACGGCGTCGCTCTGGTCAAAAAGAGTGACGGGTCTGCCGGGTTCCGGCTTGGCCCGCCGAAAACCGGTCCGGGCTTGCCGCCGGTGAACGAACTGCTGTTTTCTCTCAGTGCGTTTGGATCCCGGGCCGTCGGTGTCGTAATGACCGGATCGGGAACAGATGGAGCCGAAGGCATGACTGCAATCCGGAAGGCCGGCGGGATGGGAGTGGTGCAGGACATCACCAATTGCCTGGACCCGCAGATGCCCATCGCGACGCTGCAGAAAGACGGCGTAGAAAAGATCCTCCCCGATTTCCTGATGGCTGAATTTTTTATGAAACTCGGCACAACCGGGGAACCTTAGTGCATCGCGGCGTAAATACGGTGACACATTAACGTACGCCGTCTGTGTCTCGGTAGCGTCCCGGCGTCCCTGCCGGGCGCATGATCAAAGAGTACCGGCACGGAGGCCGGCGCTACCAAAGCCGGGATCGTTGTCTTGAATACGTGACCGTATTGTCTGAAAGCCCTCTCCTTTCTCGTTCTCGTAGGGGTAGGCACCCGTGCCTACCCGGGCGGCCATCCCGCGTTCTGGGCGGGACCCCTACAGCCTGGGAACGCCTATCCGCCGGGCTCTGCCCGGTCTTCGGCTCGGGGTCCCGGGGGCTTTCATGGTCAGTTGTGATCCCCGCATCATGGGGGTTTGGGAAACGGAGCACTTAGTCAATATGGCCGAAACCAAGCCGTGTAGACCGGACTGGATCCTTCTCGAGAGGAATGGAAAAGCTGAACGTACTCCCTTGCCCTTCCCCGGCACTTTCGACCCAGATCCTTCCCCCGTGCAGTTCCACCAACTTGCGGGCCAGCGGCAATCCCAACCCGGTCCCCTCAATACCCCGCCCACGAGAAGGTCCCACCTGCTCGAAAGGCTCAAATATGCGGAGCCTGTCTTCAGGTTTAATACCTATGCCCGTGTCCGACACACTCACTACCAGACCGGTTCCGTCTCTATAGACCTTTAAACGGATTCCGCCCCCGTCCGGAGTGAACTTCGCCGCGTTTGACAGGAGATTGAAGAGCAACTGTTTGAACCTGAGTTCGTCCACAACAATGCGGACGCCGAGGAGATCGTCTTCTATGTCGACATCGAGTTTCAAAGAGTGATTGAGGGCCTTTTCCCGGATCATGAACAGGCTTGTCTCTACCATCCGGCTCAGGTCCGCTTCCGATGGTTGAAGGACAATCTTGCCCGACTCGACTTTGGACAGGTCAAGGATCTCGTTGATCAGCATGAGGAGATGTCGGCCGCTCTCCAAGACGTGGTTTACGAACTTGGCCTGGTTCTCGTTCAAATCTCCGTAGAGCCGATCCTCGAGCAATTCGGAAAAGCCTATGATCGCATTGAGAGGGGTACGCAGTTCATGGCTCATGTTTGCCAGGAAGTCGCTCTTGGCGCGACTCGCCTGATCCGCGGCCAATTTGGCTTGGAGAAACGCCTCCCGGGCTCGCTCCTTTTCAGCGATCTCTCTCTTGAGCCCCCGGTTTGCCTCTTCCAATTCCTCAGTCCGTTCGGCCACTTTCTGTTCCAGAGTGCGCGAGTAATCCTCCACCTCTTCGTATAACCGTGCATTCTCCAACGATATGGCGGCCTGAGAGCACAAGAGCTGGAGCATTTCCACGCGTTGAGACGTGAACGCGCGCGTCGTCAGGTTGTTCTCAAGATATAGAATGCCGGCAAGCTTTCCCTTGTGAATCAAGGGAGCACACAGCACGGATTTGGGCTTGTTTTGCATTATGTACGGATCGTGTACGAATTCGCCCTCATTTGCGGCATCATCGAGCACCAAGCTCCGGTTCGTACGAGCCACGTAGCCGATCACGGCCGGCGAGATCTTCGAGCACGAGTTCACCGGGACTGATTGGAGTACCGTGACTTCCTCTCCGTCCGTCTCCACTTGCGCTTCAATGACCGGTTCCCCGTTGGACTCGAGAATCAAGAATCCCCTCTGTGCGCCCGCACTCTCGACAACGATCTTCATCAGTCCGTCAAGCAGTCTTGCCAGGACCATCTCGCTCGATATGGCTTGAGTGGCCTTCGCCACGGTCGATACGTCCAGTCCTTTCAACGACTCGGTGGTCGTTCCGAATTCCCCGGTCGTGGTCGACGTGCTTGGAGCGGATCTCGTGAGGCTCCTCGAAAGAGCCAGCACTTCCGCGTAGGTTTCATCGACATGTGCGGCCTTTGCCTCCGCGCCCCACCTCGAGTAACAGTAACGCGCTTCGACAATGTAGCCTGCGGCGCTTCGGGGATCCCCGCGTTCGATGAGGAATTTCCCTGCAAGTTCAAGTGCCAACGCTTGTTCGTGGATAAAGCCGTTCTCATGGGATGCTTCAATGGCTTGGCGATAGTGCGCAATGGCCGAGGCCGGCTTATTCAGGATCCGCGCTCGTTCCGCCTCCACCAAATGGACCTTATGGAGATGATTTGCCGGTGCGTGGGACGCCCATCTTTTCAGCCTTTTCAGGCGCCGCGCCACGGTCCTCATTAACCTCGTCCTGCCGGAAGATCCAGCCGCATTGACCAGCGAGAGTCGAATGAGCGCATCGTAGAAGAAGAACTTCGGAACCTCGATCATTCCCATCTGCGCGTCGACGTACTCGTCCGCCATCACGGCCTGATCGAACGCTTCCCGGTACCGCCCGAAAAGGAAACCAAGCACGGCCTTGTTCAAGTGCAGTTCGAACAGGGTGTCTCTCAGGTTCAATTCATGAAGGACTCTCAACCCCTCGTCCTCATCGTACGATTCGCCTTTGAGCCTGCATGGGTCTGCGGATCTGTACATCAGGTTGAGAACCGCCTGTCTGTAAATCTTCAGGGAGTGAGTCTGTGAGAGCTGTTTGAACTGCTCTGCCGAACGCAGAAATCTTGTTAACACCTTTTCAAATTCGCGAAGCGGTTCACCACCGGAATATGATGCAAAGCAATGTGCCACAGCGGTGTGGCCGGCGTATTCAATGTCCCCTGCTTCCAGGGCGGTCCCATATGTCTCGAGCAAAGGCTCGGTCAGCTTTCGCACAGGCTCTTTCCAATGCCTTATCAGGGAATTCACAACAAAGAAAGTCTTCGGCCTATAATTATCCCCAATGGCGGGATCTTCCAGGAGATCCAGCGCCAACCTGCCGAACTTGTAGCCCGTGTCAATGTCGTCCAGCGCACCGCACAAGATGAATCCGTAACCGGAGTAGGCACAGGCCGACTCGGAGGAATTCCCATACTTAACGGACAAGGCCACTGCCCTGAGTATCAACAAGACCAGAAGGTTTCCGTCGGTTCCGTAAGCCGCAGAGCCCGCGCTGAGGAGTATGCTTATCGCTGCGCGTTTGACCGGATTCGTCATACAGGGCAGGTGCTTGAGATCCTCGATCCTCTTTCCCGCAAACAAGAGCCTTGTTCTCAGGACACTCATCACTACTTTGATGGTGGTTGCTTCTCTTGGAAACCTCTCCCCCAGGAGCTCCAAGGCCTCCAGAGCCGTGGTCAGCGCTTTCTCACGATTTCCCCGTGCAAATGCCGATAGGATCGCCACTTCGTAGATCTTCACTTTATCAAGTGTGGAACGTGCTCGCCCGAGCACAATCGACACCAGCTTATCGCTCTGTTCAAAGTCGGCACAGAGCCACGCTGCTTCCGCTGTTTCCGAGTGAAGCTGCAAGGCCAGTCCGTACTGTTTGTCCCAGCTGTCGGACCCCAGAACGGCCATGCCCGAGCGCAAGTACTCGTATGCTGGTCGAAGAGCAGCAGAGGCCTTTGCTTTCCTCCCTGCAATGAGATTCAACCGAGCCAGCTCAAGTTTTTCGGATTCTTCTCCGATCTCCTCGCCCGCTTGATTCAACTGATCCACAACCTCGAATATCCGTTCATCCAGTTTGTGTGACGGAATATGCTCTAGCAATAGGCGTCCCAGTTTCCCGTGCAGCTCCGGCCTGACCGACTCCGGAATAAGGGAATAGGCCGCCTGCTGAATTCGGTCGTGCGAGAACTTGAACTCCACCTTGACGCCGGATCGCGGATCGGGCACATCCAGGGCAATCGGCTTCCAGGAATCTCCCAGGGGGAAGACAATCTCCTGAGATACGGCTTCCCACAGTGCGTGCAGCGTTTCCGGGCGAGGTCTCCCGTACATCAGGGCCAGAGTATCGAGGTCAAAGCGGTTCCCGATGCATGCGGCGAACTTGAGGAGTTGCTGCGTTCCGCTGTTCAGATCTTGCATCCTCCCCTTTGGAATATCTACAACATTGTCCGTAATTGCACGTGCCTGAATTTGACCGATATCCCACTCCCAGCCGCCGGCGGATGATTCGAAACGCACGAGATTGTCTTTATACAGGGAAGTCAAAAATTCGTTGATGAAAAATGGGTTGCCTCCCGTCTTCCGGTGAATCAGATCGGCGAGCGGTGCTGTGACCTCATCCTCCCTGTGGAACGTGTCACGGGCAAGTTCCATGACATGTCCGAGATCAAGCGGCCCGAGAACAATCTCGTCTACGGGCGCGCCCTGCTCTCTTAGTGACTGCAATGTGGTCGCGAGTGGGTGAACAGGGCCCACCTCGTTGTCGCGATACGCACCGAGAATGAGTAGGCAGCGCGTCTTGGAGTCGGTCATCATCAGTTCGAGAAGCTTCAGAGAAGCGGAATCCGCCCACTGAAGGTCGTCCAGGAATAGTACGATGGGATGCTCCGGGCGACAAAATGCCCGGATGAATTCCCGAAAAACCAGATTGAAGCGGTTTTGAACTTCAACGGGGCCAACCTCCCGGACCGGCGGCTGAGGTCCTACGATGAGTTCCAGTTCGGGAACAATGTCAATCATCAATTGGGCGTTGGGACCGCACGCCTTGACGAGGCGGTCCCGTAACAGGGAGAGTTCCGCCTCCGATTCGCTCAGGAGTTGTCGCACCAGTTCTCGGAACGCATCGGCAAATGCGGCGTACGGAGTGTTTCTTTGAAATTGATCGAACTTGCCGGAACCAAAGTACCCCCTGTGCTCGGTCACGGGTTTGTAGACTTCCCTTATCAAGGAAGTCTTTCCTATCCCCGGGCTTCCTGCGATCAGAGTGAGCCGCGTTCCGCCCACTCGAATGCTTTCGAAGGCACTCATCAGTAGACCGCACTGACGTTCCCTTCCGTAGAGCTTTTGAGGTATGTGAAACCTTTCGGGAACATCCTTGGTTGCCAGACCAAACGGTACGATTCTTCCGCCGTCGACGAGCCGGCCGAGACACGTCTCCAGGTCGGCCCTGATGCCCAATGAGCTTTGATATCTATCCTCGGCATTCTTCGAAAGAAGCTTCATCACGACGGCGGACACGGCTTCAGGTACATCGGGTGCCTGCTCATGAGGCGGTACCGGCTGGCGTGCCATGTGACAATGGACGAGTTCCAACATGTCCCGACTCTCAAAAGGAAGCCGTCGGGTGAACAGTTCGTAGAGAGTGACCCCAAGTGAATAATAATCCGCCCGGTAATCCGTCGAACGGTTCATTCTTCCGGTTTGCTCGGGAGATATATAGGCCGGAGTCCCCTCAACCGCTTCCGAGTTCGTCGACAACGGATTCTCGCGGGACAGCTCGGTGGAGATCCCGAAGTCAATGATCTTGAGTTGGCCCGTGTCCGGATTGTAGACAATGTTTGATGGGTTGATGTCCTTGTGAATGACATGACCGGCGTGGATTTGCCCGAGAGCTTCTACAATGCGACAGGAGATTTCCAGGAGTTGCCTCAAAGTGAATTCCCGGGAACCGAGCAGATGGTCCAGGGAATCCCCGCCGAAGTCCTCCAGTACCATCATGAGCGAGCTGCGATAATTCTCGAGGCCGAATACTCCAATTACTCCAGGGAGTCGGCTCAACTTCCCGGTAATCACATGCTCCTGCTTGTATCGTATCACCTCTTCCGCCGTGGGATAGTCTTCTCGGAGGATCTTGAGAACTACGGGTAGCGAATCGCTTTCCCGCCGGGCCCGGAAGACGCGGGAACGGGGGCTCTCATAGATCTTCACCAGGGACCGATACCCCGGCGCGCCGATCGAGTTCACTTCCGCTGGGGCGGCATGCGTCATACGAGCCTCGACGATTGTTGAAGGACTTGAGGAAAGTGTTTGCGAATAGCGTCTTCTGATTGGAATGGGACGGTGGGACCGCGCAGACGCGCGGTCCGGCCGCTCGGCGAGCTGCAATCACTTCATTTGGGAAGCCGCCGACTCAATGCTGCACTTGGTGAAATCCACCGGCTCCTTGCACCCGGGGCACTTGTGAGGCCTGTCAAACTCATCGGAAAAGATCTCAAGAGTTTTTCCGCACTCGGGGCATTTGCAGGTAAACGAAGTGAGACTCTTGTGCGCTTCTAAGCCAGGACAATGCATGGGTGTGCTCATGATCCGACTCCTTTCCCGGATATGTCTTGACGTTCGGAAATCGTGCTCCGCAAAGGTCCTCTTCCGAACTATAGACCAGCGTCGCACCTACGGCAAGCCCAAAACTTAGTGCTCCGTTGCACAATTGCGGTCGCACCTTTTCCCCTCGTTGCCATGTTGGGTACCGGCATGAACAATATCCGGGCATCCCGCGCGGAACGCGGGACCGGGCTACGAAAGACTGAAACCATGCCCGTCGTACATCGTGGGACGGGCGTCCCTGCCCGTCTCCCCGGCGCAGGCCCATAAGCCTTAACTTAAGGATTCCGGCTTACTACTCCGGCCTTGAAAGACCGGTCTACTCTCATACTGTCCCTCCGGGACGTTCACGATCTCTTGCCCCGACAGGGGCTACTGAGAGTAGCCCGGTACTTCAGTGCCGGGTCAAGAGCCCAACGAGCCGTCTCACGATCGTTCGGTGACCGACATATTTGTAACAGTTGTTTTGGGACAGACGCTATGGCACAAACCCCCATGATTCGGGGATCACAACTGACCATGAAAGCCCGCGGGACTCCGAGCCGAAGACCGGGCAGAGCTTTGCCGGCATTGCCTGCATCAACAGTGGTGAGCACATTATGGCCAAGCCGTCTCAGTTCATCAACCACCGGAAACGGAAAATTCCCATTGGCATACAGACGGGCCATGATGGTCATGCGGCCTCATTTTCTTTGATTTCATTGTCGATTACGCTGCGATGCGTACGATAATACCCCCAGGTGTTGGCCAGATCTTCCGCACACAGGGTTGGATAAGACCTGAGTATGTCGGCCTCGCTCATCCCGAGATTTCGAGCCCGAACCAAAACCCACACCGGAATACGAGTGCGCACAATGCAGGGTTCGCCGCCGCAGACAAGTTGATTGGTGTCGATGCCCGGGAAAGAGTCACCGAGATCCCGGACAATCCACTGGAGCAACAAGGCCTTTTCCGCACGGCTCATGGCCGAAAGCAGGGGCTCCCAGTCCTGATGAATGGTCATGACGTTTTCTCCCGATTTCTCCACCCCGACCACTTCCATTCCCGGGGGCTCTAACCCGCCGGCTTTGGTCAAGGGACCCGGTCGAGCTTTTCTTGATAGTTGCCGATGAACTCCTCCGAATCCGGCGGTCTTGAGTGTGCCCTTGTCTTGGAGGCTATTTCTTGAGTCCTGCAGCCGACATAAAAAGTTCCGACTCCGGCTCTCAGAAATCATCAGGCCGGCCGGGGCCTACCGGAGGTCCGACGGGTCCGCGCGTTCCTACTTGCCGGGTCCGGCCAGCTGAAAACTGAGTGCGGGCCTGTCGTAGAAGTTGTAGAGCACGAAATCCATCATCCGGTCTCCGTCGTAGCCCCTCTCTCTCATGTCGCGCTCGAAGACATCCAGTAGAGCGCTGTCGCAACGCACGGTGATTTCCCTTTGCCTCGCAACCTGTTCACGGCTGCCGAACACCGTCCGAGGCCGAGGCGGGGCGGCCAATTCCCGCACCAACTCGTTTACGGCCGGTGCGCGGTCAACCGGCCCCGCAGCGGTTCCGACCGACGCATGTTCCGGCGAGTGCCCTGCCGGACGGGCGGACGCACCATCCCGTCCTTGCTCCAACTGCTCGATCCTCCCCTGGAGAGCCGCTATCCGATCTTCCAATTGAACGATCTGCACATTGTGGTAATCCATGATGGCTGCGTTGACGGTTACCCTTACGGCGGCCAATAAGTCTTGCACGGCCGCTTCGGGGGCATCGGTTTGAAGAGTTTCCGGGTCCGCGCACCTGAAACCGTCCCCGGCGCAAGAACAGATCAAGGAGTCCGGATCGAACGGGTCTGGCAACTCATTGCAGGCCGCCCGCTCCTGTCTCTCCGCATTCGTAATCGGCCACAATCCCCTGTCTCTCCACACCTTCAACTTGGTATCCCGGTGCGGGTCCAGGCTCATGAGTTCCGCCAGAGCTTCATCTTCAGAAATCCCCGCTTTGACAAGTTCATCCATCTTGCGGCGGGTCTCCCAGGTCTGATCGGCCATCTTTCTTGTGAGATCCACAGGCATCGCCATCCGTCCTCCACGTCATTCTTTTGGACTGAGGTATACCATTTCCGGGCAATGCCGAACAGGCCGCATTGCCGCCATTTGCCGTGATACCCGCGTGTGCGCTATATTCTTTAGCGGAGAAGGCTTGGATTTCCCATAAGCCCGAAGCTTGGGACCTCTCCGGGAAGACCATCCGATTAGGGAGAAGAAGCAGATGACCGCCCGTGAACTCGTCATGCTTGCGTCGCAATACCCCTGGCACCTGACTGCGTACTTCTCGGCCGTACCTTTGGCGTCCGGACTCCTGGGGCTCGTCTTGAGGGACGGCAGGGGCAATCGGTCGCCTTGGAACTATCTCTACTCCGTTCTTGTCCACCTGGCGTGTATCCCCGGAATCCTCGCGTGCGTGTTGACCGGGTACGCACTGTTCTTCACCCGCGAGAATCTGTTGGACGCAAACCTCATCGTATACATTCTTCCAATCGTATCGATGATCCTCACCCTGGTCCTCATTCAACGCACCGTATCCTTTGACGACATACCAGGATTCGACCGCCTTTCGGGGCTGATGATCCTCCTCGCCGTCACGTTCGTTCTGGTCCTGGGCCTCCGGCACACGCGGTTTTGGATCATCTTCGGGTCGTCAATGTATGCGCTCATGGCAATGACCGCGGTTTTGTTTCTTTTGCTCAAGTGGGGTGCGTACCTCCTCTTCCGGCGGAGAGCTTAGTGCCCGGTGGCAGAAGTACGGTGTCACATTTGTGGCAATTGTCCCTGCTTTGGTAGCGCCGGCCTCCCCGCGTTCCGCGGGGTATTCTTTAGTAGAAACAACGTACTATCTCTCGCCCGGCAGGGACGCCGGGACG
>JAZDHD010000162.1:0-13210 GCA_043806215.1 Pseudomonadota bacterium | reverse complement strand
ATGTGTCCCCGGAATTCTCCGGAATTCTCGGCCATGCGTTAAAGCTCCATCGAATATGCGGTGGTCCCTTCACGGTGATGTGACAGCAATCTTGAAGGAAAGGTCTAGCCTGTGACGCATTTGGCTTGAATCCGTGGTGTTACTTCATATTCTTGGCTCAGAGGTCATTACCACCAGGATCTTCACCGTCTTCCTCCTTGATTTTTCTGTTTCTTACACCAATCCTGAAGACCGGACTTTGTTAGGGGCACCAGGAAAGCGAGATCAGGTCGTGAGGAATGCCAGCAAGTCGGCGTTGAGCTGGTCTTTGTGCGTGTACGCGAGGCCGTGGGGTGCCCTCGGGTAGATCTTTATGGTCGCGTTCTTGACCAGCTTCGATGAGCGGAGAGCCGCTGCGCCGATCGGCACGATCTGATCGTCGTCGCCGTGAAGGATCAGCGTCGGCACGTCGAACTTCTTGAGGTCTTGGGTGAAATCCGTCTCGGAGAACGCCTTAATGCAGTCGAAGGTGTTCTTGTGACCGGCCTGCATCCCCTGGAGCCAGAACGAGTCGATCATGCCCTGCGAGACCTTGGCGCCGGGCCTGTTGGCCCCGAAGAACGGGCCGGCGGCGAGATCCTTGTAAAGCTGCGAGCGGTCAGCGAGGGAACCAGCGCGGAGGTCGTCGAAGACATCGATCGGCAGTCCGCCGGGATTGGACTCCGTCTTCAGCATCACCGGCGGGACTGCGGAGATAAGCGCTGCTTTGGCTAGGCGTTTCGTGCCGTGGCTGCCGATATAGCGGGCGACCTCACCGCCGCCGGCGGAGAAGCCGATCAGGACTGCGTCTTTCAGGTCGAGCGTTTCGATGAGCGTTGCGAGGTCATCGGCGTACGTGTCCATGTCGTTGCCGTCCCAGGGCTGGCTCGATCGCCCATGTCCGCGACGATCATGGGCAATGCAGCGATAGCCGTTGGACGCCAGAAAGACCATCTGAGATTCCCAACTATCCGCATTAAGCGGCCAGCCATGGCTTAAGACGACGGGCTGTCCCGTGCCCCAGTCCTTGTAATAGATCTGCGCGCCGTCCTTCGTCGTAATTGTGCTCAAGTGTCTGCCTCCTTTTTCATTGACGGGGATCGTCGACCTCTCCTGTCCGGCCAACGTGCCGTTCATCGGTCCGGTCTACCGAGTCCGCTCCAAGAGCGTCTTAGGTGGTTCCGTCTCGATCTGATTGCCGAACGCTATTTTGCAAAGTGCTGTCGAACTTTCGCCGCAATCTGACGATCCGTCATCTTGTCGACTGTTTCGACACCTCCGATGCGTCCGCCTAGGTTGTTTCTCTCAAGACGTTTTGTCAGTTCGCCCTTTGCCTCACCAGGACCAAATATCAGAATGGATTCCGCATTACCAATAGCCGCAATTACCGCATCGTAGTAAATGTTGAGATCTCCCGTAAAGGCTCTCTGCCTGCTATCATCCGCCGGTACTTGCTGTGATTCATGGGGACCCTTAAGAGGCGAATCGCCAGAACGGCGGGGCTGTTTTTCAGCCTTTGATATTGTTAGTCGTATCTCTTCCCCTTTGTCCGCAACAGTCACGATAATGGCCTTCCTATGGTCAATCCACAGACCCACTTTTGTTTTCATCGAAGTCTCCTTTGTCTAAGGGCTCCTCCTAACGCCAGGGTTCAACGTCCAGCGCATCGGGTCCGCTGCGAGCCTTGAGGGAGCCGAAAAATGGACGGCGATCTCCAGTCCCCGCTGAGCTGTTGCCGGTGCCTCGGCCAACCGAACACTCAAAAACCGTTTTGCGGCAACTTGACGATGTGGTTGGGCCGCCCCGGCACACACGACCCTTGAGCTTTTCATTGATGATCTATGGGCCGTCCGTAGTGGTCGTAGAGATATGCCTCATAATCCCGGTCAACGGCTTTCGAAGGGTCGAACTCAGGACTATTCTCTATGGATTCTCGGGTGAGGTCAAAATACACGCTGGAATCGGCCCATTCCACACGCTTGATCCATTGTGGCGACAGAAGAACTTTTTTCCCCGGCAGCCAGTTACCGGTATCCACAACCAGAAAACGAACCGCCCAAATTTCGTCGTCAACAATAAAATCTTCCAAATGCCCGATTTCACCGTCGGTGGCATGAATATGGTAGCCGGTGACCTGCCGTGTGCTGCGCAAATGCGGATCATCCCGACGCCCCGACGCAGAAGCTTCCCGCTCCACAAATACTTCGTCAGCAGAAAGGGGTAGGGGGGTTGTTCCGAAAGTCCCTCCGTAACCGCCTCGCCAAGGCCATTGATAGTACTCGTGTAGCTCGGCTTCATGCTGACGATAAATGGGCCTCTCCGTATCGATATCGGGACTGGTGCGCACCTTAACACAGGTAAGGTTTGTCGAAATCGTGCGTGACTCCAATTCCGGTTTACCGAAGGCAACAGGAGAAATGAGCACCTTGCGGCCGGATAACCAATTTCCTGTTTCTACGATCATATAACGGACAGTCCAAGTTTCGTCATCAAAGTAGAACTCGTCCACCTTTCCCAGGTCACCATCGGTGGCTCTGATTGCGTAGCCGACCATACTACTGATACTGTGCTGCATAGCACCTCCTATGGGTTTGCCGGTTCTTCCCAAGCGTTCCGGTTAAAACGGGATCATGACAGGTGGTCGGCCTATATCATTCTATGTTTGACTTGGCCGTTCTGATAGCGAGATCCTTATCCTTTGTAAACAACGACCAATTGGATCCCGTTGCGTGGATACCAGCTTGCTTGTCTTGACCTCTCGAATAATACCAATGTCCGAACCGCTCGACCGTAGCAAAAGGATGATGTTCGGTACAGAGGATACTGCACGGTCTGATCTCCTTGAAATAAAGAGTCTCGTCGGGATCTTCATCATAAGAAAGGTCCTTCGGCAAAACGATGTGCGACACATCCACGCCCTGTGTCTCCTGTTTGTCCAACCATTCTGAGATTTTCATCTGTCCGGATTCCTTGTTATGTTGGTAAGACCACCCATTAGCCGCCATGCTCACATTGTGGCCTGTTCGATGTCTGTAACTGGGTCCTGATGGGATCTCACTGACCAGGGTTCTCCTGAATTTTGAGGCCTGACTCCCGGCCTCATTCTTACCGGGAGTTCCATCTCGATCCTTTTGCCGACCGCTACTCGGCAAAGCATTGTCGAACTTTCGACACAATCTGAGGATCCGTCATCTTGTCAACTGTTTCAATACCTCCGATGCGTCCGACTAGGTTGTTTCTCTCAAGACGTTTTGTCAGTTCGCCCTTTGCCTCACCAGGACCAAATATCAGAATCGATTCCGCCATCACCAATAGCCGCAATTACCGCACCGTAGTAAATGTTGAGATCTCCCGTAAAGGCTCTCTGTCGACTATCATCCGCCGGTACTTGCTGGGATTCATGGGGGTCCTTAAGAGGTGAATAGCGAGAACCGCGGGGCTGTTTTTCAGTCTTTGATATTGTTAGCCGTATCTCTTCCGCTTCGTCCGCACCAGTCGCGATTATTGCCTTCCTATGGTCAATCCACAGACCCACTTTGGTTTTCATCGAAGTCACCTTTGTCTATGAGCTCCACCTAGCGCCAAGATTCAGCGGCCAACGCTGCGGGTCCGCTGCGAGCCTTGGTGAGCCGATAATCACCGAGGTGCAACAGGTCCTCGGGCTTCTGCGCTCGCCCAATCACACGCACTCAAATCGGTTGATGGCCGCGACCTCTTTGAATCCAAGACGCCGTTGAGCGCATTGGAGCGCCTTCCGACACTCACGGGACCACCTACGCCGGGTTAAATTTATCCCACAGCTTCTGTAACCATCCCTCATCAATACAGGAATTGGCGAACTCCCAGTTGACCAAATTCTTCATGAAGGCATCCAGATAAGCGGCTCTCCTATTTTGGTAGTCGAGGTAATATGCGTGCTCCCAAACGTCCACGGTCAGCACCGGCTTCAAACCATGGGCTATGGGGGTATCAGCATTAGAAGTCTTCATCACCTCCAATTTGCCGTTCCTATCGACGAGCCAGGCCCAGCCGCTGCCGAATTGGGTGATACCAGCGTTTTTGAACTCCTCAACGAACGTATCGTAGCTTCCAAAATCGGCCTTAATCTTGTCTGCAATAGCGCCGGTGGGAGGGCCTCCGCCGTTCGGTTTCATGGAGTGCCAATAAAACGTATGGTTCCAGACCTGAGCTGCATTGTTGAAGATCCCAGACTTGGAGCTGTCCCCTACAGTATTGTTAAGGATGATCTCCAGAGTCTCATTCGCCAGATCCGTCCCCTCGATCAGTTTATTTACGTTGGCAACGTAGGTGCTGTGGTGTTTACCGTAGTGACAATCTAATGTCATTTCACTGAGGCTTGGGGCCAAGGCATCTTTAGGGTAGGTCAATTCCGGTAAAATGATAGCCATCGTTTTGTCCTTTCTGTCTCAAATTCGGTCCAACGGGCTTGACAAAGTATGCCATCCACATTACTTCGCCTTGTTGTGGCCGCACATCATCGACAATAAGCTGCTGCAAAAAATCAACGGTCCAGCTATCAAGCTCTATATGTGGCTCTTGGTCCAGCAGGAGGAGCCGGCACAGAGGAATAGTCTCGTAATGCCGCTCTCGGACGCAGTGACGCTCTGCGTGGTTGCAATCTCCAAGCAAAGTTACAGCAGGAGGACGAAGTGTTCAAAGGTCTTCTTGCCTCTGTTGTGTCTCAAAGCGTATACAAATAAGCACAGCTCTCTCGAACACCTTGGAGTTTGAGAGCCGTTTCGCTCGAATCGAACGTCCTATATCGTTTCCGGATAACACCCTAGTTTTCCCCCGGAACCGCCCACTGACACTGCTCAGCACAGCGCTCTACTTCTTTTCAGCGTCTTTAGCGTCTTTAAGCTTCTTGGTTTCTTCGTCAGCCTTTGCCTTAGCTTTAGCATCTCTGTCGGCTTGGATTTTAGCATCTTGCGCTTTTCTGAGCTTCTTCTCTGCTTCGGAGGCCTTGATCTTAGCGGATTCTTTAGCCTTGATCACAGCATTCTTGTCAGCCTTTATCTTAGCTTCTTCGGCCGCCTTGATCTTGGCCTTTTTGTCAGCTTTTGCCTTAGCTTCTTCGGCAGCTTTTATCTTAGCTTCTTTCTTAGCTGTGGCGCATTCTTTACCCTTAGCCTCATCTGCCTTCTTCCGGGTCTCGTACGGACCGGCGATTGTCGCGGGAGTCTTTTCCTTAGCTTGAACGACCCTGCAGACGCCATTCTTGGCCTTGATGATGAACCATGGGTCTTCAGCCGCAAAGACACATACTGCGGTTAGAGCAAAAATGGTTACTCCCACCACTGCGATGATGTGCTTGAGGTTCATAATTCTCTCCTTAAATGCTTATTTCTTGCTACACTCTCTTTTGTGCTGAGCAGAGTCAATGAGCAAGTTCGAAATTATGCGGCAGTTTAGCCCTTGCGGGGGTGTTGGTGCACGTTAGATGTCAGGGGCTGGTTCCCTGGGACCACGGAAAAGGCCCTGTATGTCCCCCCGCCCAGAATGCGAATAAGGCCACAAAACCGCCGTCAGTTTCGTCCCAGAAATCAGACAAGAGAGCGTTTCAATGCTCCATCAATTCTTCTTGTCTGACGGAATGGGTTCCTTTGCCTTTTCCTTGCTCCTTTTCTCTGAGGGCTTAACCCCTTCCCTTTTTTCCTGCGTCTTTCCCTTCATCTTTTCAGGCTGCTGTTGCTGAGCCCCTTCTCGCTGCTGGTGCTGACGCGGCATCGGTTCGGCCTGCTCTCGTCGTTGCTGCGGCGCCTGCTGTTGCTTCAGGTGTTGTTGCTGAACCTCGTCTCGCTGCTGGTGCTGACGCGGCATCGGTTCGGCCTGCTGTTGCGGGGAGCGTTGCGGTTCTGTGGCTTGCCCGGCCCCCTTCTGACAGTCCTTGGCCTTTCTTGTTTCCGCCTCTGCCTTGGTTTTGAACGGCCCTGCAATGGTTATGAATGGTTCCAGAACGGTCGCTACCTCGATCACCTGGCACATACCGGCCTTGTCCTTGACCACAAACCAATGCTTCTCTTGGGCCAGAGCAACACCCGACATCAGAGATAGAAGTATCACAACAAACAGTACTGACGACTTTTTCAGCAATCGATGTTTCATGAATTTCCTCCTTGGTCGGTCTTGGCAGATTTAGTCTGGGTTTCGCACATGCCCACAACGGCATTATTATCGGATCCTCTTAGCATCTTCCTCCTGTATGCAGGAGATTTCCTCGTATAACGCAATTGTTCTGTGCAGATAGTTGGTTTCCTCATAGCTGGCAAGGGCGGAGAACTTTCTGAAGCTTGGATCGTATCTCCGCCCCTGGTTTCCCGACAGGACAAAGCCGCTAGGAAGACTACCGGCTGAGCCGCCCCGTGTTCACCTTACTTGGCATACTGGAATTCCGGCATCGCCTTGACAGCTTCCTTTGTGGCCCCTGGAAGGACGAACTTGCCGTCTTTTTCCTGGAACTGCTTCATGGGGATTGCCACATCATGACGGTCAATCCCCAGAAATCCACCCGCCCCGACAATCGCGAACGAGGAGGCTTTGTCTACTCCGAGGATGAGATCTTGTATGGTGCCTACTTTCTCCATCTTGTCGTTGTAAACGTCTTGCCCCAGAATCTTCTTCTTAACGCTCCAACCCTTGACCACGTCCGTTAATTGAGTAACCGTTACGCCGATGGCCAAAACCTTTGTCCCGGCTACCGGTTCAGGAGCCTGTGCAGTTGCGATTGAGCCGTAGGATGCTATGAGCACCACTATGCTCAAGCCTGTCAACAGTAACCTCGCCTTCTTCATCATCTCATCTATCTCCTTTCAAGGTTGCGGTGAGTGCCCAACGGCTGATAATCTCACCGCTAAAAACCAGAATGATCCGACAACACTCTGCGGGAAACCTTATAGCGGTGACTCAGTGCGGTTGTACATCGACCGCAAGCAGAGCTGCCAAAACATGGACGATCGGATTACCGACCGATAGAACTTTCAGCAGGCCCGTCACGATAGGCCCAATGCCAAACAAGCTCGTTGCCGGGCTCTTTGTCACGTTCAGGTCCATCTTGCTCACCTGCTTGTGGGAGATCTTGCGATTCGCACTACCGGAGCTCCCCACGGCATTACCTTAGACGAACGAAGGAGCACCTTAGAGAAATCCAAGAAGATGTCGGGATCTTAGGCTTACAGATATTTCGTCCTTTCTTCACTACTCGCGCTCACTTTCACGCGATTGTATGAACGTGGGCTTGCATTGCTGCATAAAGCCATCCCAGGGTCGCTACAAGGCCCTGCGACCTTGAACGAGATTCACTACTATCACCACGACCGCGATGACCAAGAGAACGTGAATGGCTCCACCCAGGGTGTACGAGGTGACTAAACCTAGTAACCAGAGGATCAACAAGATTACCACTAGCGTCCAGATCATTTTAGCTCCTCCTCCCGTCGCATCTTGCGACGATCCGTCTCATATTGTGAGAAAGACCCGCCGCCGGCTAACGCTTGAGCTGACGGACTTGTACACCGACTCATCTTCACGGCGCATGGGAGTTCTGGGTCCTCTCCAGGCTGCTTGTTAGGTTGTTCTCCCATCCTCGACTTCGGGTACTCCCGTATCAAACTTCCCCTGTTGCAAGGCGTTTCTTGCCTCTTCCGCTAATTTTACGTAGTTGACTCGTATGAGGTCTAGCTCCTTTTCGTCCAATTCCTCTAAATTCAAGAGCCCATTGTGCGCACCCTCCATGGCACGAATCAATTCATCCAACTTGACCTGTATGGCTTCGGAATCCCTATTTTGAGTATTCTGGATGAGAAATACCATGAGAAAGGTCACAATCGTCGTGCCGGTATTGATGACCAGCTGCCACGTGTCACTGAAACCGAATATCGGTCCGGTCAGGCCCCACACGACGATTACCGATACTGCAAACACGAACGCCGACGGGCGACCGGTGGCACGTGCCGTCGCTTTAGCGAAGCGAGTAAACCGAGATGCGGATTTTGTAGGTTTCATCGGAACGTATCCTTCAACAGTCGGATATCTTTTCCCCGTCGATTCCGAGTTACAACGTCACACGAGAAGGCTGGAAAGACTGACTTCGCAGCGTCCAGACGACCAAACAACATTCTGAAACGCTCGTTTCGCCTTCTCGCCCTTTTCACGAGTTCCTCCGCAAGACTTTCCTGACCCGAGCCTCCTTTTTCAGTCTCCCTCTTCCAGTCCCATCGTTTTGGAGCCTCTCGTTGCCCGTGAGGCCGGCCCTGTTCCACCACCTCGATGAAGCACCCTATGAAGCGAACGTTCACCGGGCAGGCGCTTCACTTGGCCGCTTAAAGAATGCATAGAAATCGTCTGCACCGGACCCATCACGTAGCGCTTGGAAGTGAAGTCGTCCTGTTGCGGAGCCAGTTTCTTCACAAGTTTCCCCCGGAAGATTATGCCGCCTCCGCCGGAGTGTTTCAGCTTCCACAAGCCGTTGGTAACAGCCCAGAGATCTGCTGACCGGGTGTCTGCTCCGCAATAATCTTGAAGGCGCTTTGTGCCACGGAATCCACGTCCCAACTCGATCCGCTAATATACTTGTAGACGGTGGCGAAATGCCGGGCCTTGAAACCCTTTATAGGGCTCCTTGTCGCCGAGCTTGTTCAGCTTGTCCTTGTTGAAGCCGCAGTTGTTCCCCTCGCGACCTGAGGGATGGCCCTACCAGAGGACCCCGCCGCGAATCCGAGTGCCTAGAGGCCCCGCCGCCGCCACCAGTATCCACCGCCGCCGCCGAAGACCAGAATCAGCAAAATGATTATGATGATTGTTGTCGAGTCCATATTATTACTCCTTTTCTACGGCTGGGTTTAAAACTGGCTAATGATAGCCAGACTGTGCCTATCCGCCATTTTCAGGATTTGCTCATGGAATTACTGCTGCACACAATCCAACACCGCTCTTTCGCATACCAATCTCCTTTGTCAATGCGTTACTAAGAACGTTGTTAGGGTCGGGCCGGCCGGAGCTACCATTTGCTCAGATGCTCATCCAGCTCCTTCTCCGCTTGCTCACGTGTGTGGCCATATTTCTCTTGTAACTTACCAAGCAACTGATCTCGCTTTCCTGCCACGACATCCAGGTCGTCGTCTGTGAGTTTGCCCCACTTCTCTCTGAACTTGCCCTTCACTTGCTTCCAATTTCCTTCAATCTGGTCCCAGTTCATGGTTCCTCCTCATTACGTGTAGGTTCAATTCCCCGGAAGCTCCGGGTATCGGCGTCAAATATGGCCCATCGAAAAGAGCACCAGCACAATAACCAGTACCAGACCCAGGACACCGCTGGGGCTACTCCCCCAGCTATGACTGTATCCCCGGGTCGGTAGCGCTCCTATAAGCAGAAGAATCAGCATAACTATGAGAATAGTTCCCATTGCTCTTCTGCTTCCGGACAAGAGGTCTTGCTTTCGTCTTCATTTCGCTGCTTCCCGCTTCCCTGGTGTTTGTTGAAGTCACACCAGCGTGCAATGAGACGAGATGGAGCGTCACATCACCCGAACAGACCCTCACGCTTGGTGGGGTATCAATTGCCGGGAAATCCATCTCGTCCCGGTCAGCCCAGATCAATTTTGGTCCGGCCGAATCTCGGCAATAAATGACCGTGCTACCAATTATTCATATGGCTCTCCGATTTTTGGAGCCTCCGATCCTTTCAGTTCGGGCGACAGTTTCAAGGTTGCCGTAATCTTCCGCCGATTCCAGCCTGCTCGTTGCAGGCATCTGTTCTTTGGCTGCGCTCAGTATGCCGCCGGCAGCAAGAAGGTCCGTTTTCCCGCCTTGTCGAACGAAATTCTCGAATTGTCGAGTGTACACATGATCCGGCCCAACCACGGCGGTGAGGCAATCGACAGCCTTTCGCCTCCAGTGTTGAAAGGGGACCGTATCAAAGTCGGAGTCAAGCACTAACCAGCCGGCTTCGATCAAATCATCGATTCGTTGTTCGACAGACATTGGCGACCCCTTTTCTTAAATCTGTTCGCGGGGCTGATCGCCGTAAACACCCCCATCCACCGGATGCCGCTGACTTGTGCCTGCCAAATACGCCGCAAAGTATCTGTCGATTTTCCCTTCCCATTCGGCAGTAGTGAAGTCGGGCCATGTCTTGGTCTCAAAACTGAGGGCCTTTTCCAACGTCTGCTTGTCGATGTCGATCACCGCTGTTCCCGTTTCACCGCCCGCCATCAGAAAGCCAAACGGAATCGGAATCAACACGTCGCCTATTCCCAGGAAACCTCCGTGAGAAAGTATGGCGTACTTTAGGCGCCCATCCACGCCCACCATGAGATCCTGTATCGTACCAAGTTTTTCCCCGTGACGATTTTCCACCGTAGTTTTCAGAATATCACTCACTCTCCTAGGTATTTTAAATTCCATCATGTTTCGTTCTCCTTTTTGTTATGGGCATGAATTAATTTCGTTCGGGTAACCCACCGTGACGCCGCCGGAGACGGCTCAGTTGCGATACATGGTCCACAGATCCAAAAAGCATTTCAGATTATTCGATGGAGATCCATTAACCCTGATGTCAAGGCTTGCAGTTTGCGTGCCAACAGTGAATAATGCCAAAGTTATCCTATAATAATTGGCATTTCAGATGGTTAGCCGGCACGATGGAGTGTGAGGAGGGATGCGAAGGGCAGGCAGCAGAAGAGCGAGTGTCCTAATAACGGACCACAGGATTCGCTGCGGCTGTTTTATCAAGGGGTTACAAACTAACTGGGTGTCTTAACGTCAGCCCATCGCACTCATCGTTGGCCTGTTCTCAGTGCACAATGCCGAACCGTTTCAGATGCCGATAAAGAGAATCTCGGGCCATGCCCGGCACACGGGCAGCGCACCTTCTGTTGCCGCCACAGCGCCGCAGGGCCTCCAGGCCGAGGGCCTTATCACCTCATCCGTCACATCGCGAAGAGCGCGCTCGTGTTCGGGAAAGCGGGCCGGCGTGTCACGCTCTCTACGTCCCAGCGGAAATCAGGCCAATCTTCCAGCTCATGGATGAATCTTTGCATTCTCCGCAACTCCCGCGGCGATTATCGGCCTGATTCACCGCAAACGCAATCCCTTCCGCCGCATATTCTGCGGAGATTATAGCCTGCATTCAAAGATTTCCCTATTAAACCATGAGGAATTCCGGGTACACTACGTATCTTGCAGGAAGTGAGACTATGTCTGCCGGCAGCGATCGAATTGAGGTGCATATCGAGCCGTTGTTCACCTTTTTCAGTGCAAGACGAAGACCTGCAAACGTACCCGTCGGGGTAATTCCTTGCCGGCAATCTCACCGGAGTATCCTCCACAGCCGGAATCGGGTGGAGCAACCTGCATCCTCAATCTCCCGGACCTGCATGTCCAGGCTCTCGATCGCCTCCATGACGTGGCGGTACTGTGCACGGTTCTTGGCGTCTGAGAAAAGGAAAGCCGGGTCATTACGCTCTATCAAGCCGCGTATCTGATCACGGGCGTCAACCCATACCTGATGCTCGGGAACGCCCGACCGGACAAGCTCGACAGTCCGGAGGCCCGACAGATAGTGCAAGACCCTCGGATGCATCGTCAGAACCACCGATCCGGGAGCATTACCACGGAGCCACCGGGCCGCCTGGAAGAAGGGCAGGTCCCGGGCCGATTCAGCCCCGTCCCGCTCCAGTGCGCTTCTCGCTCCGACGATGGTTATGATGTTGTGCCCCACGTTGAACAACGCGAATGCAATGAACACCCCGATGAGTAATCTCCTCCCGGAAAGCAGGCTTGCGCCGTGCTTGCTCATCCGCACGGCGACCCATTGCCTGCACCGCTCTATCCCCAAGAAGAGAAACAAATAGAGCCCCGGGAGCAGGAATATGATGTAACGATTCCCGGCCGGGCTCAGCAACAGGCCTCCCAACTGGATTACGGTCAGCGGCACGAAGAGTCGCTCGCCGTTGAACCAGGCGGCGGCGGCCCCAATCAAAACCAAGACGGGAACCGCGAGTTCCAGGAACCCGGTCTTGATGGTCAAGCCGGAGAGCGCTTCGGTCGTCTCGGAAACATAACCCCATGCCGACCGGAAGATTATGTCGACTTGGGAAGCCCAGTCTCTCCCCCCGATCGCCTCGAGATAAGACCCTTCGTCCACGGAACCGGGGAAACTCGTCTTGTACCATACCCAAAGAGCCCCGGGAATAATCGCCAAGACAAGGAATGCTCCCGCCCATACAGCGCGTTCAGGGTAAGAGCGGTCCTTCCATGCAGCTAAGAGAAAAATAGCCGCGGCGGGCGGTATGCCCCATCCATTGACCCGGACCAGTGGAGGAAGGCTCAAGAGAAGACCCGACACCACAGTCCAGAATACGCGGTGCTTGTCTCCGGCTGCAGACGCCAGAGCGTTGAGGCCCACAAGACAGACAAACGCGAACGGCACGTCGGACGCGGTGAAGCAGGCGTTATGAAGAAGCGAGTGGTTAAGGGCGAATAGTCCCCCCGCAATGAACGCCGTGTCCCGGCCGCACAGCCGAGCGACCAGCACCCAGCCGGCAAGGGCGGTGAGCACTCCCAGGGCGGCCATGAGAATGCGGTAGTGGAGAAATCCTTTCCCGAAGAACGTAACAACAAGCGCGATCATTCCCGGATAACCCGGTGGGACATAGGTGTGGCTCTCACCATTAAAGAGGAATCCCTTGCCCACGGCCAACGACTCGCCGAGTTCCAGGTAAAGCGCGCTGTCCGGTGTGGCTTTCCACGATGCGCTGATTATGAGTAAGAATCCAAGCAAGCCGATGACCGCCAGGGCGCAGGCGCGCTTCCGGGTAGCGATTCCCTTTACGGCCGATCCAATCTCTTCAAACGCGTTGTAGTGCTCGACAGTGGGCAGCTTCCTTCTCCTTCCGCCGCAATGGTACCCAAGACTCCGGGAGGACCCAACCGGAGGGTGGGGGGGGGGGCCCGCCGGAGTTCCCGTCATGGTCCCCCGCCGTGATCCCGGCAGGTAGTCCCCGGATCGGTGAACAGGGGCGAATCTTCTTCCGTGAGAACAGTCTATAGCAATTTCCGGAAGAAATGTCCGCCCTATCAGGAACGGCTCCCGGGTAAGACGCCTGACCGGACCGCTCTTGGCCTAAAGCCGTACATGAAGTTTATATGACATATACTCTCGGAAAAATAAGCAA
>JAZDHD010000161.1:0-7051 GCA_043806215.1 Pseudomonadota bacterium | reverse complement strand
GGTCTGAAGACGACCGGCAGGATGCCGGTCCCACTGAAGAGGGGAACCGGGGCAACGGTAACGGACCGGCTGGGTTTTCCCGGCGCTGAGGCCGGTGCCCCCGGACGCCGTCATCCTCTCAGGGGGTCGAGATCCTCCGGCGGCGTTTGAGGGTCGCCGCCTGCATCGCGTCCGAACGGCATGGTCACCTCGTATACGCCCATTTCCAGCCGTGCCTTGACGGTGAGTCCCGATTTTTCCAGCACCTTCATCATGCCCCGGTTGGACGCGACCACATCGGCGGTGAAGCCTTGCAGTCCTCTTTCTTTGGCAAGCTGAATCAGCATTTTGAACAGGAACGAAGCGATCCCCAAACCCTGATATTCCTCATCCACAACGAACGCAGTGTCCCCGTACGGACGATTCGCACTTCTCACGTACCGTGCCTCGGCAATGATGCGCCCGCGGCCGGGCTCACCGAGGACACCGACGATGGACATGGTCCTGCCGAAGTCCACGTTGACGTACGACTGCATCTTGGCGTGGGGCATGGACTTGATGGGGCTGAAATACCTGTAGTAGACGGCTTCATCGGAGAATCGGTAGAACAGCCGCCGCATCCCCTCTTCGTCGGACGGCTTGATGGCCCGGAACCTGACTTTCAAGTCTCCTCTAAAAACATGTTCCGCCTTCACCTCTGCCGGATAGAGCTCCGCGGATCCCTTGAGGAAGATCTGGTCCGGGTACAGGATCTTCAACTCCTTTGCCCGCTCGACCAGTTCGTAACGATCGTCCGGATGGGCCGCCTCGATGATGGCCTGTGCACGTTCCCGGACCGTCCGCCCGCGTAACCATGCAACCCCATGCTCGGTGGCCACCATGTCAACCGATTCACGAGAAGTAAGCTGGTTCGGGAAGTCTCCCAAGGACTCGAGGATATTGCACTTTCCCTTGAGGTTACGGCTCGGCAAGGCGAATACGGTGAGGCCGCCCGGGGACATTTCCGCTCCGTTGAGAAAGTCAATGGTTTCACCGGGGCCGGCGCTCACGTTTCCTTTGCCGGTGTGAAAGGCAATACGCCCGGTGATATCGACCTTTCTTGCGGGAATAACGGCAATGAACCGACTATTGCGCCCGATCTGCGCGGGAGAGAATACCTGCTCCAACCCTTGGAACTCCACCATCGGGTTGCGGTCGAGTCTCCCCATGAGTTCCGATGTCCCGAATGCATAGGTTGCAAGGGACTTTCCCCGGAAGGTGCCCTTGAAGCGGTTCGTCACTGCTCCGCTTTCGATCAGGTCCATCAACGCGTCGGTCACGAACGGGGAGTGCACGCCCAAATGGCGCTTCTTCATGAGGTGTTTGCTCAACGCCTCGAACAGGGGTCCAATGGAGAATGCGATGCAGCTTCCGTCTTCGATCACCGAGGCAACATTGGCCGCAACTCTGTCGAAAACCTCGTGCACCGGCCAACGGGGGAAATAGAGGGGCGGTTCCGTAGCGTTTACGAAATAGTCGAACTCGGACACGTGGACAAAGGTGTCGCCATAGGTGACGGGAACCGCGGGATTGATTTCCCCCACCACCAGGCCGGCGCGTTCAATGGCCCGCCGGGCGACATCCACCCCTACCCCCAGCGAGCAATATCCTCCGGGGGACGGAGGTGTGACCTGTACGAACGCGACGTCGATGCTGATGGCTCCGGACTTGATGAGAAACGGAATACGCGCGAACCTGCTCGGTATGAGATCCACCCGCCCTTCCGTGATGGCTTCACTTGCCACCCAACCGGAGAAGAATGTCTTGAGCCGGTACTTGTGGGAACTGAGGGCTTCCAGCGAAATCGCGTCGCCGAGGCTGACCAGTTGAACGAGTTCGAGATCGGTCAGGTTGCTTCGATCCGTTTCCATAAGGTGTTTGACCAGCGTGCGGGGCTCTGCCACACCGGTGCCGAGGAAGATGCTCATACCCGGCTCGATCTTGTCGAAAACCTCATCCGGCGCAACGGTGCGTTGCTTCCAGTCACCACGGGTCTTGTCGGCCACGGTAAGCCTCCTCGTCTGCTCAATGCTCTATGGCGCAAATGCGGTCACGGATTCTGTGAACGCGCGGTAGCGTCCCGGCGTCCCTGCCGGGCGAGAGATAGTATGTTGTTTCCACCAAAGGATACCGGCACGGATGCCGGCACGTTGTAGGGGCGAATGGCATTCGCCCAGGGCGACCGCCGGTCGCCCCTACCAAAGCAAGTCTTGCTGCCTTGGATACGATACCGCATTTAGGAAGCGGCGTACTTAGTCCGCTGCATCATGGGGTATCACTCTTACAGAGTAGCAGATTCTTCTGAACTGTACTAGGGTGTCGCGGTTTGGAGCCACCTTTCAATGTCCTCGGCGATCAGGTTCCATCCCGGCTCACCGATGACCCAATGAGCATGGTCCGGATACTCCTTGTACGTAGAGTATCCCGGGTATCTCTGCGCGATCTTCCGGCTTACCGTTGCAGGGGTAATCCTGTCCCGGGACCCGGCCACGACCAGGACGGGGCACGTGATCTTCGACGCGTCGACCCGTGCCGCGTGGTGCTTGTCGAAGAACCAGAAGCCGATCTCCGCAGCCGCCCGGCCGGATTCGTACACCATGTCCGCGTAGATCTCCCTCCGTTGTTCAGGCCCCATGAGTGCCAAAAGGGAATAACGCGCCGCACCGAAGCTCAGCTTCATGGGTTTGTTCCAGAACCCCCATTTGCTCATCACCCGGAAGAACGTCCTCAATACGCTGAGCCTGATGCTGAATATCCCTTCCGGAGCCGCAGGGGTCAGCAATACCAATGCCTTTGCCAGGCCCCGGCTTCCCAGGATCTGGGCCAGAAGTCCCCCCATGGAATGACCCATGATGATCGGCTTGGAATCGAGGGACATGATTTCACGCTCCAGATCGGACGCGTAGTCGAGTAGGCCCGTCCTTCCCAGTTCCGGATCCGGTGAAGACGCCGGATCGGCATCATGGAAGCGCAGCGCGGGGATGACGCAACGATACCCCCTCTGCTCGAAGAAGCCCCGGTAATTTTCCCAGATCCGGGGAGTTCCCCACATTCCGTGTATCATGACTATGGTTTCGGTCATGCCTTCCCCTTTGCCGGTTGCGTTCGCCGCACGGTGCCGAGCACAAGACAACGTCTCTTTACGGGCATCGTGAACCGGCCCCGTCCCATCGGTGGCCCATTTCGTCCAAGCGAGACCGCTTGTGACCCAAGAACCTCCCGGTTGGTGTATAGTGTGTGCCCTGATGACTCAACAGCCAACCGATACGCCCCTGCCCGACAGATTAGCACAATCCGGGATACCCGTGTCCCTTCTTCTCGGCATTCTGACCGCGGTGTTCCTCTGGCGGGTCATATTTTCCGCATGGGTCGACCTGATCCCGGACGAGTGCAGTTACTGGGTGTGGTCGAGACGTTTGGATTGGTCGTACTTCGATAATTCCGGCATGGCCGCGTATCTTATCCGTCTTTCCACGGAAGCCTTGGGCCAATACACTCCATTCTCGGTGCGTTTCCCCTTCCTGGTGCTCTCCGGACTGACGACGCTGCTCATCTACATGACCGGCGTGCTTCTTTTTGGACACAAGACACGAGGTCTGGCCGCCGCGGTATTGTTCAATCTCACTCCGGTTGCACTGCTGGGCGGATCCGCAGCCATGCACGACAATGCCCTTATGTTTTTCTGGGTACTGGCGTTGTGGGCCGGCGCGCGGTTGGTCAAGTCGGACGACAAGCGCTGGTGTTACGTCATGGGCCTTGCCGCGGGTCTATGCATACAGAGCAAGTATACGGGCGTTCTGGTCCTTCCCTGTCTTCTCTTGTTCTTTCTGTGGAGCGGGCCGTACAGGAAACTGTTGCTCGCCAAGGAGCCTTGGATCGGAGTCCTCATTGCGGTAATCTTCACGCTCCCCATTATCTGGTGGAATTACCGGCACGAATGGGCATCCGTACACCACATCCTGTTCATCGGATCGGGCTCCCCCTCGGTCCTTAGACGATTGTCCGACGGAATCGGTTACCATATCGCGCAGTTCGGCTTGCTCTCCCCCCTACTCTGCTTCGCGCTGCTGACCGCTACAGCGGCGGCGCTGGTAAGGAACCTGCGCCGGCCTCAACCTGAACAGCAGTTGCTGCTCTGTTTCGGACTCCCGGTCCTCTTGTTCGGGCTCATGGCGTTCAAGGGCCATGTGGAGGCCAACTGGTCCTTCATGGGGTACATTTCCACCGGAATACTTGCAGTGGAGATGATCCTCACGGCGCAATCTGCAAATGCAAAGGGAATATGGAATTGGTTCGGCCGGAGGTATCTCAAGTGGGCGCTGATTCTTTCGGTCGTCCCGGTTGCCCTGGCAGTGCTCCATGCCTGGATAGGTTTGCTTCCCGCCGGCATCGAGAGGCGACTCGGCAAGGCGGACAGAATCATCTGGGAAACACGAGGTTGGAAAGGTTTGGGGGACCACGTCAAGAGCCTCGAGGCAGCCGGCTACGTCATTGCCGGGGACAGCTACCAGTTGTGCGCTCTTCTGGAGTTCAACGTGCCGGGAAATCCTTTTGTCCGGTATCTCGCGCCGTGGAAGCGGCCGACCGTGTTCGACGTGTGGGAACCGTCCTTCGACAATCTTCAGGGACGGACCATTCTCTATGTGTCCCCGAAACCGTTGAAACCGTCATCCGATGCGCTCACAACGGTCTATGAGAACTTCCAGACCGTTGAACCCCTTGCGCCGTACCATGTGATGTATCACGGCGAATCCATCAGGGAGATCTACGTGTACCGCTGCACGGGATTCGACCCGTGGAAGCCGAGAAGGCTCGGGCCGAGGTCTTTGCTGTATAGGGATTACTGAGTGAAGTGTGCAGACGACTTCCCGCGGTTCCGGTCATTTCGGTTGGTCTGGGGGGCCTTCTCCCGCGTTAATCAGGGGGGCGGGTTGACGGGAGAAGGGCAGTTGGAGGTTGACAACAATCTGAAATGCTTGGCTTGCATTTCGCCGGGTTCATGCCTATATCCGGAAACGACTCGGAAAGCGTCCATTGAGACCGGGTGCTCTTCCTAGTCGCGACCGGCTTCCATGATCTTCTCCGCCAGCAGCGTTGGATTGGTGAAGCAGACTTCATGGCTTCCAGGCAGTTCTACCAGACGGAAGAGTCCGAGTCTCTCCGACAGCCGGGGATGCCACGGCATGGATTGGGGGAGCGCAGTGTCCTGAAGACAGTTCACAAAGGACTTGCCGATCTCCAGCGTAGCAAGCTCTGCGCTCAGTGATATCGGATCGGTCATGGTCTTGTACGGATGCGGATTCAGTTTTTCGTACGCGGCTTGCGCCGATGCGGCGTCCGCATCGTTTATGAAGGCTTCCCGCCAGATAGGGGGCGGCAACATGACCGCTCCATTGTTCGCCAAGGCAATCTGATCGAACAGCGCAACGTAGTGTGGCGGAACCATATCGATCAGACGCTGGCCGTTGAGCGGCACGAACGCACTCCAGTAGATGAGCCGGGTAATCTTTTCCGGGATCGTGTCGACCACTTTGGAGATCACCATGCCTCCGTAGCTGTGGCCCATGAGACGAACGTTGGTAAGCCCTTTCTCGTGGATGAAATCAACGATGGACTGCGCCGCCTCGTTCAATCCGACCTTGGACCGGTCATCTTCGGGACGGTTCCCCGCTATGGTCGGACAATAGCACTCGTGGCCCGCTGCGCGAATAGGAGCGGCAACGTCTTCGAGTAAATCGCCGCAGTGCCATGCTCCGTGAACCAGGACATATACATCCCCCATCTGAGACCTCCTGAAAGAAATGATTGAATTACATCACGATGCTCACGAGTGAGCAAGAATGCCGCCTTTGTTGAAGTCGTCGATTGTCGGCATGTTAAGAGATAGGCCACGGAATTCCTGCCTGTTCTCGACTGGGAGCACCGGGTGAATTGAAAGAATCCGTCAAGACTCCGGAGCGGTTCTGTCTCCGGGGGTCAACCCACACGTCCCTACTGAGCTTTACCCGTATCCTGGGTCGCCGGCCACCGGGAACATGTCCCATGTCTACTTGATGCTTACCTTTGCGATTACGGATACTGACGTTACCAATAACATAGGTGGAGCATACCAACGTATTTGCCCTGAAAGGGCACACCATAAATAGTCCCGCGTCCCGCGGGATCTTAACCCATGGGAAGCGAACCGCCATGAACGGGTCGACCCCTTCAGGGTCGTTACGTAGGACTGGGTGGATGCCCGTTTCCACGGGTTGAAACCCGTGGCTACCAACAGTGAGCCCCTTCGGGGCACTGGCCGGCAGGCACCTCAAATCGGTCTTCCCACTGTCGGCCGATTCCTATGGTTGCCTGCGAAAAGACATGGGACATGCTCGGCTGGTCCCTACGGGCGCGTGAGCTTTTCTCTCTTGCCGCTGAACCTCTATTTTTCTTCTTCTTTCCGCGAAATAATTACCGGTTCCTCCACCTGTAGATTCTTCTCAAACTCGGTCCAGAACTGTTGCTCCGATTTCCGCCAGTTTGACCCGAACCGTTCGTCGAATAGACCGAGAAGGTCATGGAACGCCCTTCTCCACACGGAACTGTAGCTACGTCTCAAGATGTCTTCCAGAAAGCCCGGAAGCGAATCCAGACGTTCTTTGGGCAGATACGCTCCGGCACCGAGTTCGATGGATCTCTTGAGCGCCTCGGGATTGACCGCATGGGCCGTCAGCATAACCACGGGAAACCCTCGATTGGAAGCGATCTTGAGAAGATCAAACCCCTGTACGCCCATGATGTCGAGTATCACGATATCGTAATTGTGAGAGTAGAGGAGTTGTCTCCCGTGATCGAAGTCCGTGGCCGTATGGAGAACGAGGTTCTTGTGATCCTCCAGGATCTCTCGAAGGGTTTCGAGGACATCCGGTTCGTCATCCACGGCGAGGACCGTCTTGTCCGCAAGTATGTCAGATCGTGCCATTTGCTTCACCCTACAACCACCATATGAACTCTCATGGCTTGCAGCTGCCGACAAGCCACAACGAATCCTGAA
>JAZDHD010000160.1:0-20393 GCA_043806215.1 Pseudomonadota bacterium | reverse complement strand
GGCTGCCGAAGCCCTGAGAAACGAGAAAGCCAAGTTCGAGGTCCTTGCGGAAAACTTTCCGTTGGGTGTCGTGATGATTGCCGAGGACGGCACATACGAGTACATCAATCCGAAATTCACTCAGATGTTCGGCTATGATCTAAATGACGTGGGGAACGGAAAGGAATGGTTCCAGAAGGCGTTCCCCGATCCCCGATACCGCCAAGAGGCCATGACGGCCTGGATCGACGGTCAACGGCCCGGGGAACAGCGTCCAAGGACCTTCACGGTAACCTGTAAGGACGGTGAGTGCAAGACCGTGCATTTCAGGCCGGTCCGGTTGGAGTCCGGCCGCCGCCTGATAACCTGTGAGGACGTTGCCGAGTGTGTTCTGAGGATGATCTACGGAGTCAACGTGGAGTGATCACAACCGACCATGAAAGCCCAGCGGACTTCGGGCCGAAGACCGGGCAGAGCCCGACAGATAGGCATTCCCAGGCTGTAGGGGCGGCCCCCTGTGGCCGTCCTGAGCATGTCCCATATCTTTCTGCCGACAACCGTGCGAATAGGCTGACGATAGGCGAAACGATTTGAAATACCGACCCGCCAGTGCCCCGCAGGGGCTCACCGTGAATAGTCCCGCGTCCCGCGGGACTATTCACAGTATGCCCTTTCAGGGCAGAAATCCTGATGCTCTCGGCTCAGGTTGCCGAACACTTGCCATTGTTCTTCGATCCCGTGGACATGGAGCCAATATGTGACATGTGCCCGGTTGCCGGCGACCCAAGATATGGGTAATGGTCGGGGTTCCGCCTGGTAACGCCCATCCTCCGGGCTCTGCCCGGTCTTTGACCCGGAAGGCCGCTCCGCAACGGATTTTCATGGTCTGTTGAGACCGGCCTGTCATGGCTGCTCGCCGGAAAGACGCGTTGGGTCAACTCCGCACTATCGGAGTATCGAACCTCGTTCGTGGGACGGGCGTCCCTGCCCGTCATCTTTCTTCTCGTTCCCAGGCTCCGCCCGGTAACGCCCATCCTCCGGGCTCTGTCCGGTCTTTGATCCGGAAGTCCGCTCCGCAACAAATGGGCCTCCCCCCTCGTAAGAGCTCCCTCACGAGGAGCGGCCGGTCCCTCAGGTCCCACCGGGAGTGTCGTGCGTACAGCCGCATGAGGAGCCGCCGGCTGCATTCTTACGGACCGCCGGGCACGGCGCATGCCGTGAGAGTCGCGTCCGTATCCTCTTCCCGTAAACCCTCGCGATCAGCAGGGCCAACACGAGTGCCGCGGCAAGCTCCAACCAGTACGGAATAAACTCCCGGGCTGCCGTACCGGCTTGTGCCTTGGCGGAGATACCCATCGCAGTGTACGCCGCATCGGTCAAAAACGCCATGAGAAGCGTACAAATCACGATGGAAACCAGATAGATCCCCAAGGTCCGACGTCCCAACATTCCGCCCACCATGGTGATTGTCGCCACATTTGTCGCGGGGCCGGCCACGAGAAATACCAGGGCCGCACCCGGACTCAGACCCTTAACTACCAGCGCGGCGGCAATGGGCGTGGACATGGTTGCACAAACGTACATGGGCAGGCTCACCGCGAGCATGGCAAGGTAGGAGAGAATCCCCGATCCCAGGGAATGAGTGATGAAGGACTCGGGAACCAGTGCCGAGATAATCCCGGCAAGAATCACTCCTAGGACAAACCAGTCCGCAAGGTCTCCAAGCAGCTCGTCGGTTGCAAACAGAACCCCGGCCCGCAGCTTTTCCCCAAACGAATGATGATGGGCATGCTTCACCGGGTCGCAATCAATGCCGTCGCAGCATCCGTCGACAACGCATGTCCTGTCGGGCATCGTCAGCTGACTCGCATGGTAAGACCCCGAGGTGAAATTCTCCGCTATTCCTGCGAACAACGCAGTAACGAATGCCGTTACCGGGCGGATCACGGTCATGATCGGGTCCAGAAGCGAATAGGTCAAAGCGATGGAATCCACGCCGCTCTCGGGGGTGGAGATCAGGAACGAAAGACATGCCCCGTTGTTGGCTCCCTGTTTCTTGAGACCCGCAACTGCGGGGATGACGCCGCACGATCAGAGCGGTATCGGGATGCCGAGCAAAGACGCATAAAGAACCGATCCGAACCTTCCACGCCGAAAGTAGTGAGCAACCGAATCCGGTGTCACGTAAACCCTGATGATTCCCGCGGTGAGAAACCCCAAGAGCAGGTAGATCGACGCCTCCCGGAAGAAATCCCAAGTCGAGGAACCAATGTGTAAGAGAGTTTCCATAGTATGTACTGTATCAGATACTCCCGCGGGAGTCATCTCCCGGCACGCGGCGGCATATTTTTGGAAACGACTGGCCGGCTCCCGGCACGTCCGTGCCTACAACTCTTCAGTAGCTCCGGCGTCCCCGCCGGTGACTCTTAAGCAGCACCGGCGTCTCCGCGGGCTGCCGGAGGATGGGAATCGCGTCCGATCCGTCTGCCTGCAAAAAGAAAGTGCAGAATCAGGAGGACGGCTCCCACGCACAGCGCGGAATCGGCAACATTGAACGCGGGCCAATGAGCGTTTCCTATGTGGACATCGAGAAAATCGATCACTTCACCGAAGCGCAATCTATCGATCAGATTCCCGACCGCGCCCCCGAAGAAAAGTGAGTATCCCCCCAACAGGTATGGATCCGGATCTCTTGTGGAAGCCAAGAGCCGGAAAATGACGGCGAGCGCGATAAAATGTACGACAAGAAAAAGCGTGGACCGTACGCTCCATGTGGACTGGGAAAAGATACCGAATGCGGCACCCTTGTTTCTCACGTGCACGACATCCAGGTATCCGGGTATTACCTGCACGCCGCTATTCAAAGGTACCGACGATGCAACCAGATACTTCGACACCTGGTCGGAGACCCCGATTGCAAGGACAATCAGCCCAAATATCAAGAATTTAGTGGTGTTTTTGATTGTCGGCCTCTCGTATTGGGTGGAATGATCACGTACCGCAGTGACAATTCGCTCCCAGGTTCCTGCCCTGAGCAAACCCCATATCTGTTTGCCGGCACCCATAGGAATTTGCCGACAATGGGCGAAGCAATTGGAGGCAGTGACCAACCAGTGCCCCGCAGGGGCTCACCGTGAGTAGCCACGGGTTTCAACCCGTGGAAAAGGGGGGGAGGCGTTTTCTTGGAGCGGCCCTGAAGGGGCCGACCAAGGACGATGCCCCGCTGGTGGACCCCGTCAGGGTCCGAAACTGCGCATGTTGTCTACCGTTCCCACGGGTTGAAATCCCGCGGGACGCGGGACTGTTTATGGTGTGCCCTTTCAGGGCAAATGTGTTCATATGCTTGACCTATATTACCGGCATATTAAGGTCTTGCCGTAAGCGAGTTGAGCATCGAGTCGATTTGGGCAATGGCGTCTCTCCAAACCGTAGGGCCGGTGACATTGCTTCGTCGCGTCGTCATACGCGGCTGTCAACGGCACCGAATTCAGGCAAACGGGACGCTCCGCGGCAATCCTATTCCGGTGTTACGCCCGATTCCCTCAGCACGCGCGCGCACCTGGGGCATACGTCCGGGTACTTCGCGTCGGAACCAATCTGCAGGGTCCATACCCAACATCGGGGGCACTTGTCCCCTTCGGCCTTTTTCACTTCGATACGGATTCCGGGAAGATTCCCGCCCTCCGTGTCCGGTGCCGCGGCTCCGTCCGTTTCACGGACTTCGATCCGAGACACGATGAAGAAGCCTTCCGGATCTTCCATAGCCCCGATTGTACGGGCCAAATCTCCTGGTGCATGAATCACGATCATCGCCTCCAGCGACGATCCTATGACCTTGGCGGTGCGCGACTCTTCCAAAGCCTTGGACACTTCCTGTCTCAATGCCGCCATGGAGTCCCACGCCCTGCGCTCGTCGGCCGTGAGGACTATGCCCTCGACGGCAGTGGGGAAAGACGTCATATGTACGCTCGCAGCCGTTTCAGGGTCGGCATTGAACGACGCCCAGACTTCTTCCGCGGTAAAGACCAGCACTGGGGCCATCAACTTCACCAGGGCCGCAAGTATGTGATGCAGCGCGGTCTGAGCCGACCGACGCAATTCCCCGTCGGTGGTCTCTACGTAAAGGCGGTCTTTGAGGATGTCCAGGTAAAGGGAAGAAAGATCAACGGAACAGTAATTGTACAGCGTGTGGAAAACCACGTGAAAGTCGAAACTTTCGTACGCTCTTGTTACCCGTTCAATTATTTGATTGAGTCTGTCGAGCGCGTACCGATCCAAGGCTCTCATCCGTTCGGGCGGGACAATGTCATTGTCCGGATCGAAGTCCGCTAGATTGCCGAGGAGAAACCGGCACGTGTTCCGAATGCGGCGATAGGCCTCGGAAAGTCTTTCCAGGATCTCCGGTGAAATACGGATATCATCCCGATAATCCTCCGCGGACACCCACAACCGGAGTATGTCCGCACCGTATTTCTTGATAAGTTCCTGCGGCTGAATCACGTTGCCGAGAGACTTGGACATCTTCTTGCCTTGGCCGTCCACCACGAATCCATGGGTCAGCACGCCGTGGTAAGGCGCTCTGCCGCGCGTACCCACCGAGGTCAGCAAAGCGCTGTGGAACCATCCCCTGTGCTGATCGCTCCCTTCCAGATACAACTGCGGCGGGTACGTGAGGTTGTCCCTGCTTTCGCACACAGCCGCCCAACTGACACCGGAATCGAACCACACATCCAGAATGTCCGTCTCCTTGACAAAGGTAGTGCTCTTGCACGACGGGCACGTCATCCCTTCCGGTGCCAGATCCTTGGCATCGGCTTGGAACCAGATGTCGGCACCATGTTCTTCGAAGAGCGCCGCGGCCTTCTCAAAGAGTTCCGGCGGCGCGACGACCGCGTCACATTCCGCGCATCGCATTGCGGTGATGGGAACTCCCCAGCTCCGCTGGCGCGAGATGCACCAGTCGGGCCGATGTTCGATCATCCCGTAGATCCTGTCCCGGCCCCACTTGGGAATCCATTTGACGGAGTCGATGGCCTCCAGAGCTTTGCTTCTCAGACCTGTCTTTTCCATGGAGATGAACCACTGGTGAGTGGCTCTGAAGATCACCGGCTTCTTGCAGCGCCAGCAGTGAGGATAGCTGTGCCGCATGGGTTCCGATGCCGATAGTGCACCCCTCTCCCGGAGTTTGGCCATGACATCGTCGTTGGCGTCGAATACGAACTTGCCGGTGAAGAATTCAGCCTCGTCGGTGAAGACTCCGTGATCGTCGACCGGGGCGTACACGTCCAGGTTGTACTTCAAACCGACTTCGTAGTCCTCCTGTCCATGTCCCGGCGCGACGTGGACACAGCCCGTCCCCGTGTCGAGCGTGACAAAGGGACCGAGGATCATGAGGGATTCTCTGTCATACAGGGGATGAGTGCATTTCAACCCTTCCAGTTTGCTTCCCTCGAATGTTGCGATGACCCGGTAGTCGGTGATTCCGAACGTTTCCATGTTGATCGCGACGAGTCGTTCGGCAAGTACATATACCTCGTCCCCCACCTGAACGGCCGCGTAGATTTCGTCCGGGTGAACGGCTATTGCAAGGTTCGCCGGGATGGTCCAGGGCGTAGTGGTCCAGATGATGACGTACGTATTCTTGCCTTCCGTTTCCGGAACCACGCGGGCGAAACCGTCACGCGCCTGAAACCGGACGTAGATGGACGGGGTTCCCGCGTCCATGTATTCGACTTCGGCTTCAGCCAGCGCGGTGACGCACGACGAGCACCAGTAAACCGGCTTTTTCCCCCGGTATACCGCGCCGGACTCGAAGAACCGCCCGAGTTCTCTGACTATGGTCGCCTGGTACGGATACTTCATCGTGAGGTATGGGTTTTCCCATTCACCGAAGCACCCGAGACGTTTGAACTCGTTCCGTTGAACATCGATGAACTTCTCGGCATATTGCCGGCAGTGTCTGCGGACATCCACGCTGGTCATGTCCCGCTTCTTGCGGCCGAGTTCCTTGTCCACCTGATGCTCGATGGGAAGACCGTGGCAATCCCAGCCGGGAACATAGTCCGAGTTGTAACCGGCCATGAATTTGGACTTGACGATCATGTCCTTGAGGATCTTGTTGAGAGCGGTACCGAGATGGATGTGCCCGTTCGCATACGGAGGCCCGTCATGGAGTATGTACTTTTCTCTCCCTTGGCTGATTTCCAGGATCTTCTTATACGTATCTTCAGTTTCCCACTGCTTGAGCATTTCAGGTTCCCGCTGGGGCAAATTGGCCCTCATGGGGAACTTGGTGTTGGGGAGGTTCAGAGTCTCTTTGTAGTCCATTACCAATGTCCTCCGGCGTTTGGGTGGAGGCATGACCGCCCGCTGAGGATCGTTGCCCGGGGCACAAACCGTACACGCCGTGACCGTCAGTCCGGACCGTTTGTTTGGCCGGAACGACAGCCTGTGACCGGCGTTCGGAGTGTTGGGGAGTCCTTCAACACATCAATGCCTCTATGGAAAACAGGTAGTGTACTATTGAGGGCCGGAAAGTCAACTGAAATGATTTTCGATGATAGGCTCATTTGGGCACAGATCCTAATGTGCCGAAGGCAGTTGCGATGCACACGATCCTCACGAGAATATACACGGCCATAACCAGAGCCGCGGTCACGAGCATGAGGAGATTGGCCTGGCGGATACGGTCCGGTTCGGCAGGTACGATTGGATCCCCCAAGGCTGGCTTGTGCGAGGGTACGCCTCCATAATAGCTCAGTCCACCGAGCTCCAGCCCCAAAGCTCCGGCAAATGCCGCCTCGGTGTGCCCGGAGTTCGGGCTGGGATGCTTGTGCCGGTCTCTCAGGTACACGGTGACGGCCGATACCGGCCTCAAGCCCAGGAAGAACGCAGCTATGGGGACGACGCAGGCAGTTACCCTGGCAGGCACGTAGTTGGCGAGATCGTCGAGTTTGGCCGAGGCCCATCCGAATTGGATGTACCGTTCGTTCTTGTAGCCGAAGGTCGAGTCCAACGTGTTGATTGCCTTGTAGATCATGATGCCGACGGGACCGCCCAATACGGCGAAGAACAGCGGCGCGGTCACACCGTCCACCGAGTTCTCGGCCACACTCTCCACCGTGGCCCGCACCATTGCAGGTTCGTCCAATCGGTCGGTATCCCTGCCGCAAATCATGCCCACCCTGCGCGCCGCCTCTTCACGGTCACCGGAATCCAGGGCTTTCTGAACGTCCGAACTGTGGTCGACCATGTCTTTGGCTGCAATCCCCATGTAGAGTAACAGGATGGAGAGCACGGTTCCCAAGGCGTGGTTCACCGCATACCCGGCGAAAAGAATAAGTCCCGTCGCCGAGCCGGTGCAGGCGATCACCAGCATTGCCGCGGCAATGCCCGCCGTCTTGGGATCCCCAATGGTCCTCCGAAGAGGTGCTTCCAACCACATGGCCAAACGGCCGATCATGCGGACCGGGTGCGGAAACCATTTGGGATCTCCGATCAACAGATCCAGTGCAAAGGCAATGATTATTTGGTACTCAAGCCTCATGGGTGCTCCGTAAGGTGCCGCGTGCTGCAATGCCGACGTACTTCACGGCGTCCGTGGCGACATGATAGTGGGTATGATACGGTCAATTCAAGCGCGAACCTTCACGGTTCAATCCGGTTCAAGGGAGGCAACTTACGATGACATGTCCCGAAGGCGAAGTCCCCAAGGTCGAGTACGCCCGCTCGTGCTCACGGCCGCCGGCCATCATGTCGGACGACCGGACGCTCTTGGCATGGCAACGTAGTCACATGGCCAATGAGCGAACCTTCTTGGCATGGTCGCGGACGAGCATAGGTCTTCTGGCTTTCGGCTTTGTCATGGAACGCTTCGATATTTTCATGAAGCACATTCTCAAGCTTGAACAAGCCGATATTCATTACGCGTCGTCATCGGTGATCCTCTATCTCAGCTTCCTGGCTTTTCTTCTGTCGGGCACGACGATAATTCTCTCCGGAATCCGTTTCCTCTTGACCAGAAAGCATATCAACCGGGGCGAGGCAAGGTTCTCCATGCTTCCCGAGTTCCTGGTGATTGCTTCAGCGGTAGTGGTGGTGATTATGGCGATAGTCCTCGGTATTCCCCAAGTCAAGCATGTGATGGACTTGAATTGAGCAGCGGGGAGAATCAACGGCCCGAAGGCGGACGCAGGTGCGGGCGAGACTATGGAGGACCTGTTCATCACGCCTCCGGCACATGCCCTTCCGGGCTGCATAGATACCTTGACGGCCGGCGGAAAAGCATTGTAATCTTTAGCCGGATACGGACGAAGGGACCGGGCGGACTTCGCCCGTTCAAGGCATTTCTTGGCGGGAGTTTGATGCAAATGCAATTACGATATCTGGTAGGCCTTTCGTTGGTCGGTGTCCTGCTCATCCTCACAGGCTGCGATCCCAAGAAGATGATCCAACAGAAGGTCCCCGACACCGTGACGAAGGCCATGTCTTCGGCCAAGGAAGGCGGAGAGAAGGGGAAAGGCGAGCAGAAGGACCAGGCCGCGCGGATAGAGATAACCATAGTCGCGCCAAAACGGAATTCGGTTTACCCGGCAAACAAAGAGATCGAATTTGAAGCCAAGGTCGAGGCTCCCGACGACATGGGTAAGAAGCCGGAAGTCACTTGGAAACTGTATCGCGGCGCGGCCATAAAGAAGGGATTTCAGATCGGCCGCGGGAACCGGATCACAAAGAAGGTCGATGCCGGACAGTACAAGGTCTCGGCCTCACTGAGTTTCAAGAACATTGAAAAGATCAAGACTACCGCCTTTCGAGTGGCGAATACCATCGAGGGAAGAATAACCGGCCCTGACGATGAAGCTCTACCGGACGCCCAACTGGTGCTGTCGAACATTGATGACGACAAGCCTCTCCACCAGGCCCGTTCCGGAAGGGACGGGGTTTTCTCGGTCGAGGTTCCTGCGGATGGTTTCTTCAAAGTGATACCGAAAAAGGAAGGCTACAACTTCTATCCTTACCGCGGGATTGTCAAGTTCACCGACCCGCCGGTCCCCGTGAATTTCAAGGGAACGAAGGCGCAGATTACCGACGTCAAGATCACGGAAGACTCGAAAGGTAAAGAGCCGCTTGAATCCGTGTGTCCGCTCCAACAAGGCTACGTTTCCTTTTCCGTGAAATCCGGATTGAAGCCGGTGAGTGTCGAGACAAGCCTCGTAGGGGTCAAAGATGGAAAGGAACAGTTCATAACAATGGAGGACGCATCCGATGATCCCACGGTTAAAGCGAAGATCCATCCTGAAGGGACGGTGCTGAAGCTCCAAATACCGTCAACCATGGCCGCCGGTGCTACCGGGACCAATTACAGGCTCCGGGTGACGGTTCAAGACGAGAAACGCAATCAGTTTTCCGCGGAAGCCCCGGCATCACTGGGTTACGATATACTGAAGTGCTTTCGACAGGCTTTGGCCGATGGTGTGGAATTTCAGAACAGGGGCAAGCTGGAGGCTGCCGCCAAATCCTACAAGCTTCTTCACAAACTCAGCAAGAAAGTGGACGATCCATCGCAATTCAAGACCTTTATCGACCAGAGCACATTCAACAGGGGACTGGCGTACCTGGCAATGGCCGAGGACAAAGACAAAAATGACCGCGAAACATTCCTTGCACTGGCATTTTCCGATTTTGAAGCTACGCTGAGAAACAACGAGAGTGATCTCGATGCGAGGCTGTTCATGGGGCTGACGTTACAATTGGCCGGACGGAACACGCATGCGGAGGCGCAATACGACAAGGTCATCCATCAGGAACCTCATTTTACGGGGGTCCGTGAACTGCGGGCGCTCGCCCGGTTGAAACAGGTTGAAGAAGATCTCAAAGAGATAATGGACGATGTGAAGCGTTTTGGATCGGACGATATCCGGGAATTGTTCACCAGGTTGGAACGGCGGGGGTTGCTGAAACGGAGTGACACGGCAGTCTTGAAAAGCGGTTCGGCGAAAACCGCCGACCGGGTGAACGTGCTTCTCAAAGCCGTCGACCGGTTGCAGAAACAGTTGGCACAGAAACTGCAGGAGGCCGTGGACGATTTCACCGAGGCCGTCAAGTCTCGGCCGGATGACAAGAACCTGAGGCAGAGTCGCCGGGAAACGTTGAAAATAGTTCACGATCTGCAGGAAAACGAAGCTGACCACGCCGAGTTCAGAGGCAATGTCCGGAAGCTGCTGCAACGCGAGGCCGCTCAGAGTGATTTGGGCCACCCGGCGTTGAAGGTCGGCATATCAAACATACCGCGGCGCGATACGGCGAAAATCATCGACCCAGGGAAATATGTCCGCAAATAAATCCTCATTCTCGGTGTCCGGTGAACGGAACACTGAAATGGCCGTTGCGTACCAATGAACATCCCGAGATGTTTTGCAGTTCTTGCCTTGACGCTTTTCCTGACGGGCTGCCTTGGGTCTCGTGGGTTCAAGGAAATCACCGCGGCACCGTACCCGTTGATCTACGAGGATGATTCCACGGCGAGATTCGGCAGCCGCGACGACAACGCATTCGTGGAGGTGCGGAAAACGAGCGTTTCCAAGCCATTGGAACATTTGGCCGTCCACTACCGCTCACTCTTCCCGGGCGGGGAAATAGTCCGGCCCGGAGACCGGGAGGAATACGTGAAGGTCAATGGCAAGAACGCCTACAAGGTTGTTTTTCGTACAAAATATATCCGTAAGAGAAAGCGCGTGGATGAAGATCCTGCCATCAAATCCGAATCGGTACCCAATGGGTGGACCGCTGCCAAGATGGAGGATCCCGCCACGGGAGAAATGATTCGCGTGCTGCACGGGCCCGTCATTCCTCAACAGAGGATCTTGTATCTCGTGCAGGGAGACCCATATATCTATTATGTCTTCCTGAGAGCCGACGGGGATGTGATTCAGTCCGCACGGAAGAAGTTCGAGAAATTTGTGAACGAAGACATCAACTACATTTAACGTGCCGTTCATCGCGGGCGACGAAGGATGGATCGGCCGCGGTGCGGAACAACAGCAATCATGAGGATAGCACGGTGAGATACATTGGAGCCATTTACCGCCCCCCGAGTGAAGCACAAAGCCTGATCATTCAGGCCACGGTGGGTTGTAACCACAACAAATGCACCTTTTGCGGAAGCTTTAGGGACAAGCGGTTTGCCATACGCGGCATCGACGAAATCCGACGGGACCTGGAAGAATGCCGATTCATGGGACCCGTGGAACGGGTGTTTCTGGCGGACGGAGATGCCCTCTGCCTTTCCCAAAGACGTTTGCTGGAAATAGTGGACGCGGTGAACGAGTATATTCCTTCGGTTCAACGAATAGGAATATATGCCAATGCCAAGAACATCCGGAAGAAATCCCTCGACGATCTAAAGGCTCTGAGGGATCGGAAACTGGGAATCATTTACCTGGGAGTGGAAACGGGGGACGCGGACCTTCTGGAGAAGATCTGCAAGGGGGCGACCTACGACCAGTTGGTCGAAGCGGCACATAAGGTTAAGCAGGCCGGGATTATCCTGTCGGTCACCGTGCTTCTCGGCATCGGTGGCATAGAGGGAAGCGAACGGCATGCCCGGGAAACGGCTCGAATACTGACCGACATGGATCCCGATTATGTCGGGGCATTGAGCGTGATGGTTGTTCCCGGGACCCCCCTGCACGAGGATTACGTGCAGGGAAAGTTCCAGGTTCCCGACCCGTTCGGCCTGATTAACGAACTGAGGATCATGGTGGACGAGTCATCGTTCACCCGTTGCGTCTTCAGGTCCAATCATGCTTCAAACTATTTGCCCATAAAGGCGTCCCTCCCGGAAGAAAAGGCTGAAATCCTCGGCGCAATGGACCGGGTTCTCCAGGCACGGGACAAGCGGACACTGAGGCCCGAGTTTCTCCGCGCATTGTAGCGACGGTTAAAGGTTACAGCGAGGCCCCATTGCCGGAACACGCGTGGAGAATCACGGCCGCGACACGGATATTACCGGGGACTGACAACCATGTTCTGCCGGCTGCTTTCATGAAACCTGCGCAACTGTTTTCGGATAGGGGGCTTGGCCATGAAGTGGTATCTCGGAATAGATTGTGGATCGGTAAGCATTAACCTGGTCTTGCGGGGAGACGGCCCGCATGAGCCGATCACCGTGTACCGCCGCACGCGGGGACGCCCTCTCAAAGAGTTCATAGCGGCGCTCGAGGAATTGAGAAACGCGTGTGGCGGGAATCACGGGTTCAAAGGCGCCCTGGTCACGGGCAGCGGCCGGGAACTCTTTTCCAAAGCTTTGGGACTCCCTGCCGTAAACGAGATCACCGCCCACGCCGCCGGTGCCTACAAAGTCAATCCCAACATACGGACCATCATCGAGATAGGCGGGCAAGACTCCAAGTTCATTACTCTTGAACCCGGTCCCGCCGGCTCCATTCCACGCGTGCCGGTTTTCCGCATGAACGAGATCTGTGCCGCCGGTACCGGCGCGTTTCTTGACGAACAGGCTGAGAGACTGGGTTTGGCTATTGAGTCATTCGGACCTACGGCCCTTCAAAGCAGGACTCCCGCCCCCATCGCCGGGCGCTGCTCGGTTTTCGCCAAGACGGATATGATTCATCAGGCCCAGGAAGGTACGCCGCTGCCGGACATCCTCTTGGGATTGGCATTCGCATTGGTCCGGAATTTTATTGCCACCCTGGTAAAGGGGGAGTCCATCAGCCCCCTCGTGTCGCTGCAGGGCGGCGTTATGAGCAATCCTGCGGTGGTGCATGCCTTTCGGCAACTCCTCGGCCTCGCCGACGAGCATGTCGTCATTCCGCCTCATTTCAAGGTCCTGGGCGCACTGGGTTCGGCCGTTTTGGCCGAGCGCCGACCGCAGCGCGGACGGGGTTCCCTGGACGGCCTCCTGAACCTTGCCCGGAGGGCGGTGCACGCTCCCTTGTCAACTTCCTGCTTTGCTCCACTCAACCCGGCCGAACGGCGGGAACCGGCAGACGCCATACACCCCGACGCCGCAACCGGACTTGAACGTCCCCTCGTCATGGGATTGGACGTCGGTTCGGTCTCCGTGAAAGGAGTAATCATAAACGGCAGGGGAGATATTGTCGCACGGGAATACCTGCTTTCGAGATCCCGCACGTTCGAGGCGGTGGACAACGTACTGAGAGAACTTACGAAAACCGGTTTGCTTCCCGATGCCGTCGCCGTCACCGGCAGCGGCAGATACCTTGTGGGAAGACTCCTCGATGCCGATGTAATTATCGACGAAATCACCGCGCAGTCCACGGCCGCACTGAACTATTCCGCCGATGTGGACACGGTGGTCGAGATAGGCGGGCAAGATTCGAAGTGGATTGCACTCGAAGGAGGAAGCTTACGGGATTTCGAAATGAACCGGGTATGTGCGGCCGGCACCGGAAGCTTTCTCATGGCTCAGGCTCAGCGGCTCGATCTCCCGATGGGGCAATGCTTCTCCGACGCGGCCTTTGCATCACCCGCACCGGCCGACCTGGGTACCAGATGCACGGTGTTCATGGAGTCCGATCTGGTGCATTATCAGAACAACGGAGCATCTTCCGGAGACCTGGCGGCCGGCGTGTGTATCAGCATAGTGCACAATTACCTGGAGAGGGTAGCCAACAACAAGCCGTTGGGGAACAGGATTCTCTTCCTGGGAGGCGTGGCTGCAAACTCGGCAGTGAGGGCGGCATTTGAACAACAAACAGGCCGCACGTTTCACACACCCGAGTTTTTCACCGTATCCGGAGCCCTTGGCGCGGCTCTGAAGACCCGGGAGAAACTGGAGAAGGGTGTAATCGAGACTCGAAAGCGGCTGGAGATAGTCCTGGAGCGCGGGCGGATCACCTCGGAGCAGTTCACGTGCAAGGGTTGCACCAATCGATGCCGTATCTTCAAGTACAGTGCCCGGGAGAGGACCGTCTTTCAGGGTGGGCTTTGCGACCGATGGGAGTTGGAGGAACGCGGTTCCGGCAATACAACCGGCACCGACCCGTTTACCGTACGAAGCTCCTTGCTGGACCCCCATATTAAGGCTGCATCGGAACGAGGATCTACCGTATGGGGCATGATCCGCTCTCCACAGTTTTACGAATGGTTCCCCTTTTGGCAAGGATTCTGCCGGGAACTCGGGATATCCTTGGCAGTGGCGCCCCGTACGGCTCGAAAACAGTTTGAAAAAGGGTCACGGTTCCTCAGAGTTGAAACGTGCCTTCCCATGAAGGCCCTGGCAGGGCAAATAGACGACTTGGTACAAGCGGGCGTTCAGACGCTCTTCTATCCTTCGATCCTGAGTGAGAAACCGGCCGAAGGTACGGGCAAGACGCGCGAACATTGTCCCTATATCCAGGCATCGTCCCAGTTTTACCGGGGCGCTTTCGACGTGGATTGGAAGGAACCGGTTATCAGCTTTGCTCTCGATCCCGATTCGTTCAGACGGGAGCATATGAGCTTTGCCGTGGGTCTGGGATTCTCCAAGAAACGCGCGGCAGTCGCCTTTGAAGAGGGGATGGAGAATCTGGCCGGCTTCAATGCCCGGCTTCGCAAAGCGGGTGAGGAGTTTCTCAATTCCCTGCATGAAGAAGACCGGGCCCTGGTGGTTCTGGGAAAGCCCTACCACACGGGCGACGCATTTCTCAATATGAACTTGGGAAACATTTTCAAGAGATTGGGGGTACGCGCACTTCCATCGGATCTCTTTCCTTCTCGCCCCGCCTCCGGTCGCCCCGGGGTCTACTGGAAGCATCAGGCCCACATGATTCGAGTTGCCCGGGAAGTGTCGGAAGACCCGCGGCTGTTTCCCGTCTTGATTACGTTTTTCGGGTGCGGACCGGATCCGTTCACCCTGAGGCACATCAGGGACAAACTTGGATCCAAGCCCTTGCTCGTCCTTGAAATGGACGAGCATACTTCCAGGGCCGGCATGATCACCAGAATCGAAGCATTCCTGGAACGGATCAGGCAACCGAGATCCGAATCAAGCACTTCCCGGGCCGGGACGGCGGCCGGACAATCTGCCCGCCCTTCCCGTGAGGATCGGACAACCGAAGGAGAGGGAGAAGAACTCACCTGGTACGCCCAGGCATGGGGGCGGATCGGCAAACAGCGGACGGCGGATACTCTTTACTTGCCGTACATGTGTGAACACGCATATGGATTCGCCGCGGCCGCGCAATCGGTAGGCATCGACGCAAGGGTTCTCCCGCCGCCCGACGGCGAATCGGAAAGGCTTGGCGGTCCTCATCTGGTGGGAGGAGAATGCCACCCATACGCACTGATACTGGGAGATTATCTCAAACTGGCCGAGACGGTGCAGCCTCAGGCCGCGGAACGGTCGCTCTTCTATATTCTTGGTCCCACGGCCTGCCGACTGGGCCAATACTCTGCGTACATAGACAAGGTCAGGAAGAACCTTGGCCTGGGCATTGGAGTAATCTCGGAGGTTGATCAGCTCTTGCAGGCCTTCGGCCTGTCCATGCGGAATCGTCAGCGGGTCTTTCTCAGGGCCTGGGAAGGGCTTAACGCCTACGATGCATTGCTCCGCGTGTTCCTCCAACTGAGGCCAAAAGCCGAAGATCAAGAGGAGCTGGGAGGGGTTTACCACGAGTGCCGGGACAAACTCTTTGAAGCCATTTGCAACGGTCGCGTCCGGCAAGGCATGGAAGAGGTGTTTCATGCTCTAGCCGCCGTTTCCGTACGAGAAACCGGACCGGGGCCCATAGTTTCCGTTACGGGAGATTACTACACGCGCGTAGTCCCGTTCGCCAACAATGACGTCTATCGGGAGATCGAGCGATTGGGTGCGACGGTTCTGCCGCCGCCCACCTTTTCCGACTCCGTCAAGCTCGAAACGCTCAGAGACGTCACATGGGGATTCGCGAACGGCTTGACCTTCGAGACCGCGCGAAAGAGCTTCTTGTACGGGCTCCTGGCGATTTCGGAACTCAAGGTGAAGGGCTCTCCTTCAATGAAGAGGGCTTTTCCCGAACCTCTGGACCTCATGGGACGCAACATGTGGAAAACCGCGTCCGAGCATGCCCACACCAAGCTCCCTGCCGGGATAACCGCTCCCATCGTTACGGCTTTGCACCATCTGGACCAGGGCGCGGATGGGCTCCTGAATCTGATAAGCCTCAACTGTTCGTACGGGACCGTGGTTACCGCGGCACTTCTGAGAGAATTGAGAACACGTCCGGGAACACCCATGCTCACCCTGGTTTACGACGGCTTGAAGAAGACCAATGAAAAGACTCGGTTGGAAGCCTTCATGGAGCAAGTGAACGATCACTTCGCGCACCGCCGCTCTTTGGAGGGCCCGCACCGCCTCTCGGTGAATTCCATGTAGAAGGCACGTCTTGCTTGGCCGGCTTCATTGCTGCGGAGACGATTTTCAAAGAATCGGACCCCGCATTTGTGGTAGACTGCTCATGCCGGTCGGATACCCCTCTTGCGTGACAGAGTCTCCGGCATCCGGTATATTTTTCGGAACATGCCGATCTCCAGCAGGAACATCATAAGCATGAGCAAGCCGACGAACGCTGGTTGGATCCATGTGCAGCGCCTGAGGCCGGTGTCCGAATCACGGTATCGAATTTTCCGGCTCTGCGGTGGAAGCGGCAGGATAACCAGGACAATCAGTTAACTGGGAAAGGAGTTCGCAAATAATGCGAGTAATCACCGTATGTGTGGGCAGCGCTTGCCACTTGAAGGGCTCGCACGGGATAATAAAGTACTTTCAGGAAGCTATCAGGGCGGCAGGACTGGAAAAGGAAGTGGAACTCAAGGGCACTTTTTGCATGGACAAGTGCACGGACGGAGCTAACCTCCTCGTTGACGAGGAGCTTTACCACGCGAACAGCGTTGACGAAGCCAGGCATATCTTTGAAACGGAGATTCTCCAAAAGAAGTGAAGGTGGGAAAAACATGGACGCGGGAAGACCGAACCGGATGCCGTGGAGAAGTTGGAATGATTTCACGGGATGGGCTCAAGATTTCTCTCTGAGGCAGAAAGTGTTGGGGGGATTCTTGGGGGCCGTAGTGCTCGTGGGTCTTGTGACAAGCTTGATCGGTACGAGATTGGCACGGGAAACCATTATCAATACGGCATGGGAACGTCTGAACAGTGATATAGCGACTGCAGGTTTTGTCCTGAAGAATGTCGAGCAGATCCTTGATCTCAAGATTCGGTTGCTGGTGAATACCGAGGGGCTGTCGCATTCTATTGAAAAGGGAGATGTGCAGGCAGTCCGCGATCTGCTGACAATGGCGGCCCTTGAGAACGATATTGGTTTTCTCTCCGTGACCGACGCGCGGGGACGGGTCCTGGTAAGGGCTTTCAATCCCCAGGCCGGCCGCGGAGAAGATCTCAAGACCGACAAACTCATCGGCAAAGCCTTGCAGGGGGCCGGTGCGTCCGGTGTTAGACTCATCACCGTGGAGCGCCTTAAACTGGAGAATCCCGCGCTGGTGAAACTCCTTGGCGGGAACCAAACGGAGGGAATGATCGTTGAGTCGGCCCATGCGTTAAAGGTGGGCGAAAAGGTCGTCGGTACTCTTTACGGCGGCGTACTACTCAACAACAACAACGGCATTGTGGATAGCGTATCAAACCTCCTGTTCAAAGGAAACAAATATATTGGCAAAGAACTTGGGTTTGTCACCATATACCAGGGTGATCGGGCCGTCAGCACGTCACTGAGAGGAAAAGACGGGTACCCCCTCGTGGGAACCCAGGCGAACGAGCAGATTCGTAAAGAAATTCTTGCAACCGGTCATATGGAGATGACTTGGGAAACCCAGGGCGGTACTCAATATCTCTCGACCGCGAAGGCCATACGGAGCTGGGATGACAAGATCCTCGGGGCGATCCAGGTAGCAACCCAAGAGGGCCCGATTACCTCGGTTATCGACAGGCTGCTGGTCACATTTCTCTTGGTGGGACTCCTGGGAGTCATCCTCATGGGCGGCATAACCTATTCCCTCGTGACCTGGATCAACCGGCCCCTGGACCAGATGCTCCATGCCGCCCGCCTGGCCGCGGACGGCGACCTCAGTCACGAAGTCCCCGTCGTTGCCCGGGATGAAGTGGGAGAACTTGCGGCAACGTTCAACCTGATGATCCGGAATCTTGCCATTTCTCGAAGCAAACTCGAACAATGGGGCAAAGAGCTGGCTTCCAAAGTGGACGCGCAGACCGGGGAGCTTGCCGCGGCACGCGAGCAGGTGGAACGAATCAAGAAGTTGGCTTCCTTGGAGAAGATGGCGGACGGCATGGCCCATATCATGGCTCACATATCGGATCCTCTGGTGCATTTCGGCGACTCGGAAGACGGAAGGGCCACCAGCAGAGTACTGGTATTGGATCCGGATGAGAAGGTTCTTGAGATCTGCCACAGGATACTCGAGGATGAGGGACTCGAAGTCAAGCTCACCACTTCCGCTAAAGAAGCTCTCAAGGAACTGGAGACCGAATTCTACGATGTGGTGGTGGCGGCCGTCGATGTCCCCGAGATGAGAGGACAAGAGCTGCTGAAGGAAATCAGATATCGGCAGCCCGAAGTTCTCGTGATTTTCACCACTCCTTTCAAAGATACCAAAGAGGCTGCGGAATGCGTCAAACTTGGAGCATACGACTACATTCCCAAGCCTTTCGGCCCACATCAGATTTCACTTACGGTGCTCACAGCCATGCAAACGAGGCAGTTGTTGGACAAGAGCCGCCAGGAACACGCTCAACAGAGGGCCGAGACGATATTCCAAAGGGTTCCGGTTGCCATTGCCCTTGCAGACAAAGCTCATCGCGTGGTTTACCACAACAAGGCATTCGTCGATCTTGCATCTGAAGACGGTCAGGATGTCGTACAGGGAAAGACCTTCAAGGAACTGTTCGGGGTGGATCCCTTGGAATCCGTCGAGGAATCGGGCGGATCCCGATGGCTCAAGCTCCAAGCGCTCGGCCGCACAGCCAAGCTTTATAACTTTAAGCTCCCCGAAGAAGATCTGCGAGTCCTCATGCTCCTTGACGTCACCGACACAGTGAAGAAGGACCAGCGGGCCGACGTGCTGAGGGCCGAAACACTCACACGAGCTCAGCAGGTCATCCACCAACAGATGCGGGTGGCTCAGGAGATTGCCGGACTGCTGGGAGAGACCACGGCGGAGACCAAGGCGGCCCTCTTCGAGCTCATCAAGCTGGCCGGACAGGAGGGAGAGGCCAGATGAGCGAACAGCTGTTCATTGAATCCGGCGGTGCGAATATCTGTAAGCACGGTGAGATTCTCTGCGGCGATTCCCTCTCCGTGGCGCCGATAGAAGGCGGAAAGATAATGGTGCTCTCCGATGGGTTGGGCAGCGGAGTCAAGGCAAACATCCTGGCCACCTTGACCACCAAGATTGCTACCAGACTCATGGAAAGAGGTCTGCCGCTGCAGGAAGTCGTTGATACACTTAGTGACACTCTGCCCGAGTGCAGGGTACGGAAGATAGCCTATAGCACATTCACGTTGCTCAAAGTCCAGGACGACGGGAGAGTTTATCTGGCCGAGTTTGACAACCCGCCGACTTTCTTCCTCAAAAGGGGGTATATCAGCGAACTCCAGTACAAGGAACGGGTGTTCGGCACCAGGAAGATCCGTGAAGCACATGTCCATGTGGAAGCGGGAGACTGGCTGGTGACCGTGAGTGACGGGGAGATCCACGCAGGTATTGGAGGCCTCCTAAACTTGGGATGGGATTGGGAGAAGATCGCCAAATTTCTTGAAACTCAGGTCTATGAAGACGCCTCCGCTCAAAAGGTTGCGCAAATCCTCGTGGACCAAGCCAACGATCTCTACGAGAATCGGCCGGGAGACGATACGACCGCGGGCGTTCTCAAGATCCGGCCCAAACGGTTCGCTTCGTTCATGATCGGTCCTCCGGTGAACAGGGGTGAGGATCAAGTGGTCGTAGAGCGCTTCCTGGAGCTTCCCGGCCGAAAGATCGTCAGCGGCGGGACAACCGCAGGCATCGTGGGAAAGGCGGTCGGCAAGGATGTAATTGTCGACCTGTCCAGCATGACGGACAAGATCCCTCCCACGGGGAAGTTGGACGGGGTTGACCTTGTAACGGAGGGGGTTCATACGGTCAATCACTGCCTCGAGATATTGCAGACGGTCAATGACATTGACGAACTGGTCGGCGAGCGGGACGGATCAAGCAAACTTGCCTGGGAACTTCTCTATGCCGATGCCGTCAGCATACTGCTCGGCCAGGCGATCAATCCGGCTCACCTGAATCCCAACCTTCCACAGGAAATGGGGTTCAAGAGCAGGAGCGTACAAGCAATAGCCAACCTTTTGAAGGAGCGGGGCAAAGAAGTAACAGTTGAGATTCATTAGCCCTAATATGAG
>JAZDHD010000159.1:0-23775 GCA_043806215.1 Pseudomonadota bacterium | reverse complement strand
GCCCAAACACCATAGGGCCTCGTACAATGACACGTTGAACGCGACTTGGTGCGGCTTCATCGCGGCATGGAGTCAACGACTTGACGAGATGGGCCGAACCAGGGAGCTGGCACTGGAGTTGGAAACGCTGGACCTCGGTGTTCCCGGCAGATCGCCGTTGTTGGATGCCTCATCGTGGCATTGAGACTCGTGCCCCCTTCGGGGATGCGAGGGACACTCTCGCTGTGAGGCGACGACTTGAGTGGAGCAGAGGGGGCGGAAAAGGTTGTTTCCAGGTCTGAAGGCTTTTTATAATCCCAATTCCAATCCCAGTTCCCGTGTCTGGGACAACCGGTTTTTCTTGGCGGCTTGCGAAGACCGGATTGATCCGTATGAGCCAGAAAGTCCTGAAGCCACCCCCTCGAGGCGGTGGTAGCCTTAACCATCTGCCCATGGCGGAAAACGGCTCTCGGATTCGATGACGCTTCGGTGAGCAACCAAGTCGTTGAGACATGCTTAGCCAATCTCATCTCATTGTTTCCAATGCCCTCATTATGTGGGTGGCAAGATTCCTCTTGCTGATCCCCCAACTAATTCTAGTGCCCTACCTCATAGGGTCACTAGGCGAATCCGGATACGGAGTATTTGCAATGGCCTGGGCACTGCTAGTATCGGTAGACCAGGTTTGCAGTTCCCTTCAGCAAGGCGTCGTGAAATACTGTGCCGCCTTTCTTGCACAAGGCCGAATCGAGGAAGTCAACAGCACTCTGAGTTCAAGCTTCTTATTTGCCTTATGCTTAGCAACGCTGGCATCAGTCGGGATAATTTCAGCGCTGATTATTTTCGAGACGGCCCTGAATGATCTCAAGTTTTGTCTAATTGTTGTAGCCTTCGTCATTCTGTCAATCGTCCCTCTGGCGCCCTATATGGCCATTCTACAAGCCAAACAGCGATACTATATTGAGGCTGTGTTGGAAACCGCTTCGAGGTATGGGGGCTTGGCTGCCCTGGCCACATGGTTTCTTCTTGTTGAACCATCGGTGACATCATCAGTGATCATTCTAGGGGCAGCTCTGACTCTTGCAAGACTCTTGGAAGTTCCGGTGGCCTATCGCTTAGTACCGAGACTTCAAAACAGTTGTGCTGCAGCCGATTGGAAGAGTTTTCGAATGATATTTTCCTTTGGTTCGCTCACGGTATTGATAGCACTGAGCCTAGTGGCAAATAATGCAGGCCTGAAATGGCTTATGGGAAACCTGGTATCAGCGTCTTTGGTAACGCATCTTACTATCGTTCTTATGCCCGGAATGCTAATGACCCAAGTCGTAAGTTCCATGACAATGACTATCATGCCTGCTACAAGTTCATACCACGCCGAAGAGAACCGACTTGCGCTCACTGAGCTTCTCATAAGAAGTGTTCGATATACAACCGTGCTGGCCGTTTGCTCGGTGCTGGGCGGGTGCATTTTGATGAAAAACCTAATCGTGTTGTGGCTGGGGGAAGGATACGCATTCCTAACCCCTTACGCACAAGTGGTTTTTGCTGCACAGTGTTTTGGGTTAAGCACTTCTGCGGCACACCATATGCTCAAGGGCCTAGGCGAACTGTGGCTGACTGTCTGTATTTGCTGGACGAGTCTTGCTGTGACGCCGCTGTTGTTGATTCTGGTCTTGTATTATGGCGGATACGATGCATATTTCGCCTTAGCCTCTGGACTAGTGTCAAGCTTTGTATTATACGGTATTCTGAACATCTATACCACGATACGCGTTTTAGGTATCAACTGGTGGAGCATGCTGTGTCGAGCCTATGTTGAACCATTGCTTGCGGCAAGCCTCTTCGTGACACTGGCTGTCAGCTTGGCTCTTCATGATGATTGGTTATCGGTATACTTGAGGGGGATGCTTTCATTAGGGCTTATGGCGATGTTTCTGGTCACGTGCTATGCCCTGATTTCTACTCATGCCGAACGTTCCGACGCAGTTTCGTACCTGAAACTTCTGAGAAGCCTCACACGCTACTTAGGCTCGATATCACTGAAACATCACCGCTATTAGCGCGACCTCAAGCAAAGCTTGTCGGAGCCAGGCTGGCGCCATTAGGAATGCATGGAGAACCAGCTCACCTCAAAGGTTAGATGGGAAAACATTTGGTCCGGTCACCGCATACCGTATAGGCAGAGGCCGCTGCCTGACGTAGACCAACTGCTGAAATCTAATCTTCCTCAACACAGGCTTTCGCTAATCGAGATAGGGTGTGCCCCCGGTGGATGGCTTTCCTATTTTCGCAAGGAGTTCAAATACAAGGTGTCGGGAGTGGAATATGCGGAGAAAGCCGCGGAATTGACTCGGAGGAATATGGAGCTTCAAGGAATCGAGGGAAGCATCTTATCTCAGGATCTATTCGAGTTGGATTGCGAAGCAAATACACACGACGTTGTCTTTTCGAATGGTTTTATTGAGCATTTCGTTGATCTTGCGCCGGTAATGGAGCGTATATGCTCGTTATCAAGAAATTTTGTAGTGACGATCGTTCCAAATGTTTTCGGAGTGAATGGCTTTCTAAGCAGCGTAATCAGACCAGAGATATATGCAGAGCACCGCCCAGTGGATGTGACGGAGCTTCGGCGCGTACATGAAGCGCAAGGCTTCGTAACGATATTCTGCAATTACGTGGGCGGAATACAATTTATCTTGCCGGCTGCGCACACGCCGTTTTTTAATAGACATAGAAATTTGGGTAGGGCGATAAATCTTCCGGTACGAGCAGCAAATGAGATTAGCTCGAGTTTAGCGAAGCTATTGAATACGCAGATCAGATCGCGGCTTTTGAGTGTAAGTGTTATGTACATTGGGCATAAGCGGGCGAGGTCATGAGGGGGATCTTTGAAGGCGGAGCCTATTCAGATTTGTGGGATTCTGATTATCGCGGTCAGCGCTCGGATGTTACGGCTCCTCTCACATAGAGGAAGCATCAGCTATTGCCCATTGAGGTAATACGCTCTACGCAGGCAATCAATCATTGCCCTCTGGACTCAATCTGACACGGAGGACCTGGAGATCTCGCTCTGCAGAATTCTAATTGGCGGTGACACGTGTCCAATAGGAATCAATGCACCTCTATTTGGAAGTGGGGACGGCAAGGCCCTGGTTAACGACCTCCGTAGCGAATTTGAACGGGCGGATTTGGTGATCGTGAATCTGGAATGTCCTCTCATCGAGTCAGAGTCCCCAATTGAGAAGTGCGGACCACACTTGGGTGCGGCGACGAGTACCGCTAGAGGTCTCAGGAGTATTGGAATCGACGTAGTAGGGCTCGCCAACAATCACATCATGGACCATGGCAAAGACGGTCTGAGCAGCACTATCGCGGCTTTGAAGGCGCATTGCATTGATTTCGTTGGGGCAGGACGCAACCTCGCTGAAGCAAGAAGAATCAAAGTGATGGATGTAAGGGGACTGCGAGTGGGCATACTGGCCATGGCGGAATACGAGTTCGGAATCGCGTGCGTCGATCGTGCAGGAGCGAATCCCATAGATGTGATAGAGTTTGTTCGCACTATGAATTGCAGCAGAGGAGAATTTGATCTGCTTGTCGTATTATTACATGGAGGCAACGAGTTCTATCAATTCCCTCGCCCTAGTCTCATGGAGATGTGCCGATTCCTCGTTGAGCAAGGAGCAGGAGCGGTTGTATGCCAACACAGTCATTGCGTAGGTTGCAAAGAGATCTACCAAGGGGCGCCGATTATTTACGGTCAAGGCAATTTCTTATTTGATTTCCCGTCGGACCACGCAAGTTGGCATAAGGGGGCCCTCGTACTCCTGGATGTAGACGATAGGGATCTAAGAGTTAATCTCAGCATGGTGCCGTTCAGGCAGTCCCCATATCAACCCGGTATTCAACGTGAACCGGATGAAGCCTCAAGAGCGACGCTTGAAGCCTTCGAAAGACGTTCCAAGGCGCTGTTGGTGCCGGGCTTCGTTGAAAAGCAATGGGAACAGTTCTGTTTTGAGCAGAGACGGCATTTTCTTCATATCCTGCATGGCAAGCGCACAATCGGCCGTCGCATTGCGGGAAGACTTGGGTTGCTGAAGTATCTTGATAGCAAAGAAAAACAGCGCAACCGACTGCACTACCTACGCTGTGAATCATACAGAGAGGCGATCATCAAGGTGTTGTCTTCTGAACTGAGAGATCCATCTGATTGATGCTTAACTTATTCAAGCCAATCAAATCGTGACTGAATTCTCGGGCATGACTTGCAGCGATTGTGGGAACCTCGTCCAAGTCCCAAAGAAACAAATGGAGCTTTGTACCTTGGGGCTCAAAGCGTAGATACACTTGTTAATGGCGGATTGTTAAGATGCTTGTGGGTTTGTACAATCTGAAGGATCACAATGGCCGCGAGTTGGGGTTCAACAGGAGCTATGAGACCATCCTCGAATTTAACAAGATCCCACATTGTAGGCTAAACGTGAGCGATCGGGATTTTTGGAAAAAGATAGCTTCACTAACCCTCTTTATTATGCGCGCCATTAATCAGGACAGCCACCACCTCATTGGACGGGATCTGCTACCCGTCGTCGAGTCACATTACGGTATCAATTGCTACCCTGACCAGAAGACCTACTGGCATTACGATGATAAGGTTAAGCAGTTTCTCCTGATGAAGACTTATGGGTTTCCGATGACGCAATGCTTCGTCTTCTACGAGCGTGACAAGGCACTAGACTGGATGGCCGGTTGCAACCTCCCAAAGGTCTTTAAACTCAGGGCTGGGGCCGGATCCAACAATGTCATACTTATCCGGAAGAGAAGAGAAGGCTACAGGCTCATCAATAAGATGTTCGGAAAAGGTCTACAGGAAAATAGACTTCTATTTAGGGGTAGCGTTAGGCATGATCATTTCAATATACTTAACGAATTGCATCGCATAGGCGGCAACATGTACCGTTGGTTTAGTAAGATCGATACAGACCCACATTGGGCTATCCATAAGAACTACGCCCTATTCCAGAAATTTCTGCCTAACAATAATTGTGACACGAGGATAACTGTAATCGGTAATCGTGCCTTTGGTTTTCGCAGGATGAATCGTGAGATTGATTTTCGAGCCTCGGGAAGCGGCAGGCTGGATTACGACGTAAAGAATATTGACTTGAGATGTGTTGAGATTGCTCATCAGGTTAGTGCACAATGCGAGTTTCAATCAATGGCATATGACTTTCTTTGCAATGAGGATGGTAATCCGGAATTCTGCGAGATCAGCTATGACTACCTTTCTGAGCCAATCTATAGGTGCCCAGGGTATTGGGATAGACGGCTCAATTGGCATCAAGGAAATTGGAGACCTGAATTGCTTCATTTACAGGACTGCCTGAAGTGCCCCGATTTGAAGAGTGCGTGAATACTGTCCAGTTACGGGTGGATAGACCTGGTCTCTTCTTGGCCCTGTGTTCGGTCTTTGTCTGTTCCTGGGGTCCCTTGCTGGAGTTACCAATGCTGCCAATGGCGGCCTCCCAGTTTTTTGTTATGATTGGGATACTGCTGATTGGTTATTGGTTGGTATTCATCAGTCCCAAGATCGCAATGTTTCCAACGACGTACAACGTGTTCTTCTGCTTCATGGTCGTACACGCACTAGTCACCTATGGTCTTGTGCATGCTGACGAATTTTCCTTCGGTATTGACGCCGCTTCTGAGATTGACGAGACGACCGTCGCCATAGATCAGGAGCGGGGCCGACTTGTCCTCCGATTCTTTTTCAATGCAGTGTTCGCTTACGCCTTGGCTGCAGCTATTCGCACGCGAAGAGATTTCTTGTTGGTGTCGGTCGCGCTCGGGGTGGGGTTCTGTTTCATGATGGCACTGAGTGATAGATCATCGATTAGCCGCGGTGAAGATATCTTGCGGTTGACAGGAGGATTCCTCAACCCAAATGACCTAGGCCATACTGCGATGGTGGTTGCCGTATTTAACTCTCTCGTTGTCGTGGATACTAGAGCGGGTCGTATACTCAGGATCGCTGGTGCAGCCAGTCTTGGCGTCGGTATCTGGGGAGTAGTGGCGTCCGCATCTCGAAGTGCGATGGCGGGGCTAATTGTTGTCTTGGTAGTGGTTATCTACTACTCCAGTTTTCGTACGATGATCAGATTTTTATTCGGAGGGCTCCTCGTCACTGCAATCATCGGGATTCTTCTTTCCAGTGTTGTGATGGAGGCCGTCGCTCTGCGCGTATCCATTGACACGGTTAGGGATACCCAGGGCTCCATGCGGATCGACATCTTGACAGACTATCTCCAGCATCTGACGGACTATGCGATTCTGGGAGTGGGGCTTGCTCGGTCGATCGAGGTGACTAAAGACTCCTACACTACCTGGATACCGTTGATACCTCATAACGCTTATTTACAGACTCTAGTAGAGTGGGGATGCGGCGGATTGTTACTTTTTGTCCTGTCGCTTAGGAGTCTTTTGGGAAGATTGACTCATTGTCTTAAGAGGCCTGCGCCTCCCTGTGATGCGATCGTTGTCGGGCTCTTAGTCTCATGGTGCGTAATCTTTCTCGTCGTCAGTTGGGGGGCGAGAATATTTTGGGTTGCTTGGGCATTGATGGGGACCTACGGGTATCTGAACTCTGAGGAAGCCACATGTCGGCACTTGTAATGGAGAGAACTACTCCCTTGATGCAAGCGCGTCGGGAAGGGAGGTAGTAGCTGGCTGATGAGAAACATTATATTCGTGCGTGATAGTCATGGTCAGCCGCTGGGAGGCATTGAGGGGAAAATTCTGTTGATAGCGAAGGATCTGTATCGCAGAAGGATTTACGAAGCAGTACTCCTTACGGGCGATCAACATTCAGCTTTTTCGAGGCAGTTTGCCGCCCTGGGGTTTCCTGTTCACGAGCTGCCCATACGCGGGCTGGGTGCACTAAGATCATGTAGGTCCAGAGTTAGGGATATTCTCGCAAGATACAGATACAATGTTGCTCTCATACAAAGTCATCACTATCGGGAAAGCATTGCAGCAAGATTAGTCAGGCGTGATTTCCCTCAAATTCGCCATGTCGCTAGGATTCATACTCACATAGACGGTCATGGTACGCCCTTTCTATCACGGACAATGTATCATTTGCTGGACTGGAGTACATCGCTGTGGGTTGATGCGTTTGTTCCAATCAGCAATCATTTGGTTCTTGAGCTGACTCGGAGAAGTTGGATTCCAAGAGATAAAGTGCATGTGGTACCAAATGGTATTCCTGCTATTGCGCCACCAGACCTTCTTTGCACGGCCCAGGCTGAATTGGCCCCTGCGGCTGCTATCATAGGCGATTTGGAGATGCGTAAGCAGCAGCACTTCGCCGTAGAGTCAATTGGCTTGCTTCATCAGATGGGTCTAGAGGTGCACCTCCATCTGATAGGGCGCGATAGAAAAGACAGGTGGAGTAACGCTGACCTTGTGAAACGGAAGGCTTCATCCATGGGGGTGAATCATCTGGTCCACCTTCACGGATACCAGCCTAATGATGCGATAGGGGAATTGCTGCACGCAGTGCCTATCGTCCTATTGCCATCTCTGTTTGAAGGGATCCCTACAAGTATCATCGAGGGAATGTCAATGCGAAAATTGGTGATAGCGACTCCCGTGGGAGGTACGGGAGAACTTATTGAGGACGGAGTGAACGGATTCCTTCATAATCCTTATGACCCACAAGCCTTAGCGGAAATTCTTAAAACAGTATTGGTATCACCTGGGTCGAGATGGAATGAGATTCGAGAGAATGGTTACCAGACTTGGAAGAGGAGGTATTCACTAGACGTGATGATGGAGGGGCTGATCAAGGTGTACGAGCGTCTCGGCGCACTCTAATCCTTCGAGGGCGAAGAAGCTGATGATGAGGAGACAGCAGGATTGAAGCGGTATCTGTCAGAGTCATATCTAAAGAGCAATCCGGACTGGCATGCAAGCGATTCGGCCTGGAAGGCGTCCCAGATAGCCGCTCTTCTGGAAAGGAACCGTATTTCACCGCTCACCATCTGCGAGATAGGTTGCGGCGCCGGGGAAATACTGACCAATTTGTGCGCTCGGCTACCTGACACGGTCACATTTGTTGGCTATGATGTCTCTCCAACTGCTTATGCCATTGCTAGAGAGAAGGCCAATGAAAGGATAAAATTCTACTGTGGCGATCCGTTCGATGGCTTTTTCGATGTTCTCATGTTAATAGACGTGGTAGAACACGTCGAAGATTATTTTCAGTTCCTTAGAGGACTTCGGAACAGATCCGTTTTCAAGGTCTTTCACGTACCGCTCGAACTGACGTGGCATCGAGTACTCAGAGGTAAACCGCTAATGGTGACGCGAGAAAGATTTGGTCATCTTCACTATTTCAATAAAGACGTCTTTCTGGCAGTGCTAAATGAAACAGGTTATAGTGTAGAAGATACGCTCTATACCCCACTCAGTGCGAGTCAGGTGATTCGGAAAGGCGCTGTCGGCACTCACTTGGCCAATGTATTGCGAAAAGTCCTTTTCAATAGGGTCCCAGATCTTACAGCGAGGGCACTTGGTGGATATTCCTTGCTGGTGCTCGCCAAATAGTTCGGAGCACATAGAGGCGGATCATAAATTCCGGTCCTATTCATGGCTTACGATATAATTATGATTGCCACGTTTATAGACGATGAATATATTGACAGGCTCCTTAACTCTGTGGTAGTGAACAATCGCTCAGTGGATATACTGATCATCGTAGTTGATCAGACTTGCAGCAAATGTCTGTTCAGGAGCGACAACACTAGGGTGCGCATACATAGACTGCACCAGAAATCTCTAATCCCATTATCGAGGGCGCGAAATGCAGCCTTGGAATTCGTCATGCAATCCGGAATAGTAGCGAGTCACGTTATGTTTCCCGATGACGATGCCCTCTTCGATTCTCCCTTTTTTTACCGCTACGGAAACGTAGTTCAAACTGGTAGAAGCTATTTGATCGTGGCGGTTAATGAGGAAAACAACGAACCTTACCGTCGTTTCCCGCTTGAGGACGGTCAGAGATTGGATCGCCGCCATTATCAGTATTCTATGAGTATAAACATGATCTTAAGTATGGAGGCGGTTGTAAGCACGGGATACTTCGATGAGAGATTGGGAGTAGGGGCTAACTACGGTGCGTGCGAGGATTGGGATTACTATTTGAGAGCGTGCAGACATACGCCATTCGAATTCAGCAAGGCACTCCATGTATATCATCCATCAATCGAGTCTGCCATCAGCAGGCTGCCGATGGGAAGAGTTCTGGCACGGTATAAGTCGTACAGCAAGGCTTTCATCTTTTTCGCTTACCGGCACCGCATGTTCTGGGAAATCCCTAAGTCGGTTGGCCGTGCTTTGGTTGCCTCTGGCTACCTATGCCTCGCAAGGCAGTTCAAGAGAAGTGTCGCCCAGTTGTACGCAGCTGTCGTTCGATCGCTGTATGCTTGTGCATTCTTGGTGAAGCGCAGGGAATTGTTTCTCAAGGATTGGCATGATGGTGAAAGCGGCTCGTAGATTCCAGTGGAGGAGCGGTGATACAATAGCGCTTGAGTCTTCAAGGGGCGATATGGCAACCGATGGAAAAATCCGGAGCCGCCAGCAGAGATAGGATTGGGGTGCAGTGCCCGGGCGTTAGCTGGTGCATTGTCTTTGGGAGAGATGCCGTATGCTTCGTGAGTGCTTTCTGCGGCTGAGAGGCTTCAGTGTCTCAAGCTGATGAAGGCATCACTTTCCTCCCGACATCCAGTGAACCAGCGATCTGACGCCTTCCCGAACTGAATAGGGTAGAGGGCCGCAGACGGTCTTTGTGGCCTCCATATCAACGATGTAACTGGTCAGGATATTGTTTAATCTGAATGAGGTAAACGGAAAGGAGGTCAAGCCTAGTCCCGTGACAAGGTCGCCGGCCAGGGCGAGGCCCCGAGCAATCGGTGAAGGGATGGTCTTCACGCGAGGTGCCGCCATCTCTGCTGCTATCATATCCGCCCACGTCTGCAAACAAAGGGGCTCATAGTCTGCTATGTAGAAGGTGCCCTGGTGAATGGCCGACGGAGGGGCTTTGAGCAGCATCCTATATTGATGTGCGGAGTTTCCGACATAACCGTAGGACTTGTAGAGCGGTTTCTTTCCCACATGAAAGTACCAACCTTTCCGAATCATCTTGAGGAATCTCACGTAGTGGGCCGACATCCCGGGACCCCATATTGTTGTCGGGCGAAGAAGACACCATTCTTTTCCCGCCGAGTCGGAATCACGAACGATCCTCTCGCCAACCACCTTGCTTTCACCATAGAGGGTTGACGGACAATAGTCGGTGTCGTGAGAAGGGTTGTACCCCACCCTGCAAACCAGCTGGGTGGACGTGTAAAGCACTCTTCGTATGCTTGGTGTTTGTTCGCAGGCATAAACGATGTTGCCGACCCCGTCGGTATTGGCTGCGTATCCGGTGATGTCCTTTGTTTCATCGAGATCGGTTCGAGCTGCCAGGTGTACGATGCACTCCGGCGAGAACGATCTGACAATTGCCGTTAGGGGTTTTCGATTAGTGATGTCGCACATCTCTGTATGAATTCCTTCAGAGTGCAAGCGTTGAGGCCGCCTATCAATACCCAGGACTTGGTGGCCTGCACGGAGTAGTTCTCGACAGACGGCCTTCCCAAGGAAACCTGCCGATCCCGTGACGATTACTTTCTCGTTGTTGATCACCATTTTGCCTCCCCAATCCAACGCCGTTTAGCGACTTACTTCGCGTGACTAGCCGTGGAACAAACATATACATCATCGTGACGGCGCCGGCAAGACCAGATGGGCTGGATGCGTCCCTAACCTTCAGTGCCCTAAGGCATTTCCCCAAGACGCTGACCAGCGGAAAAAGAAGAACCGATGAAGCCTATCACAGTTCGGTCCAACGTCCATTCTGATGCGGGGGAGCGCTAAGCTAATGGCTCGAAGGATGTGCCGTGAGTGACAGGATCAAGATATCCATAATTACGGTAGCGAAGAATTCGGCTGGGACCATCTCGGATCCCATTCTGAGCGTCCTGAGTCAGGATTATCCGTCCGAACACATCCTTGTGGATGGCTGTTCGAGTGATGATACTTTGGAAATAATGCGTCGCCACGCCACCGAGGCCACCAAGATCCTTTCGGAACCGGACAAGAATCACTTCGACGCTATGAATAAAGGGCTGGCCATGGCCACCGGAGACGTTGTAGCTATTCTGAATTCCGACGATTACTATGCTCACGCAGGAGTCTTGTCCAGGATCGCAAGAGAATTCGAGACCACCGGAGCCGAGTCATGCTATGCGGACCTCGTCTACGTAGATGCCGCGAATACATCCAGGGTGATTCGTTACTGGCGGTCGGGGACTTATCATAGGCAGCGTTTTTATTCGGGCTGGATGCCGCCCCATCCCACGTTTTTCGCCAAACGACAGCTTTACGAGAAATATGGGGGCTTCAACCTCGATCTCGGACTGTCGGCCGATTACGAACTCATGTTGCGCTTCCTGTTCAAGCATGGCGTTTCTTCCCGATACATCCCGGAAGTCTTGACCGTCATGAGGTCAGGCGGCCAGGGGAACGCTTCTCTTGGGAATCGATTAAGAGCTCATCGCCTCGACCGGTTGGCATGGGATATCAACGGCCTGAAGCCGAAGCCATGGACGTTGATCGCCAAGCCACTGTCAAAAGTCTACCAGTACGTCATGCCGAATCTGAGAATTGGTACGGAACGCTTTGAATGGGGCACCGGTGCGTTTGGCTGACAGTGCGAGTGCTGCCGGAGACGGTGGCACGGCTTGTACCATTTGGGGAGTGATAAGGACTACTGAACGAACTCCAATCAAATGATAAAGTCGGGCCAACAACGTGGAGAGCGGTGCCGGCAAATGGCTCGGGGTGCTCGACAAACTTCCGTCGGCGTGTTGATGACGGTCTTGTCTTGTGTCGTCCCTAAGTCATCGGCCGACGGACCCATAACGCTTCATGAGGATTTAAGTCGAAGCGGGCAACCAGGTCTTGGGGCTCCAAACGTTCAGAAACATCCGGATACGCGAACAGCACATTTGTGAATCGGAGCGCTCCAATTCAAGCCGATCCGATCCGGTGGCTCAGTAAGGTAGGTTCACGATGAAGAAGGCACTTGTTTGTGGCGCCGGGGGATTCATTGGTGCACACATGGTGAAGATCCTGAGAGCACAGGGATTGTGGGTAAGAGGAGTGGACCTCGCGTATCCGAAATTTGCGGAAACCGAAGCGGAGGATTTTATCGTCGGTGACCTCCGTGATCCGGATCTGTGCAGGTTGGTTGTTGACCAACGATTCGATGAAGTCTATCAATTTGCAGCAGACATGGGTGGAGCCGGATTTGTTTTCACCGGCGAACATGACGCCGAAATCATGCACAATTCAGGACTCATCAACCTGAATGTGCTGGAAGCGTGCTTCAAACGCAACGTTAAGAGGATTTTCTATTCCTCGTCTGCCTGCATCTATCCCGAACACAACCAGATGGACCCCGATAACCCGAACTGCAGTGAAGATAGTGCCTTGCCGGCCAATCCGGATAGTGACTACGGTTGGGAAAAGCTCTTCAGCGAAAAACTCTATCTTGCTTTCCATCGTAACTATGGCATGGACGTGCGCATCGCCCGATATCATAACATCTTCGGTCCCGAGGGCACATGGGATGGAGGCCGGGAAAAGGCTCCGGCGGCACTCTGCAGAAAAGTTGCACAAAGCCCTGATGGGGGAGAAATTGAAATATGGGGGGACGGAAAGCAGACTCGGTCGTTTCTCTATATCGACGAATGCCTTGAAGGAACTCTCCGCTTGATGAGGTCCGAGTTCACGGGGCCTGTGAACATCGGTTCAGATGAAATGGTCACCATCAACCAACTTGCTGAAATGGCCATGAAAATAGCCGGAAAAAAGCTGACCATCCGGCATATAGAAGGGCCCCTGGGGGTGCGTGGAAGAAACTCCGACAACAGGCTTATCGAGCAGAAACTTGGGTGGAAACCCACGCAACCACTAGTGAAGGGGCTCGAAATCACCTATCACTGGATCGCTCGGCAAGTGGACGCAAGGGCCGGGGCCGCGTGAACACCAAGAATGAAATACATATAGCCACAAGTCAACAGAACTTCCGATGCATGGTTTCCGGGAATTCCGGGTACACCATTCTTGATTCACCACTAGGGCATCAAGACACCAAGTAAGAAAAGGGATCGGCCCATTAATCGAACCGCCAAGGCATCAGCATAGGCCGGGAGGCGGTTCTTGACGCAACCGGCACGGAGGCCTGCTCCTACAGGAACGAGGAAATTTATCCACAGATTTCAGAGATTAGCACAGATTCTGTCTTATCTGTGTTCGTCTGTGTAATCTGTGGATGATCTTTCTGAAGAATACCGCCATCCCGCGCGGAACGCGGGACCGGCGCAATTAAGCAAATCCCCCTTTCCCCCCTTTTTCTAAGGGGGAAAAATAGGACCGGCGCTACCGAAGAAAGAGGCGGAGTTGAAGTCTCCGCCTCTCTGATGTACAGTGGCGGGTATGCCTATCAGACGAATACGGATGAGCGGGGTTCCAGCCCCCCGGAGAAACGACGCTATCCCCTTCGCACAAGAGGAGGACACAGCATGACGAGAATCGAAGAACTGGAGACGGCCGTAGATTCCCTCAACTCCGAGGAATACACCCGATTCCGGCGTTGGTTCCTCGAACGGGATTGGGAGAAATGGGATCAAGAGATTGCGGCGGACGCAGAGACCGGCCGACTCGACTTCCTTGTTCGTGAAGCAGTAGAAGCAAAGAATCGGCAGAAGCTCAGAGATTTCTGATGCACCGAACGACCGATCAGTTTTGGGAGCGGTACCACGCCTTGCCGGAGGATGTCCGCAGTGTGACAGACAGATGCTTTCGACTTCTTAGAGAGACCCCGAGACATTCTTCGCTTCAGTTCAAGAAGGTGGGGAATTTCTGGTCTGCACGTGTGGGCCGTGAGCCCTTGCGGTGGAGGATGACGACGGGTTCATATGGGTTTGGATTGGGAGCCACGCTGATTACGATAGAATGAGAAGGCCGGGTGCATAGTCGCAAGTACATGCAGAGAAAATCTCACCACCAAGGCACCAAGACGCCAAGTAAGAAAAGGGCTCGCCGCATAAATCGAACCGCCGCGATTAGCACAGATTCAGTCCTGCATTTTGTAATCTGTGGATACGTTCTTTCCCGCCTCTTCGTTTCTTGACCGTCCGGTCATACCCCATACTGCCTCAGCGACTTTAACCTATCTGCCGGATCCGCATCGTTCCTTGTGATCTTTCCGAACGATTTCAGGCCGGAACCATGAATCTGGTGGGTAATAATTCCCCCGTGGTGGGTAAATTTCACCCCATATACGGGTGTCGATAAGGCGGTTCCGTTCGACAGGATGATGCTGAAAAAAGTGGTTGACAAGCTGTTGCGCCGTTCTATAATTGTACATGAAGCAATGCCGCCGTTCGGGGGATGCTGTTGATATTCCGGCAAGTTATACCAAACATACATAAGAGAGCCGCATCACAAAGGGGAGTGACCCATGGGTATTTGGTCCAAAAATAAGGGGATCGGGGAAGCCGGCAGTCCGGATCTTATTCTGGAACAGTTGGAAGAGCGGATTGTTCTGGATGGTGAGTGGCAACCGGTGGACGGATTTGTCCACGAGCAAATCGAAGACATGAGTTACTTCCGTCAGGCAGGGGACAGCGGCTATGCCTATGACGTCATGTTCCGCTTCAACCATACGACGGACCAATGGTACGAGCACGACGGCCCCACCGACAATTCGGTGGGCACCACTTGGTACGCGATTGGCGGAGCCTACGACGAAAGCCACGGATCCATTGTAAACGGCGATACTCACGCAATCGCTTCGGGCCTCACCGTCACGTACGATTCCGTAGAGAACCGTACGTACTGGAATAGTGCGTTCATGGGGGATTTTTTCTACGACTTCGACCACGCCACCGGGGATCACCAGTGGCAGCAGAAGGTAGGCACCGACGAGTGGGAACTCACCGGTGAAACGTCGGAGATTTGGTACGCGTACGGTTCTACGCCGAACGATTGGGCGTTGTCGGATGGATGGTCGTACACGAAATACGGCGGGAGTAGTTACTGGCGGTTGTCGGACGGTTCGGGCGGTTATGATGCGATGTTTGCGTATGTGCCTGGTACGGGTCAATGGTGGGAACATAATGGTCCTACGGGCCTTGCGTATGGGAGTGCTTGGTATAAGGTCGGTACGGCAGGCTATGTACCTTCGACCGAAGGACTTCTCGATGGCGAGTCCCATGGTGTTGCTGATGGGCTGAGTTTTGAATTTGATTGGCTCCACAACCAATCTCATTGGTCCAGCGACTTCATGGGTGACTTCTTCTATGATCACGATAATGGCGACGAGCAGTGGTACCAGGTGACGGGCGAAGGGACGTGGGCGCCTACAGGGGAGACGTCTCCCTTGTGGTATCAGTATAGTACTCATCCGTACGATTGGAAGTTGTCGGATGGCTGGTCGTACACGAAGTACGGCGGTAGTAGTTACTGGCGCTTGTCGGACGGTGAAGGCGGTTACGATGCGCTGTTTATGTACAATCATAGTACCGGCCAGTGGTATGAGCACAACGGATATACCACCAATCCTTACGGGACGTCTTGGTCCGCCGTAGGCACTGCGGGAATCCTCGGCTCATCCGGCCTCCTCAACGGCGACGTCCACGACCTTGGGGACGGAACGACCCACCGCATGGATTGGTCCGAGAACACGTCGTACTGGACCCACGACCCCCTCGGGAGTTTCCGGTTCGATTACGAAGACCTCGAGTGGTCCATGAACCACGAGCGCATGTATTCCACCGAGCTGTGGTGGGATATGGATGCAGGGAGTTCGGCCGCGTTCGTGTTCGATAACCAGAGTAATTGGCACTCTGCAGGCGACGGGCTGGTCTTCAAGTACAACTCCGTGCAGAACCGCACCTACTGGGAATACGACCAGGACGGCGACGGCGATACAGACCAGCAGTTCTATTTCGATATCACCGCGGATCAATGGTACAAATACAAGGGGCAAGGACCGCAGTACTGGGCGTACGGCGATGCGGGCGAGGACGCATTCCCCTGGTTCCTGGACAACAACAACATCCCTGAAATTACCGCTCCCACGGCTGTCCAGATTATTAACGAGGCCGGCGGAGGCATGCTGTTCGACGAAGGCAACGGCAACCTCATATCAATTGCCGACCGAGACGCGTACGACGGCGACATCCGGGTCTCCCTCTTTGCATCCAACGGGACTATGACGTTGAATGCCGAGGTGGATCCAGATCTTTACGTGCAGCAGACCGGCAATGGCAGCGATATGATCCGAATTGTCGGTTCCATCGAGAATATCAACCTGGTGCTCGACGGCCTGGTATTTGACGCAGATGGAGACCTCGGCAGCGGCTATTCCGGTTGGGCCGGCATTATGGTGGGCACCAATGATTTTGGATACAACGGCCAGGCCGGAACCTACGGCGCTGTAGGCGATCTTCTCAAGATCGACATCGCCGTCAACACTTTGGAGACTCCCGCCAATAACGCTCCGGTCATCAACGCGCCGTTGAAGGAAGCCACCGATATGGGGACCCCGCTCGTGTTCAGCACCGAGAACGGGAACGCCATCTTTATCGAGGACGTCGACACGGGCGAAACCGTGCACGCGGTCAAGATCGTGGTTCCGTACGGCGGCGAGGTTTCCCTGAACCTGCCGGCGGAGCCCGAGGTGGTGATCATGGGCTTCGGCGACTCGTCGGACTTGATCTTCTTCGAGGGCGACGGTGTTCAGGACAGCGTAGTCTTCTTCTCCGGTTCGTTGGAAGCCATAAATGACGCGTTGGACGGTCTCACCTATCAACCGCCGGCTGATTTCTCGGGAAAGACCGACGGGTACGCAGGATTATCCATAAACGTTATTGACGCAGGAGTCGACGGTACCGGCGGCCCCTACACGGTATCCCAATGGGTGCAGGTCGCGGTGGATCCGGTGAACGACCCGGTTACCATCGCCGTTCCCGACGGTGAAGGCGAACACGATGAGTTCAATGTGAGTGCCGGCGGCACGTTGACCTTCACCGGCAGCAATACCATCTCCGTGAGCGATCCCGATTCCGGCGACAGGGATGTTCAGGTCCAAATCAAACCCGTCTATGGGTCGTTGATCCTCGCTCATTTGGAATTGAGCGGGACGCTCACGTCTTTCGGCGGTTCTCCGACCGGCGGGTACTCCATGCAAGGTACCGTGACCGAGATCAATGCCATGCTGGCGGATCTCCAGTTCACCGCTAATTCCGGATATTCCGGATGGGCCGGGATTCAGGTGGTCGCCAACGATCTCGGCAACTCGGGCGGGTATTACAACGGCGGCGTCACGGCCTTAGAGATGATCGACATCAACGTGGACGCGGGGACCGTGTCGGAAAATACTGCGCCGGAGAATTCCGTTCCGGCGTGGCAGACCGTGGTGAACAACACGTACCTCGTGTTCAGCGGTGAGAACGCGATCTCCATCGGCGACACGGAAAGCTCGGGCACCGACCCGGTCGCGGTGATGCTCTACTCGGCCAACGGGACCATGAGTCTCTCGACCTCTGCCGGTCTGACCTTCAGAGAAGGCACCTGGCAGAATAGCTCGTTCATGCGGTTCTCCGGCACGTACGACACGGTGAACGCGGCGCTGGAAGGCATGATCTACACCCCGGACATGGGCTACACCGGTTGGGCCAACATCAACATCTACACCAACGATATGGGGTTCTACGGTTACGGCGGCCCCATGGCCGATTCGGACTTCGTGGTTGTCAAGGTCCTGCCTGCGGACAACACGGCACCGGTGAATTCCATGCCGGTCGTTACGGGAACTTCCGATCCCGACCTTGAACTCTATGTGGATCAGAATGGTACACTCGAATTTACCGGCGACAGCGAGATCCAAATTTCGGATTCGGTCAGCGGTGCTGTGTCGGTGAAACTCCTCACGTACAACGGCATCCTGACAGTTGCCGACGACGGGCCGGGAGGGGCCGACGGGGCGACGGTCTTCAACAACGGCACGAGCGGCGTGGGAATCGCTGGAACCGTGAGCGCGGTCAACGGGGTTTTGGCAACGCTCACCTTCACTCCTACCGCCGGTTATACGGGCTGGAGCGAACTGGCGGTTCTCACCAACGACGGAGGCCCCTTCGGCGGGGATTGGGCCAACGGCCTGATGGACATCGACAAGGTGGATATCGCGGTGGGCGTGGCGGAAGGCTCTACCCCGCCGAATAACGCTCCGGTGTTCGAGTCGTTCCCCGAATCTCAAACCATGCAGGAGGACAGTGTCCTCATCTTCAACACCGCGCACAACAACCTGATCTCCGTGTCGAATCAAGATGATCCGACTGGTGCGGAAAGCACCGGCGCATTGAGGCTGTACGCGAGCGGCGGGACCATGTCGCTGAGTCCGGAGGTACGCAAGCTGATCGAAGACGAAGTCTTGGCGATCGATTTCACTGTTGGTGATGGCGAAAACGATCAGAGTATGTACTTCTCCGGCACCCTGGCCGATATCAACGCGGCCATCGACGGCCTGATCTTCAAGCCGGATCCGAACTACACCTTTGGTCGGGCGAGTATCCTGGTGGAGTTCGCGGATTCGGGCTACTGGGGCACGGGCACTGATCTGACGGACATGCGGGTTACCGACACGATCCTGATATCCGTTGATCCGGTCAACGATGTCATCGTAAACATGTTCGGCAATGGCGCCGGTGGAATGCAGCCGGTTCCCATGGCGTACCAGACGGCTCAGGACACCGCGTTGCAGTTCACCTCGGCGGCCGGCAACATGATACAGGTGTCCGACTGGGCCGATGAAGCGACCCTGGAAAACTATCCCCCGAATTACCTCATGCAGCAGGTGACCCTCAAGGCCGAACACGGCACCATTCACGTGAGCACCTCGTCGAGTCCGCAATACGGCGGCTTCAGCATCACGGGCAACGATACCAATACGGTGACCATCACGGGAGCGCAGTGGGACATCAATGGGGCTCTGGCGGATTCCGATGAACCAATGACGTTCACTCCCGAGACCGGGTACACCGGGTACGCGAGCATCGTGATCTTTTCCAGCGATGGAGGGAACATAGGAGGCCAGAGCGGCTATTTCGACACCGACCGGATCGACATCACCGTGGGCGCTTCCCAACTCTTCGCGGAAAACGAGGCCCCCATGGTGTGGGTGCCGCTGAAGCAGAGCACCGCCGAAGGCGACCCGGTGACCTTCAGCACGGCCGAGGGCAATGCAATCGTGGTCTTCGACGCGGACTCCGTGGACGACAATCTCTACATGGAGATCATCGCAACCCATGGAACGGTTTCCTTGGAAGGGACGGCGATTCCTCTCCTGAGTTTCCTAAAGGGTGACGGGACCAATGACTACGGGATGCGGTTTCTCGGAAGTATGGACATCATCAACGAAGCTCTGGACGGACTCGTGTTCCAGCCCGATGCTGATCACGAAGGCGAGGCCTCCTTCGTTATATTCTTCCACGATGCCGCCAACAACGGTGTGGACGGCAACTACGGCGACTATGCGAGCAGCGTGAAGTGGGCCCGGGCCAGTGTGCTGATCGACGTGGGTGCTCCTTTTGACAACGATGCCCCCACGGCAGACCCGCAGACCGTGCACGCGGTCGAGGACGTGCCGCTGGAAATCACCCTGACCGGTGACGACGGTGAGGCCGTCCAAGACCCAGACCAGGCGTTGGCCTACTTCCTCGACAGTCTCCCCGACGAGGGAACCCTCTACGCGACGGAGAAAAACGCCGTGGACGGAGAAAACCCGCTCGAAGAGGGGCTTCTCGTCACAGGATCCACGGTGTGGTTCGTGAGCGATCCCAATAGCGTGGGTGACGGCGATACCTCCTTCACGTTCCACGTGATGGATGAGGGCGACCCCGAACTCGAAAGCGGCCCCGCCACGGTGAACGTCTCCATTGCCCCGGCAAACGATGCTCCGGTGATCGACAACACCGGCGACATGACGCTCACCACGATCACCGAGGACCAGACGAACAATCCCGGGAATACCGTTGCACAGATCCTCACCTCTGATCCGGGAGTCCTCGACGCGATCACGGATGTCGATGACGGCGCGCTCGAGGGTATTGCCCTCACCGCGGTGGATAACGTCCTTGGGACGTGGCAGTTCTCCCTTGACGGCGGAATGTCCTGGGTTAATGTGGGTGATGTGTCCACGAGTTCGGCTCTGCTTCTCCGGTCCATTGATCTCGTGCGGTTCGTGCCCGGCGGTGAGAACGGCGGCACGGCATCCGTTTCCTTTGTAGCCTGGGATCAGACGGCCTATTCCGCAGGCCGGTGGGTGGATGCGAGCACCACGGGCGGCAGCACGCCGTTCAGTGTAGATTCGGAAAATGCAACCATCACCATAAGCGCGGTGAATGATGCGCCGGTGAATACGATCCCGACCGTGAATCCTCAGACTGTAGGTGTGGGCGGCGATCTGTATTTCAACGATACCAACGGGAACCGGATCCGGATTGATGACGTGGATGCGGGCGCCTCTGATTTGAGAGTAACTCTTATTTCCAACAACGGCGTCATGCATCTCAATACGGCGACGGTGACCCCGGATTATCTGGAAGGAACGACAAACGATTCGGCCTACATCCGTTTCACGGCGACTCTCGATGAAATCGACGCGCTTCTAAACGGGCTCAAGTTCACCGCCGGCTCCGAGGGATGGGCAAACATCACCGTTACCTGTAACGACCAGGGCAATACCGGTGTTCATCCGCAAGGCTATAACGAGGGATTGGGCGACGGGGACAAGATCGATATCATCGTCGGGAATCCCGATCCCCCACCGTCGGTGAACCAGGCGCCCACCGTGGCATATCTCCCCTCCACGAATCTCGCGTTCAACGAGGACACAACCTGGACCTTCTCGGATGCCAATACCTGGAACGGGAGTTCTACGAAGATTTCGGTCTCGGATCCGGAGTTTCAAGTGGGAGTGGACGACTACTACATGGCAGTGAAGATCCGGGCAATCAACGGCACGGTGACTCTTGCCTACTATGAGGGCAACGAGGGCGGGTATGATTTTTCGTGGCTGGATGGCGATGGTCTCAACGATGGGATGGTATTCTTCGCCGGCGACCAGACCGCACTCAACGCTGCCCTCAACGGTATGGTTTTCACGCCCACTGCGAATTATAACGGTCCTGCCCGCGTCGAAGTGGTGGTGATGGACCTGGGGGCCGAGGGTGTGGGAGTTATCGGAGGAATCCCCGCTCCTACGATGACCGGAATCGGCCTGGGCGGCAAGACGGTGTTCATGAACATTAATCCCGTGAACGATGCGCCGGTGAATACGATCCCGGATCCGGTGACGAATCCTCAGAGTACGGGCGTGGATGTTGATTTGGTTTTTGACGACCTGCACGGAAACCGGATCCTCATGGATGACGTGGATCTGGATGAAGGAACCGGTGAGCTTCGTGTGGGCCTCATTTCCAACAACGGCATCATGTACCTCAATCCGGCAGCGATCGGCGACCTGACATTCCTGGAAGAAACAGACAATGGTTCCGACTACATCCGGTTTACGGGAACTCTGGAGGAAGTCAATGCGGCCCTGGATGGTTTGACGTTCCGTCCTGATACGGGGTACGAGGGGTGGGCAAACGTTACGGTCACGAACAACGACATGATGAACACCGGAGCACATCCCCAAGGTCTTAACGAAGGATTGGGAGACGCAGACAAGATAGACATTACCGTGGGATCCCCTGGGACTCTGCCGGACAACTATGCCCCCACGAACTCGGTCCCTTCGACCACGACATCCAATCGTCTTCACATAGACGAGGATACGACCTGGACTTTCTCGGATACCGATTTGTGGAATGCCGCTTCCACGAAGATTTCGGTCACGGATCCGGAGTTTGGCGCCGGGGATGACTACTACATGTCAGTGAAGATTCGTGCGTTCGGCGGCACGGTGACCCTAGCCTATTACGAGGGCTATGAAGGCGGGTACGAGTTTTCGTGGGTGGACGGCGACGGGTACCAGGACGGAATGGTGTTTTTCGCCGGTGATCAGAACGCGATCAACGCGGCACTGGACGGTATGACCTTTACGCCGTTTCTGAACTATAGCGGCGGGCCTGCCGAGATCCAAATCATTACAACGGATCTGGGCGCGGAAGGTATGGGAGTTAGCGGAGGAGTCCCCGCTCCTACGATGACCGGAATCGGCGTAGACGTTGATGGGGTGTACCTGTATATCGACCCGGTCAACGACGACCCGGTTGGAGTGGATGACCCCGGGTATTCCACCGACGAAGACACGGTCTTGAACATTTCCGCGGCAGGCGTGCTGGCCAATGACTATGACATTGACGGCGCTTGGCCTCTTGAGGTCTCCGCCGTGGACGACTCGCTTACCGACGGGATCGTGACGTGGTACGCGAACGGCGGGTTCACCTATGACCCCAATGGTCAGTTTGACGATCTGGCCGGCGGGGCGTTTACCACGGACAGCTGGACGTATACGGTGAGCGACGGGAACGGCGGGGAAGACACCGCGACGGTCATGGTGACCATCAACGGTGTGGACGACGCTCCCATCGTCAGCCTCAACAGCGGCGCATGCACCCTGGATGCGACGTTCAGCAGTGACGGATTGGCCGGATATGACTATGAGGTCAGAGACAACGTAATTCGGGCCACGGCAATCGACGCGGAGGGCAGGGTCGTTGTGGCCGGGTATGTAACGGAGTCGAGCACCAGCCTATACCGCTGGGCGGTGGCACGGTACACCGCGGACGGTATCCTCGACACGTCGTTCGACGCTGACGGTGTGGCGGTTATTACATCCATGTCCACTTATTGGGGAGCCGAATCCGTGGCCATCCAGGCAGACGGAAAGATTGTCGCGGCAGGGTACGGCCCGGGGAACAATTTTGCCGTCGTACGGTTCAACACTGACGGCACGTTGGATACCGCCGGCTTCGGGGGCGGCGACGGCATAGTGACCAACGATACGGCGATCTTGCAGAATACCTATGCCCCGGATTGCTCAGTGGCGATTCAAGCCGACGGGAAGATTCTCATTGCAGGCACCACTACATATAGTGATTTTTGTCTGGTGCGTTTGAATTCCGACGGCACCCCGGACACAACGTTTGGTGGTGACGGCAAGGTAACCACGTTGGTGGGTAGTCAAGACCAAGGGCGATCCATAGCAATCCAGTCGGACGGCAAGATCGTCGTTGCCGGGACCGCATACGTGACCGGGACTGCGAATGATTTCGCCCTCGTGCGTTACAACGTCGACGGGAGCCTGGATGACGGTGGTGTGGATGATCTGACTCCGGGCGATAGTTTCGGTACCGGCGGTAAGGTCACGACCCCGTTCAGCGGAGTATCCGCAGACCACGCGTACGCTGTGGCCATCCAGTCGGACGGGAAAATCGTTGCGGCAGGCTCGTCGGCAGGTAATTTCGCAATTGCCCGCTACAACGTCGACGGGAGCCCTGACGGCACTTTCAGTACCGACGGAATACACACCACTGATGTCGGTTCCGGGAATGACGTCGGAGAATCAATGGTGATCCAACCGGACGGCAAGATCGTGGTCGTTGGACAGAACAACGC
>JAZDHD010000158.1:0-11465 GCA_043806215.1 Pseudomonadota bacterium | reverse complement strand
CCTTGGTCAACCCGTGGGTAAGAACAACTGCCGTATTCCCATGAAAGAAGTATAGCATACGGTAGTTGACGCTTCCAACCCTCACCCGCAGTTCATGAATGCCGTCTCTCAGGGTGTCCGCGTAGGGTCGATGGAGTTCATGGCCGAAGGTCATCAAGCGTTCAATCCATTCAAAGCATTTCTCTCTGGGCTTCTTTTGCAGGCCTTGCACCCACAGGACCATCGGAACGGTTCCATCATCCTCCCTGTAGAATACGACTTGGACAGGCGGCAATGGTTCGTCCTCCGCATCCTTTATCAGTGTATAGGAGGGAAAGGTCAAGTCGGAATCGTACTCCGCAATCGGCTTGGCATATCTGCATTTGCACCGGGTCTTCTCTTATCCGCTCAAGTTCTGCCGCCGGACGGGGACTCGTTTCTGCACGTCTTCGCAGACGATTGACCGCCTGACCGGGGGATGGAGGCGTCCCCCCGTTTCCAAAATCGCAATATAGTGAGCGTGACCCCGATACCACGATGAATGGGCTGTAGCCGCCCGAAAAAGAGCCGGTTCATCAAGACTCTTTCCTGCATTTCGCGCCTTCTTGACGATCCCCGCCGGTACCGGTATAGAGATCACACCCATAGATAGAAGCCGATGAACGATGAAGCATCCTCTGAGGAGTAAGACATGCCTTCAAAGAAAGCGACGTCGACGCAAGTTTATCAGATCAAGGTAACGCTCGAAGAAATCTCTCCGGCTATATGGAGACGACTTCAAGTCACCAGCGACACCACTCTCTTCGATCTTCACGGAATTCTGCAAGTCGTCATGGGCTGGACTGATAGCCATCTCCACGAGTTTGATTTAGCTGGAACCCTCTATGGCGACGCGGAGGACTCGGAAGGAGAAGTACTGGACGAAAAGCCCATCACCCTGGAACAGCTAATCATCGCTGAGGGTGAAAAGTTTCAATATCTATACGACCTCGGTGACGGTTGGAAGCATGAAATTCTTGTTGAGAAGGTACTAACCCTGGACCCGGGAACCACCTATCCCGTCTGTATAGCAGGAGATAGGGCATGTCCCCCGGAGGATTGCGGAGGAGTGTCGGGTTATGAGGAGCTCCTGACTATCCTCGGAGACTCATCTCATGACGAACACGAGGATAAATTTCACTGGTTGCCTGGGGATTTTGATTCCGAGAAGCTCGATATCGAATCGGTGAACAAGGAACTCCGAGACTTCCAACGGTAGTGAGAGAGGGACTATCTTCATGAAGAGGTTAAGACTCGAAGGGAGTAGTCGTAGATGGGAAAGAAACCCGCCATACCGAATGAGATTAAGGTTGAGGTTGGGAAAATAGTCGAGGGATTCAACGAGAAGGTCTTCCAGCGAGGAGACAGGTATTACCTCACCCGCTTCAGAGGACGTTTTCTCTATCTGGATCGTTACGATTACGGTCGTGTCGGACCCATCTGCCGATTGGAATACACGGGGAGCCTGAACGATTGGAAGTTCGCCATCTTTAAGTTCAGTTCGGAAAGTTACGAACCATTGGGTTGGTTCTTTCCAGGTTCGGACCTTATTGACGGTACCGTGGAGGGAGCCATGAAAGCAGGGCTTGAAGCGTACGAGTGATGGGAGTCACAAGGAGAGGCAACGGTGGAAGCACGTGAAGCCCTTCTCAAGGCAAGGCAAGTGTTCTTGAAGATCGGAGACGCCGACGAATCTGTGGCCCGACAAGCCGCTTCCGAGTTTCGTTGTCTCATGGATCAAAGGGGCATCACTCTGGAGAACATGTACCGGTTCACCAAGGACAATTGGAGACCCATCGCCTCTAGAGCCATTGCCTTCTGGATGGAGGCAAGAGAGAAATCAAAGCCTCTCGATCCCAAGCTCAAGAGACCAAAACGAGAACGAGAAGCATGGCTGCTTTGGCAGGATGTAGCCGACGCTCTTGAGATGATCGCTATTCTCAATCTCCGCGAACCCCCGGAGGATGACTCGTATTATCGAGAGATATATGACCGGTCCAGCAGGGAACTGAAACGCTTGGTGGCAGCTGGAAAGTATCCGAGAGACCTGAACGACGATGGTGCATTCAGGACATGGCGGACCGAGTGGGACTGCTGGTGACAAGGAGATTCGGATTTGCCTGGAGATCGTAGTTTCTTATCGGTTTGCAGCAAGACCCCTTCGACGAAAGCGGTGATCACCAAGGAAGAACAAAGATTGGAGGATTACATCGAGGACTGGTATTACGGCGAGGAGATGCATAAGTTTGCCAAGCCTCTCGGACGCTACATGCTCGAGTTCATGGATCACCTGAACGATCAAGACATTTCGGAAAAGATCAGACGCAAGCACATCGACAACTGCTGGTATATCGGATACCTCGAATGCAATTTCGGATACCGAGACGAATTTATCCCTCAAGAAGTGTTCGGCAGTCCCGATGCGCCATATGACGATGAATTCAAGAGAAAATGCCTTAGTTCCAAATCGGCTTTGGCGTCGTATAGATCGACGTGGAGAAAACTTTATTCCTATACGAAAGCACCGGGGACATCTTGACGGAGCAGGGCGAGGGAAGACTATTTCATCGGGTCGAAGACCAGGGAAGGGCTTCCTTTCCCAGGTATGCCCGCCGGCTGCGCCGGCGATAGTCTGCCGGCTCTGCTACTATTCCGGCTCGCACCGGGTTGAGGTGAACGTAACGGACCAATTCCACCAGATAGCTCTCCGCATCGATAACAATCGCTTTGTACCGCCCTTGAAACAGATGTCCTGTCCGTCGCTCTTTCGCGTTTCGGTACCGTGTATAGCGAAAACTCACATTTTGCATCAAACGGGAGAGCGGGATTTCAGCCACCTGCACGACCAGATGTGCGTGGATATCCAAAGCGTATCTTGGAGAGTCGAACTCATGTATCGAGAATTAGCTATCGTGTACCAGGAAGTGCCCAGGAAATTCCCCTGAAAAACATTGTTATGTCCCCCGAATTCCCCAATCAGACCAATGTGAAAATCAACACCGCGCTGCCTTTATATTATGGTGGAGTCGAGTGTCCGAGGTGGTAACTGTTCCGAAAGAACTGGGCCACCCGTTGACGCAGCTGTTGATAGTTTCCCTTCTGGTAAATGAGACATTCCCAGTTTCGTAAGTCCGACGGTAAAGAGAGGGTTAGTGTTTCTTCTGAAATGAGAAGCACGTCCTTGCTGAGCCCCATTGCCAAGCCAAGCTCAAAGTACACGTTCAGATTGTCAACATCAACCTTCGCTATAGTGAAACGACTGCGGTCCATTTCCCTAAAAATTTTATGCAAAATCTGACGCGACTCCACGTTGTCGTCCGCACGCTTCGGGCAAATTCCGACGTCATTTAGACCTGGAACTACTCCATATTTGTAAGCGTTGTCGTTCTCATCGTTACGGCTAAAACGCATGACTACGAAGGCTGACAACGGATCGACAATCCTCGGTCGAGCAATTGCTTCAGCGCGGACCAGAAGCAACATCTGTCGGATCGCATCTAGCGCCGACAAAGCGACACCAAACTTCCGAAGCGTACCTTCGCACTCAAAGCACAAATATCCTGCTACCATGCCATACTTGATGTCCGGCTTATCGTCCACCATATCATTCATACAACCGACGGCGGGCTCATGAACCAAACGCAGCAACATTTCCTCCGACAAATCACCTTCAAGTGGTATCATAGCTTGAGCAATTTGATACATAAGGTAGGTCCGCAACGATGGAGGAGCGTAGCTCTCCTCCCAGTCTGCCGTGGTTATCACCGCGCAGTGCCGATGCTCGTGGGAAAACCAATCGTCATCGTAAGGACGATCCGTCACAACCACCAATTGCCGGTCTGGAAAAGACTGGGCGATCTGCTGTGCGACGGAATCGCCCGTGATAACACCGGAAGTCTGCTGTAGTCTTACTTGATCGTCAAGAAATCGTAGAAAAAAGTAACTCTGACAGCCGTTTATGAGGTTGACGGCGTCCCGAACGCGATTAGCATGTTTGCACTCCGCGTCTACTCCAACCCAAATCTCTCTCATCGCCTCTGCTCCATCTGCCAGTCAAACCAAGAAGTCGACTTGGCCACAAAGTGGTAAGCCCAACGATGTCGAGTCACTCTTTCAGCCTTGAGACCAGCCAGCTGCCCTCGATCAATCGTTCGCATTTGGTCCTCTGCCGGACGGTTGATCCTTCAAAGTTCACATGCGTTTGCCCAGCACGTGACACGTTCTATGCGCTTTCATCTCCAAGCCTCGAAGCTTTTGAGGAAGGAAACTTATCCACATTGTGGACGGAGATCTTCTCCCTAAGCTTCTGTTCGGTTTCGAACAATTCCGTCAGAATCGGTAGGTTGTTGGAGAACACTCCTTCCTCTCCCTATTGGGCCAATCAAGAACGTTACACTTCCACGGGTCGACTATATTGGTTCCGAGGTCTACGTGCTTCAGGTGTCTGCAATCATCTAACGGGAACCATTTCCATTTCGGTTCATCGAGTAGCATCTCTCTTTGCTCCCCGATCCGTCAGTGAGTAGAATGAGCTTCATAGGCATGCTTGGCGCTCCACTAGAAGGAGACGGGCGAGGAGGTTCGTTGGCTCCCACGTCACGCACTACGAAAATCTCTTCACGCACAAGGCTCTCCTCGAAACCGTCCTCAAACAGTGGTCCGAATTCTAACCGGAATGCGTCTTTTCCGTTCCGCTCACTCGAAGAGCCGAATTCACAATGGTGTGCCCGGACATCGTACGGAATTCCTGTCTCATTTCGCGGAACGTGAGAAACCGTACTCTTCGGCCACTGCCTCGCGAATCTTGACTTGGGCGTCCTCAGCGGCACGTTCCAGTATTTTGGCCGCCTTGAACTTTAGTTTCTCTTTAATAGTCGTCTCGATCCACATGGGATCGAAATCGCGAAGAGGGTGGTCCGGATTTTCGTGCTTCCATACGGCAAATCGTCGCCTCTCCCATCGCTCAACGGCGGATATCGCCGCTGCGAATTTCGCCCATGACCTGAATACACTTGCAACATATTCAGGTGTGCGCAAATATAGTTCTTCCGAGCCGCCGGACAACGGGCCCTTGGATCGCTGAATGAAAAAGAACTTGAAATCTTTGACTATGGACGAGGGCAAAGCGGCCAAGTTCATTGTATACTCAATGTAGCTTGGTAGATAAATCCATTTCCTAACGATTTCTTTGCCCAGATCGGTTATCTCTAGTTCGGAGGTGCTCATTGGTTCAAGAATGGGTCTATCCCACACGTAGTCTACGAGTCGCTCTAATATCATGGCCTGTAATATCACATCAATCTCAGAGGGATCGTGAGTGAAAATGGCAGCCATCGTGTCTGAGAGGCTGCCAAACGGAAAGCGCTTCTCCGGCAGGTGCTCAAGAATTTGGAGTATCCTGATTTTCGCCAGTAATAAGCTCCTGAAATACTCACCCCTGCGGTTGAACTCAATGTCCCCCCAAATTACTGGAATAAGGGGCAACTCTCCCGCCGGACTAGGATAAATGAGCTTCTGCTTGTCCAGATCAAACCGAATTGACCGCTTGAACGAATTGGCATAGTTGAGCGATGAGAGCGACCAAATGCGATAGTGTTTCTTCTCCACAGTCTTCTTAAGGTCGCCGTACCCCAGGGTAGTGCCTTTACCTTTCATCTTGGCAATCAAGGCGCTCAAGTGTGGAAAGAAGATGTTGTCACCATATTCTTCCTCAAGAATGGCGCTCGTTTCCCATATTGCATCACGGAAGAACTTGAGTACTGCTCTTAAATGCCCTGATTTGGAGAGAGCCTCGAGGATCCCCTCATGTATGCCCTCTTCCTCGAATGCTTTATTGATGCCGATACGGCTCAAATCGATAAGGCTCCTTGCCGAGCCCTCAATCCACTCACCACTCCAGTATCTTGTTCCCTTTTTTCCGGATCTCTCCTCAAAGTATGCTAGCCGTTTTTCAACGATCTCGTTAAAGGGTACGGGTTCAAGTCTCCCTTGCTTGACTCTACTAGCAATACTCGAACTTTCCGCGTGCGTGACAAACTCTTTGAACGACTCATCACGCGCGCAGACTATGTACACACCAGGAATGTCAATGTCCTTGTCCATTTTGCCCAACATGATTGCTATGAGTTCTGACTTCCAAACACGCAGCAAACCGGCTTCTTGCATCGGGACCGAGGCCTCGTCTAATCCATCCAGTATATAAATGAATGAGTATCCTTGCCTTTGGCAGAAGTCTCGGTAATAGTTCACTCTACTTAATGAGATCTCCAGGTTCAATATACCCCCTAACAACTCGTGTTTCGTGAGTTGAGCTAGTTCTTTCAAGAAACTTGCGTCTTCAATTCGGGGTCTTGTCCCGATTTCTACGTACTCGTCGGCAACCAGCAATAAGTATTCTCGAAGCTTTTCACAAGAGAGGTCGTCGCTCCTCTCGCGATGAGCTTTGAGGGCCTCCTCGTAGTCTTTCAAGTCATAGTAATCCTTTTTTCTAATCACACGAGTGCCGCCATCGAGATACCGGGTGCACAAGATATTATAGGTTTGCCATTGCAGGAGATTGATGAGGGTGCCACTGAACGGAAGTCGACTTCTGGCGTGGTCTTCGCAATCCGTGCCGAAACCATGGGCGGTAACGTCTGCCCTAACCCAAATTACCTTCAAATCATTGAAATGATGGTGCTGTGTGGAGAAGAGATAGTTCAGGAAGGCTGTTTTGCCCACGCCTCGTTTACCGGAAATTAGGTAACAGACTTTATCCCTTTCACTTTCATTGAAAAGTGTTTCAGACGCTCCCTGCGCCAGGTTCTTTGCCAGGCGCTCCACTGGAAGCTCCGGATGGTTCAGTATGGCAGGTCGCGAGGCTGCCTGATCAGTGGGACCATAAAAGAAGTTCTCGTCAATTTCTAACTTAGGCGTAAAGCTTTCACTGCTCGGGTACACGTACACCTTCTTGTAAATTCCGCCCCGTTTGGGAGAAGCTGGAATGGGCCGAAAGGTCTTGAGGAGTGTTTGGAGTTGATGCCGTTGCGAAACGACACCCAGTGTGGACTTCCTTCCTTCTCCGAAACGCTCAACTAGCGAGTCAGGTTGGTGCGGTCGGTAATCGGAATAGTACCGACTGGTGTCCGAAATGTCATCCTTGACGGAGCCAATCAACTCGTCCATTGAACGCAGCATAACCAAAGGCCTCCTTAAGTGTTGATCACTGCTATAACCTTGCATCCATCTGTGAGTGCCCCGACATTCAGCCCGTGAAAGCCATTGCGCCAAAAAGTCAAGACGCTAACCTGCTGACAGTGGATTCTCGTGGGTGCATGATTACTGGATTTGGGGAATTCCAAGTAGATGTGCCCTCTCGGTTCGTAATCGTTTAAGTCGGCAAAGGTTACCAAATCACCGTACCATTCTGCTTGCTCTTCGCTCCTCTGCCAACTTACGAATCCGTCGATTGTGATAAAGCGGTAGAGCGGTTGTAACGTTGATTTGGAAAACACCGTGGTAAGAGTGGGCACCATTTCATCGATAATCCCGTTATCGAGCATTTCCTGCAGAAGATAAACGTTGCCGAAGTCTAAAGTCTTGCTCGATTCCTCTCCATGTCTATGCGATACCTCTAAACTTGTTACGATTGCCCCTAGAATAGCTCTGATTCCTGCACTTATACCGCGTGTTGTTACCCTTCGCCTGTTCTCGGATAGTCCTTCCACTGGTGCGCGCAAGTATAGTAGCAGGTCGCTTAAGTATTCTTGAGAAAAGTAAACTAGGTCTCCTGAAGGCATGTCAAACTCCTAAGTGTTGTCCAGGTTATTAATCTTTCATAAAGGGAGTTTAGATCGCGTGCTGGTCGCCTTTCGCCGTCGTTCCTCCTTTTCAGCTTCTCGACCTTGGCGACAAACACGTGTCATCGCAAGCAGCCGCTCTTCCTCCCTCCACAAGCACCACCTCATCTCGAGTCGTCCAAGGTATCTGCAAGAGCAACTAGGTCGCCAACGAGGCTGAGGCTTGCTTCTTGAACAGGGTCATGGCCCCATCCCTGCATTTCCATCTCGTACTTCGGCCCTACGCTGATGGTGTTCTGTAGATCATCCCCCCGTCTTCTCTCTTGACTCTTCGTTTTCTTGCTCCGGGGAATGATGGGAACACCCGGGGTAATCGGTGGACACATCACTGATTTCGTTTACAGGGGCCCGCACTCCCATAGCATGGCTTCATGGCGCGTCCGTCGCACAGCGTGGTTACCGGCTGGCCGCACCATTTCGCGGAGCGTGGTGTATTTTTCATGAATTCCTCCGGTGCGGGACTATGGAGCATTTGTCGCCACGGTCGAGAAACTTACAGACCCGGACCGAAGCAAGACGCGATCGGGGGAGGCTGCGAAAGCGCCCCCTGTAACAAACGGTGTTGTGTCCTTCGAATTCTCCCCCAAAGAGGAACCACTGTTTAAGCTCAGTATAGCAATGATGCTAACAATGAAGATCCCGCTAGTTTTCATGGACTTATCCCCTTATTGATTGAAGTGAGAGCGTGTCTGGAATTATGCGGCGGTCTTGCCATGTTGACCGTCTTGTAGGCTACGGGCAGGTCTTGCTTCTTGAATCGAACCATCCAAAGCGTCAGTGCCCCAACCCTGTTCAAGGAAATCTGACCCCTGCTCGACTATCCATCCGGGACTACGCAGCAACATGCGACGACGCCCGAGTATCGCGAGTAATTGTGATAAGTTGGGGGACGAACGGCCCACCTCCTCGGCTCTCAAAGAACGAAGCAGACCATCGTTTCCGTGTCTCACTCCAAGACAACACCTCGTATGACATCGGTGTCCCGTTAGCCCCCAGTGAACTGCCGCAACCAACTGCGGGCAGAACGTGGGCCGCGCCACCTTCGGGGCTGATGGTCCTAATCTCGTATCGGGGAGAGTGTTTGTGTCCATGCAGGATCACCGAAACGCCCCAACGGGCGCACCACTCCGAGAACTGCTCAGCGTCCGCCAACCGCATGAAAGGCTCATCGCTTAGATTGACCAGGCCTAGCATGCGTTGAACCAGCTGCGCCGGAGTCGTCTCGAATGAATAGGGGTGATGATGTACCAGTGCGACGGTCAGATAGGTGCGGACATCAGGGCGGATCGCGATTGCATTGCGATGGTCCGCAGCGATTCTGATCATCTGGTTCAGACCTATCTTGCCCTGGGCCCAGCTCCCGCCTTGGGCCGAATTGAAGCCGAAGAAAACTGTTGAAATTTCATCCACGATAACGTGCTGTGACCAGCGAAGGGCAGCAATCGGCGTTGCGTCCGAGGCAATATTTCCGAGCCACCGCATATCGTGGTTGCCTGGTATGCATATGGCTTCTTGGCCGGAGGTCCGATGGAGTTCCTGGGCAAAGCGCTGATAGTCCGCGAGATCCCGTTCAGTGGGATTGTCGAAAAGATCCCCGGTTACTACCACGCGGTCAACCGTGCGAACGGCGTCGTGCAATTCCGCTAGGAGAAGGGGGGCGTTGATCGCCGCATGCTTTGAACCAAAGTGCAAGTCGCTAAGGTGCAGGATTCGACGAAGCTTGTGGCCAGTAGTAGCCGACAGATCCGACAGTGTTTTGGCCAGCTGGATATCGTCTTGGCTACGGAGGGTGCGCGTGCATTTTTCAAATGCACCGTGAATAGCGTGCTCTGGGACGAAAACAGCAACGCCGCGGTGCGTCCACAGCAAAAGACCGGGCCATTCATCTATATGCTGAAGGGCCAAGTCAAATGCTGGAAGTGCATCAAGGCAGGTGGTTTCCATGTCTGCAAGGCCATCCTCGGGAAATAGAACTAGCGCGTCCTCAGCTTCTAGGGCAAGTCCTTCCGAGCGTATCAAGAGATGATCTGCTCCGTCGCCGTCAATCCACAGTGGGAGGGCGAAGAGACGAAACTGAGAAAGGACCGCTCGAAGCGGTCGCAAGACCTTAGCGACCTCCTCTGCGGACAAGACCTCCTGATGGTCTACGCTCGCGAGAATTTCGAGAGAGTCCCGGGTCACCATGCGCAGGCGCTGAGGCCATGAAGGATCACGAGTGAGGATACGTCCACTCCGGCGCCACGGACGGTCCAACCCCTCCCTTACTGCGTTGAGGAATCCCTTGACGGTACGGTGTTCGACCCGCGGCGGCTCGGTCGAAGAAGTGGTCAAGTACACCACGATATTACCATGTTGAAGACTAAATCTGTAACCCATTTATCTCGTTCCTTTGCAAGTCCGGGTACCCATATTTCCGGGCCGGGGTTTTGGCGTTTCGTCGATCTGGCCAAGGCGGCTTCAAGCCCATGGGCGCGAACAAGCCTCGACTCAGGTCTTGCTCCTTGAACAGAGTCATGGCCCCATCCCTGCACTTCCATCTCGGACTCTGGCTCTACACTTTTGGTGTTCTGCAAATCGTGCCCAGGTTTTTTCTCTTGGCTCTTCGCTTTCTCGATCCGTGGAACGATGCGAACAGATGGACTCCGAGTCTTGCGAGTCCCGAATCCAAATCAGATCTTCAGTCCATGCTTCAGGTCCTTGTGGCTTCCGTCCTTCAGAAACACCCGTCAAACCGGTTGCTTGAATATTCCTAAGCGTTTTCGTGGAAAAAAGCCGCTTGACCTCCCCATGCTGCGGATCCCTGCCTTGCCGCTGAAATGGCCTCAACGCGCTGCGGCCCCATCGTCTTACTCGTGACCTTCTTGTAGAGTGTTTCCCCCGTACGGTTGCATACGATAACGGATGTGTTGAAGACGACGATATCGAACGCCTTCGGGATCATGGAACTATGTGCGAGGCTCGACTGCCGGCACCCCCAAGACGACTCCAACCCTTATAGCGACTGTAACCAGCAGTTTCCCGGGCCGCTGGCGCCCAGACCCCATGGCAAGGTTATAGCGGGAGGGTACGATCTTGTCAAGAAGTTTCCACGGCCGCGAAGGCGAAAAGTTGCACTTCTTCAAGGGGATTTCCGGGACACCGGGCATCTCCGCGACACGCCGTTCAACCGCCCGACGCGTACGTAATGCCTTCGGGCATGTCTTCGGGGGAGAGCCGCGATGACGGGACGGTCACAACGGACCATGAAAGTCTTTCGGAGAGCAGCCTTCCGGGTCGAAGACCGGGCAGAGCCGGGCGGACAGGCGTTACCAAGCTGTAGGGGTCCTGCGCAGAACGCGGGATGGCCGCCCGGGAAGGCACTGGGGTATTCCCCTACGAGAACGAGACGGAACGGTACGGCCTCATCCATGCTTCACGGGAAGCTCGATAATGAATCTCGCGCCGCCGCCGGGGCGGGCCTTGACGCGAATGAAGCCGTTATGGTCCGAGACGATGGTGCTGACGATGGTGAGCCCAAGTCCGGTTCCGCCGGGTTTCTTGGAGAAGTAGGGTTCGAAGAGCCGCTCCCTGTCCTGTGGATCGATGCCCGGCCCGTTATCCGTGACTTCC
>JAZDHD010000157.1:0-40248 GCA_043806215.1 Pseudomonadota bacterium | reverse complement strand
TCTCGAAGCTCGCTGAAGAGCATAAGACCCTGTTCGGCCCAATAGACGTTGAGAGGCTGATATGCCTTGAATTTCTTGTAGCAGTAGAAAGCAGCCTTCTTGAAGGTTTCCACCAGGGTCGCGTCCATGTCCAAGGTTGCCGTGGTCCGGGGTGATCGACGCTGCACCTGAGCTGCAAACGCAGCGTTGAGGAGCACCAGGCCCAGGAGAAGGTCAGAGGGCTCAGGAATGAAGGCCTTATGCGGCTGTCGTTGTTTCTCCTGTTCGGGGTCGTGGAACAGTTCCAAGAACTCACGCAGCGCCGTGGGAGAAGGGAACGTCCGAGTCCGCGGTTTGCGCCATCTCCTCTTGAGCGCTCGGCGTTCCGATCCGGTCCGACCGTAATCTTCGATTGCTCTGAACACGCGGCAGAAGCCCTCATCTCCTTCAAGGATCCTCACATCATCGACACAATCTCCTCCCGCCAAATTCAACACCATCACGGCCATGATCATCTGCTCTTCGCTCCAACCCTGATTGCCCATCCGCACCCGCACGTGGTGAGCTATGAGCTGCGGAAGGCCCATCCGCCGGGCAAATTCCAAGAAAAGGGGCAACCCGCCCAGCGCCGTCATCCCCCCGAGCTTTTCTTCAACTTCGTACTGGAAAGGAGAATGTGATCGTGTCATACTGTGTGCACCTCGTTGGTGAGAGATCTCACTTGCAAAAAGGATTATATCCTATTGATCTCTCGAGAACAACGAGGTTTTTTACTTTTTTTGACCGTGGATCACGGTCTAATAGAACATGACCTGACCGCGTCGACGCACATGAGGTTCTCAAAAGGTCAGGGGATGAAATCCTGCGGGAATCTATGCGGGACGGCCGTCCGATGCCAATTACCTGATTGGGTAGCTCTTAAAACCTTCCAAGCAGCTGCTAGGCCTTGACACACAACATATAGTGGTATATCTGCTTCATGATACAAGATGGGCTTTTGGAGCTCGAATGAGGAATTTTGACTTCTATGAATTCGCGTGCATGCTCGGGCCGGGGGCAATCGTACTGGCTTGTTTCGCCGTTCTTTATCCCGGATTCAGCGAAGTGCTCTTAAGCAAGAACCTGGGAGCCGGGAATCTGGGCGTATTCCTCATCTTGGCCTATATGGCAGGGAGTCTCGTTCAAGCCGGGGGTAACCTGTTGGAGTGGCTTTGGTGGGGATCATGGGGAGGAATGCCAACGGACTGGGTCCGCACGGGACGGAGAAAGCCTCTGTCTGAGGCCCAAATCAAGGCACTCGAAGACCGAATTCCATCTCGTCTGACCATTGATGGCGCTGTAACAATAGCCGAGCTGAGCCGAGCAGAATGGTACAATGTCACCCGGCAAATCCATACTGAAGTGGCTCGGCAAGGCGTTGGCCAGCGACTAGAGGTACTCACAGCAAGCTATGGCCTTAACAGAGGGCTCACGTCAGCTCTCTTGATAGCATGCGCCATGGTGTCAGTGAAATACGCTCCGCTTTCCCGTTGGTCGCTTCTGCTCTTACTCCTTGGCCTGATTGCTCTATACAGGATGCACAGGTTCGGAATTCATTACGCACGGGAACTCTTCCTGGAGTTCCTTCAGCTCCCGGCAAAGGAGAAGGCAGAAGAAGATAGATGAACTTAGAATTCTATGTGTTTGATGTTCAGCAGGGCCAGTGTGCCGCCGTCCAGTTACCCAACGGCCGGTGGTGTGTCTTCGATGCGGGTAAGGGTACTCTTTTTTCTCCCATTGAATGGATAGTTTCGGGCATCCCCTCTTCGTGCGATTCTGCACTTTCCCAACTGCTAGGATTTCCTCGTCCATCTGCTTTCTTGAAAGCCACCATTAGCCATCTTCACGGCGACCACCTTGCAGACTATAGGGCACTCGTCGACTCAGGAACCGAGTTCCTGCAGGTAGGAGATTTTGACCTGGAATATCTGTTGGACGTGAAGTCTACGGTCGGAGATTACACATGGCCGCAGGTCCTTGATTTCTGCACCCGATCCAGTCGTGACTTCTCGCCATCCCCGAACGCTCCCGACTACGGAACGGGGAGCATAAGAGAATTAGCACTCACGGCAAAGCAAGCCAGAGCATTGGGGGGGACCGCAAACAGCAGGGTGAACAACGCCAGTGTCGTCTCGCGAATTGATTGCTACGGTAATTCGATCCTGTTGTGCGGCGATATGGAGAAAGAGGCATGGGAGTACGTACTCAATCACTCTCTAACCAGCCTCTTCTGGCGTCCCCTAGTTTCAAATGTCGATGTACTCGTGGCTCCACATCACGGTCACAGGTCCGGCTTTTCCCAAACCCTCATGGCATTAGCAAACCCGACCATTGTTGTCGTTTCTGTTGCTCCCCGAGATCCTTCAGTGGACTCCCGTTACTCCCAAGTCAGGGGCATTCAAATATGCGGACAAGTTCAGAGATGCCTCACCACCAGAAAACTTGGCACGGTTCATTTAACCATTGCACCACCACCATTTTTTGGGGGAAGGGGACGATTGGTTTGCAACAATGTGTCACCAAATAGGTGGAGTTGGACATGAGGTGAAGGCCCAAGAGGGACCTGGGATTCGATCATCCGAGTTGTCCCGAAAGTCTCACTTTGCTGGCGCCGAACTATTCTTGTAGCACTCGTTCTGGGACTCCCTGGAACCTTGTTGGAAAATAGTGTTTTATCACTCTCCATCCTAGTTTGGTTGCATGCAGGCCATATTGATCGGTATCGGGGAGCATTTGATTCCACATTAGCTTTTTTCGTAGCAGCTCTGGAATAGTCCACAGGAATCTTTGACCAAAATCTTTGAAGTTTCCCGTCTGGTCATGATCTTGGCAAAACTTTACGGCATTGTAGTTGAGGGACGGAACGTCTGGTTTGTTTGCATGATCCTTCTGAATGTCTGCGTAAAACGCCAAGAACATGAACTCATCAGGACTCATCCGCTCTCCTACCCGGCGGATAAATCTATCTTCCACTTCATCATAGTGATGACCTGCAGCGATCAGAGCCTCGGCAACCGTCCCAATGGCTTCGTCAACGCGTGCATTGTTGTATCTATAGACATTTACATCTTTGATATCGAAATGTAATTCTTCCGGTTTGCCTTGCATAATTAAAACGATTTGATTGTTTGGCTTCATCCCCAAAGCTACTCCAAGCTCAACCAGCACGCCTGCATTCATAAACGTGAGATCCGCCAGAAAAATATGAGTTTCTATGATTGAGCGAATGACATCTTCTGTGATGGGCCTTGCCACATTAGGAGCATCATCCGCTCGAAAAGGTACGCCAAAAGCTTTTCGAGTACGGTTTCCTCGGATATCGTTGGCTTTGACCGCTGAAGGTTTGATCACGTTTTCCAAAATATCCATGGATCGGTAACTGAAATGCTCGTGAAATGGCATGGCAACAAAAATACCGTACTCACCGGCTGCAACTTGGTCGGCCAGTGCATCATCCCTGTATTGGCTGTAGATCCTGTCGGGATTCAAATGTGGCTCCTTCCCATCAATAAGACTTGTTAGCACTGGAAAATCGCTGAAACCGTCTGCTCTGCTTGGAGGTCATTCCTCCTCGAAGTCAGCCAGCTTGAACTTCAAGGTGTTACAGTTTTCCTGAACGATCCTTCGGGTCGAGTCCGAAAAACCCTCAGCGCACCGAGCTTCAATCTCAAGAGTCACCTGCACCTCGGTTCCCGAGCTGACTGTAAATGGCTGGACTATTTCTTCCGCGATCTTCTGAGCATCTAATCCGAGACTGAAAGGATTGATCTCTACCGTCGCATGAAACCGTTTCTTGGTCTTTGCCTTAGTTGTTCCAGAATCGGTCTGGTCTCCCTTGGCATGTTTGCCTGCGTCAGTTCCTGTTCCCGAAGTATCGTTGCCAGTTCCTTCGGAAGGCCCAGACTGGACCTTGGCTGCGGCCTCCTTCTCCCTCTGGGCACCGGCCGCATCTGGGTTGACAAGAAGTCCGCTCTGATCCATGAACACACTTCCTGCCTGCCCAGAGAGCAAGCCGAGGTATCGACCGGCATCCTGTCCTGTCGCGTAGCCGAAGTAGTCCGTGGTCTTGATTCCCTCACTGACAGACTCCTGAAGGACACCTGAATCAACGAGCCGAGGGAAATACGGGTAGCGGCAGAAATCATCCCACACTTTGTGGATGAGTACGTCAGGGCGATCCTCTTTCCAAAACCAGGTCTGAAGAATCTCCTTGAGAAAGATCGGTGACCACTGCGGTATAAGCAACTCGTTTTCCTTGAGAGCCTTAGCTATGGTCTCCACGACTCCGTTTTGGCCCGATGCAATAGAACACTCTTCCCCAAAAAGGTCCGTGACGCCACCACCTGGTTTGGCTTCTTGAGCGGGAGCCAGAATCCATTTGAATGTATCTCTGACGACGGCAGATAAAGCGGCATTGGCCCCGTCTTGGTTTTGTGTGGCTTCTTTAGTTTGATGGTGGTCCAAATTCAGCCTTTCCTTGTCCTTTACTATGGATTCCCAAGCCAGGTACCGACGCAGGCCGCAGGCCGGGGTCAGGTCTTGTTTCTTGAATCAGGTTGGAACACCGCACTCTGACCGCTTTGTATGTTGCAAGAAGCAAGAGATGATCCTGTTGTTTACTAATCCGGCCATTAGTTGAAAATACCATAACTCCTCGTCGAAATCTTGAATTATGTCTGGAATCCTCGAAAATCCGCCGGAATTCCACAGTCGGCGTCCTGAAAATTCAAGATGAAAGACCTGACCCCAGTCCTTGTTCGTGGAACAAGTTGATATTACTATTGCCCAGTCTCCGAAAGATGCTCTGAGGCCGGCTTTGGGATTGCCAATGGCAGCAAAGATCAGTCTCATGTGACTCGTGCTCGCCCATAGACCTGACTTCGTGAAAGGCAGCAGTGAGGTTCAGCCGCACGTTTATCCATTAGTTGTGAAAATGCGAGATGAGCCACGGCAACGTCATGGCGAAAAAAAGATACGCCAGAAGACCGAGTCCCGCAGCGCCCAGAAGGAAGACGAGCAGGGACCTGGTCGCCTTTCGGGACAGTTCCTCGAATTCTTGAGTGGACAGCTTCGATCTCTTTCGCATGCCGGCACGTCTGGATACATCAGATGCTTTGTCCACACATAGAGTGTCGGGATCGTGATCCGTTCCACAAATAGGACAGTAGGCCATGTCTCACTCCGTGCATACTTCGAACGCCACTCGCACTCAACAGCATTCCCCGTAAGCATCTTACGCCGAAGTTACGAAAAATCCAGCGAAACTACAATGCCCTGCATCTTTCCTCAGCCGTTGGAATGAAAACGGTCTGATTACCCCCGAACGGATATCTGTGGCAGATATCTGGGGACATACACCTGGTTTCTTCTAAGATGGAGGCTTACGAGGTCTTCCGGGTTTCCCTTTGCTCAGGCCACGACCTGTAATCTTCTCGACCTGTGCCACAAACGCCGTATCTCCGCAGGCCGGGGTCAGGTCTTGTTTCTTGAATCAGGTTGGAACACCGTAGAACACCGCACTCTGACCGCTTTGGATGTTGCAAGAAGCAAGAGATGATCCTGTTGTTTACTATTCTGGCCACTAGTTGAAAATACCATAACTCCTCGTCGAAATCTTGAATTATGTCTGGGATCCTCGAAAATCCGCCGGAATTCCACAGTCGGCGTCCTGTAAATTCAAGATGAAAGACCTGACCCCAGTCCTTATTTGTTTCCTGGCCGAGGCATCCCTTTTTGCTCTCTTTCAAGCCGTCGGCTATTTTCTGCACGGCACACCCTCTCCTGAGGTTTCCGCAAGTCGCTTGTCTCAAGCGGCTCAGACTTCATCTACCGCGGGCACTGTGAGAAATCACGTGCAAAATAATATTCGCGACTTAAGGTCAATGATGCAGGTGGTGAAGAACGTCGTGCTCCCTTTCCTGGCTGCTGACCACTTCCCTATAGCTCTTTCAACTCTTCTTCCCGCGATCGGCAGAGATGTTTGATGCAGTGAGCCTGTCAACGAACTCAGCCAGGGAACATCATCTTGATGTCTTCTATTGCCTCGTCAAACTTCATCGTCTTGTAAACGAAACGATTCTTTGCTCCAGGTCCGAGCAAAGTCTCAAACCGCTGTCTAGGGTCTTCAGCAGGGTTGTAGACGACAACGTTTCTTAAGGGTCTGTCACCTTCACTGCCCAACGCAAACAAATATCTGAAGAAAGCGTCAGATTGAGGTAGAGAATAGCCAATGATGAATATATTCTCCGCGTTGCCCAGTTTCTCCGCTGACTTCCGCCAAACACATGCCAGGGTTTTGTGTCCGTCAGATTTGTCCCAAGTTGGCGGAACTATCATGGGATCTGGAATAGATGTTTCTTGGCCACAGTACAACTCGACCAGTTCAGAATCGATCTCAAGAGGAAACAGTGTCCCGTTTCCGGGATTTCTCACAACTCGCTGCGGCCCGTTCGAGATGCCTGAGAGATCATATTTGTGAATCCTTCCGCATTTCTTACAGTAGATCCAGTTCAGAGACCCATGCAGTTTGAGGAGGTCTACTTGCCCGGAGTCATCTGAGTCATCTAAACAATAATTGTGCTCAATCCGCTCGTAGCAAAGTGCGAAGTCCACAGCCAAGTCATAATTGAATGTGACGACGGTGACATCGTGATTTGGTACGGCATTTCCTCGCAAATGTTGTAACAGGTGGACGAATTCGCCATAAGGAGGCGGTGTTCGGTAATAAACGTAATTATCTCTTTCGCCTATCTGCGCCGGAAATAGGAGCGAGTTCTCAATGGTTCTCGTTATCAAGATCCTCATGTCCTTGGAGAGGTTGTCAACAAGCTTCAACTCGAAATCAGCCAGTTTCTTCAGAATCCTTGCCATCTCGAATGCCGCAAAGACTTCCTCCAGATTGTGTATATCTAGGTTGGCTTTGGAATGAACCCTCTGAAGCCGTCCAATAGCTCGGAATACATTCCTGAAGCTTGGAGCATAAGAGTCAACCTCGCCTCTGGCCAACAAGTCACGGGCTTTATCTAGGAAATCATTCATAAGAGGTGCTCCCGCTTGTTTGGAGGCACCCGCTCCCAAGACAAAGACCGTTGTACTCATAATTGACCTCCGTTTGTAAGCCTGGCACTGAGCAGGCCGGGGGGCAGGTCTTGTTTCTTGAATCAGGTTGGAACACCGCACTCTGACCGCTTTGGATGTTGCAAGAAGCAAGAGATGATCCTGTTGTTCACTAATCCGGCCATTGGTTGAAAACACCATAACCCCTCGGATAAGTCTCTGATTATGGACGGGATTCCGGAACATCCGGCGGAATTCCCCAGTCGGCGTCCAAATTCAAGATGAAAGACCTGACCCCAGCCCTTGTGACGCGATTGACCGGATGAAGTTCAACGGCGAGGGGACGGAGAATCGTGGATTGTTCAATAACAATGTGTAATTAACTCGTTATGTTCAGGTGTCACGAGTTGAGTTTATTGAGCAAGGATTTGGCAACCTCCCGGATTCGTGGAGCGTTCCCCTCTAATGCTGCAAGGGCAAGTTTTCTAGCGGCTCCTTTGAGCTGGTCACGGTCAGCAGGTCCTACCTTATCTTTTACGATTTCCGAAAAAAGGCCAGCGGCTCTTTCTATATACGAGAGTTTGTGTAACACTACTTCATCGGTTGGAATTGCAGCATTCAGATAATACATCCACCTTTCTGGAGCAATGCCATTTATGCCTTGCTTGGCTAGATCTGCCGCTCTATATGAGATTCCGTAATGGTTACCCAAAATAACAACCAGGTAAGCTTGAATGCAGTCTATCACTGCTGGTGCGGGGACCGTCGAGCCCAGCCTCAGGAGGGTGGACACTAGAGGCGGTTCTGTGTAAAAGTTGTTGAAATTGAAATGCGCATCAATCACAGCTTTGGCGGCCTTCCGGTACGTTGTCGACCGCAGGGTCTCAGGAACATAATCAAAACCACCAACCTTTAGCAGAGCTTGCTTCAAACCTTTTGCGGCGAGTATGCGACCCTCGGACGTAACATCCCTATAGGCTATTCCAACCGCCCATCTATCAGTCTCAGGCATGTTTGGCCAGAGCATAGGCAGAAAAAGATTGATATTCGCCAGTGAGTTCTCCAATTGAGCACCATCTCCAGACTTAGCGGATGACAGGAGGACCTGAACAACGGTTCTGACATAGAATGTTGGAGATGACAGGAGCTGCTGCACTTGTGGATCGCTTGGCTGTAACGTCGTAGAAAATAATTTATCCCTTAGTTTCGAGAATTCAACGGCCACTCCTAAGTCATGCTCACCCAACACATATTTGACGCACGCACTAATAATCTGAATGCCATCGACAGCTGACAGTTCCTCCCCATCTTGTTCAGCCTTTCTTGAAAAAAAGTGGGTAATTACCTCTAAGGCCTGCTTCAGCTTCAAAGTCCCCGTGCTGTTTATAACTCCCAGCTGTCCTGATAACGTTATGGTTTGGTAATCTGTGAGAACGGCCTCAATGTTGGTAAATTCATCGATGTCAGGATTCCCCAACATCTCCCCTATGAATTTCGTACCTAAGCTCTCCAGGGAACTCCGGAGCCGAATCATGGCTCTACGCCACACGTACTCGGCCCCCATGTCAAAGGCACCCCTTTCAAAGGCTTGCACAACACTGGCCTGCTGTTTCACTGTGAGAGCTTGTGCGTATGGGACAATGGCTCCTGCTGTGGACGCATCACCAGGAAGTTGGACGCCTGAGGGCCCTCTCCAAATGAGATCAGTAGTAGTCATTTTGACTCCCAGATCCGTTCGTCACCGTCTTGCGATCTGCAGAAGCAACAAGTAAAAATATTAGATCCAATCATCGCTTCGTAGGCCCGCGAGCGAGCACCGGTAGAGCCTGACCCTGGACCAGAATCCTTTACGAAGCAATGATAGGCCAGCACTCGGGCTGTATTGGTGAATACCGTGATACCGTCGAAACTTAACATATTCTTAACAATGTCAGCGAAGAGACGTGCACGTGTAAAGGCTTCCGGTGTCCGCTCCGCTTCGCAATTCTTGAGGTGTCCAGGCGTGTCAATGGGATCCTCCAAATAAGTGCCGTCCGTGAGAGAATTCTTAAGGATTTCAATAGCCGTAATGTCGTCCTTTACGACGGCAATCAGCGCACCATGACAATCACGAAGCCCCGTCTCCAGTAACTTCGTGACAAAATTTTCAACTGTATCTCGATGGTCATCTTCGCAACTAAACGAAATCACCCTCGCAAGCTCTTGTACGTGATTAACAGCCTGGGTCGCATGATCCCTGAGAGTTAACGATACAACAAGGCGACCTCCACTCCTGCCATCTATGGCCACTACCCTTTTCCCGATATTTGCTATATAGATGGTCGGAATTCCCGTGTCGTATGATAAGTCGCCGAATACCTGGCGGTAAAAAGTCGGACTAGTTTCCGACAATTCTAGAGATACAAGACCCGATCTAATCTGGTCGGTGTGAGTGTCTATTTCCATAAATATAACCCATCCATCAGTGGCCAAAGGTGCACAGAGCTTCAGAGCGTCTGGGAACTCCCTCGAAGTTATATTCGCTCGCCGAATCTCGATCTTGTGAGCAAATGGCACCGATTTCAGCAGCCCGTCGAGATCAGTAGTTATCAGCACTCGAGGGTACAGTTCTTTCCCCTCTTCATGATATGCGGCAACGGCGTCCACAATCGTGAGAATTCCGATGGGTGCATTGTCACATTTCGGGAAGCTCTCGCGCCAGAGGACCCCTTCTATGTTGCTGAGGACGTGGTCTCGCAAGCTTTGAGTGGATACTGTAGGATGTGCAGCGGTCATGGGTGCATTCTACCGTAATGCGGTGGGCGGAGCGTCGATGGGTGGAGGCTTCTGTTTGAGCACACATTCACGGCATTTCGCAGCCAGCAGTTTGAGCGCTCTTATCAACAAGTGTTTCCTCTCGGAACCCGATCACTATTGGTGGAGCTTGTCGAATCGCTGCGCCTTTTCTGCGGCGTTAATGGACGCTTCTTTCAACCCTGATTCTATGAGAATTGGTTACTTATTCGCAACGCGCCGCGTTTCCTCTCCTGCGCTCAATAAGATGGAAGAGGTGCAAGCCTACGTCGGCTTCGGGCATCTTCTCCAGGGCACTGATGGGAAATGGGGGCCTCCGCGACGCACTGGACCGTATGAGAGCGAGAACAAGGGGGGAGCGATGCATTCGGGCCCGTTCAGTACTCCCCTATGATCAGGATCTTTTCCGAAGGGGCCCTTAGGGGCCCTGAAACGCCGACTTTATAAACTGGTTTACGGTTTGGTTGTTTACTGTTGCGTGTGATATCGCTTGGTTACGCTGGCAGTCCCAAGGGGTTTCGAACCCCTGTCTCCGCCGTGAGAGAGCCATATAGGGTATTTTTGAACTACTTGGGATTACTAGGAAAAGAGGCTTATGGCCTTAACATCATAGGGAAAGGCATTGTTACCAAGTGTGACTGACTTTCCCCAAATTTGACCGACTGACGCTTCCGATGGACACCAAATGGACACCAGATTTCTCGTGACTTCAATCGTTCGTCTCGATCCTCATCGCCCCTGAAGATGCTTCTGTATTCAGTCTCACCTGTCGTCTTGTGGCGAAGAACACTGCGATGGGTCCACGATTGACCAGATCAGCTTGTAAGCCATTCGGCGAATTCCTCTTTCACGTCGCTATGCGCAATTCCCTTTCCCTCGTCAAGTTCACGAATACCTTTCCGCACGCCTGCGACGAAATTGATACGTTCCTGGATATCCTCCCAGGTAGCGTCCTCGGGAAGTTGCCGAATGGTCTCCATGGCGATTTCCTTGATAGTCATTCTGTTACCTCACGAAGTTCACATATGTCGGACAAAATCCCGAGAAAGCTCCAAAGGATTTCCGCCGTTAACCCTCTCTCATTACCTGTCTCCCTCGTTGTCTTCCCCGGTCGCATGTTACTGAGTTTTGCGAGTAGTCTCTGCTCTCCATCCAAGTTGGTACCTTGGTCTACAATGTGTAGTGCCACACGGCTATGGAACCACTATATCATGTGGTAGATGCTTTGTAAACTGATCCTGACTACTTTCGCGGGAATTTCCCTCCGACTCGATGCGCCACGGCGTCAAATTCATCGTCAACGTATTTGGGCATTCCCAAATTGCCTAACATTTCGCGGAGGTGCATCCTGAATACCAGTTTCCGCCCATCAAACCAAGGAGTGCTGTCAGCCAATACTGCCTTTTTCAGGCATTCAGCCAAGCCGATTCTCTGTTGATGAACTGCCTCGGCCAGTAACTCAAAATCCTCCACAGAAATGAAATACATATGATCGAACGGGATGGTCTGATTCCCTCCATGCTTGTCCCTTACCAAGTCATCGACAGCCTCTCTGCCGATGCACTCATAGAAGTCTCTGCCTCCTCCCAGGTACAATTCCTTATAGGCGATTATCAACAGAAATTTGGTAGCGGATTTGCTCACGTGGACCTTGCCAATGTTTTCAACCTCATGGAGTGCTTCAGCCAATGAATACGCCTGATGAATTCCCTTGAGCACTGATGATCCGATTCGTTGAAGAATGAGATTGATGTCCTCCGAGACCTCTCCTATGTACGTCATCTCCACAGCTTTGGCGTCAATGTAGATTTGAGTGTCGCCGTCTACGACAAGGAAATCCACCACCTTAGTCTTCGGGAATCTCGCACGAAGCAAATCGTCTTCAGTAAGCACTTGAAGACCTAAATGATTGACCGCTCGTCCTACGTATTTCTCAAAGAGACGTTTGCCGAAATCGTTTCCAAATGCTTGTCCGTAAGCAGATTTCAATATCTCGTAAATGCCATGCTCAAGGAATTGATAGAGAACGTGAACCGAGTAACAGTAGTACTTACCGTGTGACCGAAGAAGGGGAAATCTTTTCAACGGCGACATTTCTGCCAATTCGTACCTGATTTCTGGTAGATGCAGTTTGCGAAGTTCTGTCAAATATAGACGTGCCGATTGGAAATCTTTTGCAAGCTCCTCCAAGAACCGCCGCACCGCATCGGGAGCATAACCTTTTGCAAGGTTGCCAAACCAAGACGCCTCAATATACCTCTCCTTCTGCCAGTAGAAACGGACTAAGAGCGCTACCTCCAGTTCTACAAAGTCGGTCAGGTCAATTCCCGTAGTATCACGGAACATTCTGCTAATCGTGTCGTCGCGGTCCAAGTGTCCAAACAGTAGGCTCTGACGACCTAGAGAAGATCTGTGAATCGACTGTTGAAAAGGAAACTGCTTAAAGGCGAGTTTTCTGAAGTACAGAAACCACTCTCTTTCCCCACGAGTATTGGCTATCGGATCCTCAATTCTTCTTTCCAAGTTGTCGATAGCCCCCAGGATGTCCTCCAACTCCGCTCTGCCAAAGGATATCGGAGGATAAGTCCCCCCGTTAGGTTCCCCATATAAGAGTGTCCACTTGACAAGCAGGAGCAGATGCCAAGGCAGGTAAGGCCCAAAAGGTCGATGCTGATCCCTCTCAATACGGCGAACAGCCTCCATGCAGCCCTCTAGGATTTGCATACACGGGTATCTACGTATCTTGTTGAGGATTGGTTTAACGCGGGCGTACTCTCCAGGGGCATACATCACAATGCTCCGAGTTTTTCTGTCAAAAGAAAAGTGTTGAGATGACAGTGCTTGTACTTCTTTCCTGACCCGCCAAAGCAGGGGCTGTTTCGTCCCATTTTAGCCACGACTTAATCCTCCAATGCCTGTCAGGTCCAGTGTAATGGAACGAGGCTTATTGGTATCATCTCACCAGCAGATCATTTCCCGTATCGCTCGCAGCCATCGTGAACCCCACCACTTCCGCCCGCCTCAACACCGTTTGGGTGGCAGTTTCCTGCTTATCGGGCGGATACCCGTACTTGCGGAGAATTCGGTCTCCAAGCGCAGCCTTGCTTTCGTCTCCACTCCTTCCATGTCCTGGTCCCCCTCATCTCAGAGGCACCCGTGCGGATCGACCAATGTACCTTGTGAACAGAGTATCCAGAAAGTACTTGCCGAGTCTCTCGTCGTCCGTAACCTTCTTGTAGAAGCGGAAATGTGAGTCAATGAAATCCTGGAGGAGATCCTTCGCCTTCTGATCGAAGGTCAACCGCACTTTCTCAGGCGGATTTGCCCTCATGCTCGCATTGATGGCCTCGTCTTTGGCCAATTGTTCTTCGAGATGCTCGATCACCACCTTGTCGCCTTCAGTGAAATCAGTCCCGAAACGGTCATTAAGATCTTGGATTATGGCTGAGAGGGCTTCTCTTGCGTCGGTGACAGGATGGCTTTTGATGACCTCCATTGGTTTCAACTCTGTTTCCCCTCCTCCGAGCGGTATCTTTCCGTCGCTAGTCTTCTGTATGCGGTAAGAGCCCATGTCTATGTTCTGCTGGACTTCACGAGGAAGGCTATCGGGTGAAGATGGCAGCCGCCTGCGGAGGAGGCGTGCAAACACATAGAGCATTTCCAGGTCAGGATCTTGAAATGGCACGATTTGGGAAAGGAAGGCATACAGCCGCACGTAGTCGGTCAGTTTCCCTCGAAAATCAACCTGCGCCCCGTCCTCAGCCTCGGAGAATCGTTCGACTACAGGATCGAGCACGCCGTAGAGTTTGTCCTGAGTGTTGGCCTTCTTGTCGAAATAGTACTCCGCAAACCGTCTGACCTCATCTTCGGAATACACGCCAAACGCGGCCAAACTGGTCTGTAAATCATAGAGCAGGTTCGGATCAGTGGGTTCCTTGAGCGTGGTGCGGTCGTAATACGGCTGAAAAGCTTTCAGAATATCGTCCGCTTCGTTCGCAAAGTCCAAGACCATGGTGCCCTGTTTGTCGGGAGGATGAACACGGTTAAGCCTCGACAGGGTTTGTACTGCATGGACTCCGCTGAGCTTCTTGTCCACGTACATCGTGTGGAGCAATGGCTGGTCAAATCCAGTCTGAAACTTTTCCGCAACAATGAGGAAACCATAGTCGGCTTCTTCAAAGGTATTGGCGGTGTGGGTCTCTGGAAAACCATTCATGTTTGATTCAGAGTAGGTCTTGCCACCGTCCTTGACCTCTCCCGAGAAGGCGACCAGTGCCTTGAACGGGTATCCCTTCTCCTTCAAATACTTGTCCACGTGGATCTTGTATCTTACAGCGTGGAGGCGGGACCTGGTCACTATCATGGCCTTGGCTTTCCCACTGATCTGGGAGGCCACCTTGTCCGCAAAGTGCTCGACCATGATAGTAACCTTCTGGGCCACTGTGTGGTCGTGCAGGTCAACAAACTCCTTGAGTAGGTACTTGGCCTTCTTCTCGTCGTATTGGGGATCGTCTTCTATTTTCTTGAGAAGCTTCCAGTAAGCCTTGTACGTGGTGTAGTTTTCGAGCACGTCCAGGATGAAGTTTTCCTCAATGGCCTGCCGCATGGAATAGAGGCTGAATGGATGGAAGGAGCCATCCTTTTCAGGGGTGCCAAAGAGTTCCAAGGTTTTGGTCTTCGGAGTTGCCGTAAAGGCGAAGGTGCTCACGTTCGGTTGCCTTCCCCGTTTCTTCATCTCGGCTACGATACGGTCCTCCAGATCTTCGAACTCGCCGCCTTCTTCTTTTTCCGCTTCTTCGAGGCTGTCTACAGACAGGACTTGTTTGAGGCTCTTCGTACTTTCTCCCGACTGCGAGGAGTGGGCCTCGTCTATGATGACGGCAAACCGTTTTCCTGGAAGATCCTGAATCTCATCGGCGATGACGGGGAACTTCTGCAACGTCGTGACAATGATGGTTTTCCCGAGTTCCAGCGCTTTCTTCAGGTCCTTGGACGTCTTGTCGATATTCTCGACTACGCCAAGAGTCTGCTGAAACTGCCTCACGGTTCTCTGAAGTTGTCGGTCCAGAATACGCCTGTCCGTGATCACGATGATCGAATCGAACACTCTCTTGTTGTCAGCGTCGTGGAGCACGGAGAGCTGATGTGCCAGCCATGCTATGGAATTACTCTTTCCACTCCCTGCGCTGTGCTGGATCAGGTATTGATGTCCTTGGCCGTGCTGTTTGGCGTGATCCACCAGTCTCCGCACCGCATCGAGCTGATGGTATCTCGGAAATATGAGCTTCTTCTTACCCGTCTTGCGCCCTTTTTCGTCCTGTTCTTCAATGAGCGATATGAAATGCTGAATGAGATTGAGGATGCTGTCTTTGGCCCAGATTTGCTCCCACAGGTATGCTGTGGCGTAGGTCGTAAGAGAATGAGGATTACCAGCCCCGCCGTCTCGGCCTCGATTAAAAGGAAGGAAAATAGTGTTGGTGCCCTGAAGGTCCGTGGTCATGTAAACTAGTTCGGGATCGACTGCAAAATGGGCAAGACACCTTCCCATGTGAAAGAGAGGTTCTTTGGGGCTGCGATCTCGCTTGTACTGCCATACTGCATTCTCCACATTCTGGCCGTTAAGCGGATTCTTCAGCTCCGCAGTGAAGATGGGTATACCGTTGAGAAACAGCCCAAGATCTAGGCTCTTTTCTGAATTCTTGCTGTAGTAAAGCTGTCGCACGACGGACAAGATGTTCGCCTTATACAGCTTCTGGAGTTCTTCGTTCAGGCCGCTTGACGGGACGAAATAAGCCAGCTTGAACTTGCACCCGTAATCCTTCACACCATTGCGGAGCACGTCGAGGGTGCCCCTCTTGGTAATTTCACCGGAGACCCTTGTCAGGAATTTTCGCTTCGTGTCTTGACCGTGCAGATTCTGGAGCTTTTTCCATTCTTTAGCCTGTGTAGCTACAATGAAATCAACCACAAGCTGCGGATCGAGGCACAGGTGCTTGTCGTAATGCTTTTTCGAGTCACGCTGGACGTACTTAGACTTGACCACATATGCCTCTATGGCTTCCTCAAACTTCTTCTCGGATACCTTCATAAACTGCGACCCTTTCTCCCTGTGGGTAGATCGCTCGGAATCACTCATCCTCCGTGGATGGCAGTCGAGGTATCAAGCCCGCTCGGAAGAGCATTTCCTGGGTATCCCCCGGCAACATACGCACGTCCACCACGATACCGTTTACCTCGATCAACCACGCCAACGGGTTGTCATCCATCTTGCTCGGAAGTGTCCATCTCGTATCCATGGAGCATATCTTCAGGGCCTTTTCGACCTGCGATGCCTTGGCGAAGGCGGTGCTCTGGCTCACTCCGAATAGTTTGCAGAAGTCAGCCACCGTAACATGGGGCTCCTGAGACGGGTCGAAAAGGAAGTTCACTCTTCCCAGTGCCAGGACTATGCCGCAGGCCCAGCTCTTGGACTGTCCCTGCAATAGCGGTGACGGTCGCTTGCGTGCCAGGGCCGCCGTCATGTCACGGGCAACACTGGCGTATTCATCCGAGACGTTAGCCTGACAAAAAGAATCCGTCCATGCCGTAACTGCTTCGTACACGGAGAGCATCTTCTGAGGAATGGATGGTCGAGATTTCTTGGACATCAGGCTAAGCTTCCGTGATCTGTTCGAGTTCCATCTCGGTTTCGGGGAGGTTATGGTTCCGTACATCGATCTTGCCTGTTACCGCTGCGGAGATGAGGGCGGTGCGGTATTCGATTAATTGCTGAATACTCTTCCTAACCTTGGTCACCAGTGCCGCCGTATTCCTCGATACCTCATTTAGGAACTCAACGAGCATGACTTGTTCTTCAAGCGGAGGCAGCAAGACCTCCAGCGCTGCCAGTTTAGGCTGGGCTATTGTCGTCATCGTAGTGGTCTCGGCGAGGGCTACCAACCTTTGACGAACAAGAGCAGAATTCAGGTAGTTCACTAAATAGAGTGGAAGCACGAGCTTGGCAACTGGACTAGCTTTAACGAGATGGCACTCAAAAACAGTGTTCTCCACTACGCCATACACTAAAGCGGACGATCCCACTCCTTCCATCTTCAGTGACGAACGCACGAAGAATATGTCACCATCTCGTACTTTGTACGCGTCAATTTCATCGGTGCCCGCCTCTACCCTTTCCAGGTTTTCGAGATCCACTAGAAAATCATCTCGATACATGTCAACTACATTAACGAGTTTCACCCCTCGCCCAAATTGATCCTTTGTCTTGAACAAGCCGTTCTTTAGGCCCGTCTCGGCAACGTGCTTGAGCCTGCACGCCTTCCAGTGAACAGGAATCTCCCCCAACCATTCAATCCCCGAATCCTTCATCGGCACGTTGGGATAAAGGCCCTTTGTGACCGCATGGCTGATGATGGCCGCACGCTTCTCATTGAGAAGTTCTATCAGCCGCTGCTTTTTGGCTATCAGGGCGTCGATCTTGGCGGTGGCCGAATTCAGAAATTTCACTATGGATAGCTGCTCCGCTATCGTAGGCAAGATCAACAAACAGTTCCCCAGCTCCTCGGCATTTAAGTGCGGCTGGGCAGCTCGCAGTCGACACAAGTCTATTTGATGATGCAAAATCGTCAGACTCAACAGGGTGTAGGAAAGGAATCTTGCATTACAGGTCTTCGCTCGGACTACCATATCATACCCGGCCACTGCCCCTTCGTATTCCAGAGGAATAAGGGCGGAATCACCTGTGTAGGCTCCGCTACGCACCACAATTATATCGTCTTGTCGCAAGATGGCATCCCGCTGACTCGGTACCTGTTGCGGGTCGACGAACATCATTCCCTTTTCATTGATACGACCCCGCTCTACGTTCGTGGCTCTTATGATCGGGATACCGTCACTCAGTTCGGGTGGTGGCTCTCCAAGTCCATATCTTATCTGAGCAACTCTTTTCAGACGCACTACTTGCCAGTGCTGAGGTATTGATCGTGGCCAAGGTCTGCCCGATTCTTTCGTGCAAGCGTAAAAACTCCAATTCCTGAGTAAAAAGGAACTTGCCGCTCTGTGGTTATTCATCCCGCCACCTCACGCAGCAAGTCTAGGATTTCGCCCTCTACCTGTGTGATTTCGGCCTCGATCTTTTCCAATGGCCTCGGAGGCTGGTATTTGTAGAAATAGCGGTTGAAGTTTATCTCGTACCCGACCTTTCCTGTCTTTCCGTCCCTGTCGTCTCGGTAGGTCTCGTCAATCCACGCATCAGGGACGTGCGGACGGACTTCTCTCTCAAAGAATTCGCGTATGTCTTCCTTTAGCGGTACGTGCTCATGGTCTCTCAGGTCTGTGTCTGGTTCGGGATTTCCGTCTTTGTCACGGCAAATATCAGCGGTTTCATCTCGCTCGGACAGGGCAGCGAGGATGGCCTTCTTCATAGGACCACCGATGGTCAAGCCCGCTGAGCGAATGGCTCTCTTCAGAGCCTTCTCGAAGGAAGGTCGATCTTTGAACAAGGTGTCGGGCATGCCCAGCAGCATAGCCAGGATCTCATTCTGGACCTTTCTTCCCTCCGCCTCATCAACAGCCTTCGCCTCGGGACTCTTCTTCTTGCTCACGGCCAGACTCTGGAACGTCGTGTTCTCCTTCAGTCGTGCAATGCGTTCCTCGCTTACCTGGAAATTGAGACGCAAAGGACGTTCAACCCTCACCTTGCGATACCCGAAATCCGTGGTGTCGAATATCTTCGAGTTTTCCCCGTCCTCAAACCCCAGATGGATTTCCGTAATCTGGTCGATATGCTTCGGAGAGATCTCGCGGCGTTTGTTTCCGAGGCTCTTTCTCATCTGCACCCAAAGGGAAGATGCATCGATGAGCTGCACCTTGCCTGCATATTTGGGTTCCTTGCGGTTGGTCAAAACCCACACGTAGGTCGCTATGCCCGTATTGTAAAAGAGCTGCTCAGGAAGACCCACAATGGCTTCGAGATAATCCTGTTCGAGTATCCAACGGCGGATTTCACTCTCTCCGCCGCCAGCGTCACCAGTGAACAACGGCGAGCCATTCATGACTATGGCCACGCGGCTTCCTCCTTCGTCTGGCGGCTGCATTCTTCCGAGCATGTGCTGCAGAAAGAGGATCTGTCCGTCACTGATGCGAGGGATGCCTGCACCGAACCTCCCTGCAAAGCCGAGGTCCGCCTCTTTGTCCACTGCGTCCTTGTCCCGCTTCCAGTCCTTGCCGTAAGGGGGATTTGTCAGCAGGTAATCGAACCTTATTTGCGAGTGACGGTCATTGGAAAGGGTACTCCCGAACTGGATATTCTCGGCATCTTGACCATCGAGGCTCTTGAGGTAAAAGTCCGACTTGCACACAGCGAACGTCTCGGGATTCACCTCCTGCCCGTACAGGTAAATGGACGCATTGGGATTGATTTCGGTTATCCGCTCCCTTGCGATGGTGAGCATGCCGCCAGACCCGCAGCATGGATCGTACACGGTTCGGATAATGTGATTCTTGCTGAGTATGTCCTTGTCGTGGGCGAGCAGGAGGTTGACCATGAGACGGATCACCTCACGAGGGGTGAAGTGCTCACCAGGATTCTCATTCAATGCCTCGTTGAATTTCCTGATGAGTTCCTCAAAGATGTAACCCATTTCCAGGTTGGAGACCTTGTCAGGGTGAAGATCTATCGTTTTGAACTTGTCCATGACGAGGAACAGAAGGCCCGATTCTTCCAGTTTGGCAATGGTGTTGAAAAAATCGAACTTTTCGAGCACCTCCCGCATGTTTGCGGAGAAGCCATTGAGGTAGGCCCGCAGATTGTCTCCGATATTAGGGGAGTCTGCGACCAAGCGCTCAAAGTCAAACGGGGAGGTGTTGTAGAGGGCGAATCCAGAGGCCTTGCGGAGCAAAGGATCGAGATTGTCGAGTTTATCTTTGTACTTGTGGTACGTGGCCAGAACGTCGTCCTTTGTCGGCGCAAGGACACAATCGATTCTTCGCAGCACGGTCAAGGGAAGGATCACGTCCTGGTACTTGCTCCGCTTGAAGGTATCCCGAATCAGATCAGCGACACTCCACAGAAAAGAGACTTTCTCACCGAAATTGTTCAAAAAGGATCCTCCACAAGGCGTTTCAACTTGGAATCTGAGCCGTTTACAAGCAAACACCAAGTCATTTCATGAAATCCCTGAACTCTTCCACGAACTCAGGGGGCAGATTGTCGCCGTATTTCCTCAGGAACTCCCTGAGGCTCTCAGCATGACGCCACTGCATATCACGGAGGAGGCTACGCGCCATCTCGATGTCGTTGCGGATAATGGCCCGCTGAATCTCCCGAGCCACAACAGCAACGACACTGTTCTTGCCGCCGAAAAGTCCGCCGACGACAGCCACGCCGATAGCTCTTGCCACGGTAGCCCATGCCGTTGGCCCTAACCCCAAGAAAGGCATTCAATGCTCCACGGTTCAAATGTCAATCCGATCCAGGATGGACTCGCACCCTTTGCTGAACTGCAGCTGGTCCCTCAGTAGGATGGCTACCTGCTTCAGGATTCGCGATTCCGCCTCCTCAGACAGGTTCTTGGTACCTCTCAGATTCCTCAGTTCCATGAGAAACTCGATCATCTCATTCTTGCTTTGAATGGCTTCCGAGAGCAGAATTCGTGCATGATCAAAGTCTTGATGCACGATCTCGCATTCCTTCTTTGCACGAATGACTTCGGCAATGGCATCGATAGCTTCCAGAATTATGAACCGACGGCTCACGGATTATCTCCCTTCGGCTATCCTGCAGATGCTGTCGATAAGCCTCATCTGGGCTTCTTCAGTGAGATCAATCTGCAAGAGCAGGTTTGACAGCATGCTCATCCGTTCTTTACGATCCATATTACCTTCTCTGAGCAAGGTGAGTTTGTGGTCGAACTCTTGGCTCCTCCCTTGCATGGTCTTGTCGGCCCTCACCACGTCGGCAATCAGGTCGATGACTTTCACTACCGCCTCGACGGGAATCTTTTCCAAAGCGGCAGTGACCGCTCGCCCTTTCTGGGTAACCGTTAGTGAAGTAGCACCTCTATTGGCAGGAAGCTGGCCCATATCTACTCCTCATCTCCGAAAAATGTTTTGTACAGCCATTTGACTCCTAAGTATGAAGCGACCCCAATGCCGATAGCCACTCCCAGTCCTGGGACCATTCCCAATCCCAGTCCCAAAGCTGCCAGACCACTGGTGACTCCTGCGGCGCTGAGACCGAAAACACTTCCTGAAACCGCTACAGCAGTAACAGGAACTCCGACTGACGCTAGACCTGCCGCAACATCCGAGCCGAGCTTTTTCAAATCGGTTTCGGTGTTACCTCCCTCGCTGGCTCGGCGGGCAGCCTCAACGTACTGGCGCATGGCTGCTATTTGGTTTTCGTCAATCCTCAGATCGCGAGCCATATTCTTGATTGCCGTGTCTTCTTTCGACACCATCGGGCCATCGGAGTAAACAAGAAAAAGGGCATCCGTAAGGAGGGTGAAACGAGCCTCGTCGTGCGAATAATTTGAGAGAATTTGCTTGAGAGGAACGGAATCGGGGTCGTATAAGGCGCTAACGACTCGACCCGTGGCCTTGTCGCTCAGCTCCAGTATCTTACAGAGGGACCTAATCAGATCGACCTCGGCATCTTTAACGGAACCATCGCAAGCCGCAACGGTTGCCACGGCCTGGAGATAGTCAACCCGCTTATCTTCTGGTAAATCGGCCATAGGGTGCTTTTTCTTTTCCATTCGTTCACCTCCCAAGAGCTTGAGATTCAGGACCCAATCTAGAAAGACACTTCTTGGCTCAAGATCGAAGCTCCATCAAACACCTCTTCAGTAGGCCAACAATCTCGCACTCTTCGCTCTGCAAAGCAAGGATTTTCAGGCTCCCGGCCCGCTTCCGGTACTCGGGGGACCAGTCCCTCTTATCATCGCGCCGACGTGTGACATATGCGGTCATTTTGAAGGAGATTTTTTCAAGAGGCACTTGTCTCAGCAATCCGATGCCGCAATATTACGGCATTGAAAGACCCCGCTTGAGCGTCAGTCGACAGTCGGCATGGACAGTCACTCCCCATGGTCGAGGTTCGCGGAATCTGCTTTTCAAGAGGAGAGAATACGGCCACGGGGTAGAGATGACAAGCGTTTTCTTCGTCGGGGCTATCTCCCGAGGTGATTCCCAGTTTCTTCTTTGCAGATTACATCCGATTTGATATTGTCAATTTTCTCCGACGACTGACATGAGGTGCGTGCGATGGCAAGGAAGAAGAAGTCCGAGGCTACTCAAGAGGTGGCTCCTGTAGCAGCGTCTGCCGTCCAGGAACCCGAGTCTGACCAGGGGCAGGCGACCGTCACTGTTATCACCCCTCACCAGCTCGCCCAACAGATCGAGGCCCTGCGTCAGTCCCCCACCATAGGAGATGACGTAGGTAACGAAGTCGCTTTCGAGGGTGAGACCAAGGAGGAGTTCATCCGATTGGTCGAGGAAGGTTATCCCGTGGCTCAGAGGATGGTCGAGACCATGAGTGAGACGGGGCAGTTCTTGTCCGAAGTCCGCCGCATCCTCAAACCCAAGAGGCTCTTCCTGACCTGGATGGCGTACACGGGTTTTCCAAGAAGGACGTCCTACAATTACCTCCTCGTGCATGAAAGGTTCGGTGAAAAACTGCCCCAATTCTCGCACCTCGGTATCAGGAAATTGTTGGCCGCGTCTCATCTGGAGGATTGCGTCGAGTACGTTGAAAAACACGAGGAAGACATAGCCAAGGAGCCCGCCGCGGAGTTTGAGAAAAAAGTCCGCAAGCTTCGGGCTACCAAGAAGAAGAAAAAGGAAGGCCGAGGACGCAAACCCCAATACACTGAAGTAGGCGGTTGCAAGGTGCGGTTGTCTGAGGACGGGACACGTATCACCGTGGAGGGACTGTCCAAAGAGAGGCAGGAGGAGTTATTTGAGGCCATCAAGGCGGCGTTATCGTAGAGGAAAGGGCAGAGTTGCAACGGTTGCAAGTCTTTCTTGCCGTTCCCTCTCCCTGGGGAACCATTTTCTCCCTTGCGGCACCTCTTTACCGGCCCGCTTCACGGACCTCACAACTCGAATTCTACTCTCCCGACGCGTCGGGAGAGTAAATCGGACGGGGTGTTCGGACGGTCCCCAGTTGGCCTGTTCCCATAGGGAGATTGCTTAATGAGTTGTAATCACATGACGTTTACGTTCCGCTTCTCCCGCCGGTCACCGTCGCAGGGGCCGATCCCCCCAGTGTAGCTCACAAATGTGGCAGATAAGGTCATTTTACAGAACACTTTTGTGGGCTGGGATGTCGGTGAGTCGATGTGCGTTCTCGTTGAATCTCATCTGTGGCGACTTCTTCGGAAAGCCCTCTCTATTATTTTGGGATCCTTCGCCGTCTTCGCGGTAAAGGGTTTCCTGGCATCCAGTATGGACCCGTTCTGCCTGTGTCCAGCCGGTCGGCATCCCAACAGGTATGGATCGTGATGTCATCCCCTGGAAAAGCGGTGGTCTCTGTATGATGTTTGGACGCTACGTACAAAAGGTCGAAATCGTTATGGCCTAACTCGAAGATATTTCCAGCTAAAGATTCCAGGTATTTCGCCACTCTCTTGCCGTGTTCCGGCTCGATACCGACATTCCCTCGCTGTGAAACATGCAGAAATGCTAAGGAGCAACCTGTGCTCTTTGCCAACGTCAGGCCAATGGCACGAATCCGACGAAAATGAGCAACGCCGTGAATACCTTGCTAGTCCAGCCGGAATTGAGCAGGAATTGCTTCTTCTGTACTGGTTCAGCGTGAATCGGACAAACATGCTCTCTTCCCTGGGACTCCTAAGTGTTGGAAGATGTAGCTTGATCAGGTTTTCAGCATCAATCTTTGTCGGTTACACTCCTCATACAATGGTATGTTGTCCTTCTGTTTCTCCACTAGTCATCTTCAGAGAGACCACTACTCAGATCGAGCTATCGTACACTAGCGGGAGAAGAGGCTCCATAGCAGGTATAAGGCTAGAGCAACACCCATTGCCGGGAAAACATATGGGAACCATTTCTGCATTCCGCTTCTTATCCGAGAGCGGAGGATTTCTTCCAGGGTGGGGACTCTTTCGTACTCATAGACCACTTCCCGCCATTCCTCTTCTTCCAAAGCTCTGACCTTGTTGATTAAGGTGAGCAGGCATTCTTGCATTCGAGGGGCTTCACTGAGAAGGTCTTCTAGTGGAAGAACTTCCTTTCGGGTGAAAATGACCTTGAAGCCGTACTTTCCAGGAACTCCCATGAGTTTCCGTGTGACGAGAATAGGCAAGGCGCGAGTGACTCTCGTAGTTTTTGCATAAGGCTTCGCGAGGATGATCTCCCGTATCCCGTACTGTTCCCCATAGTGCACGATAACCAGATGTCCGTCTTCCGGAACGTCTACCGAGAGACTGATCGTGTCGCCATAACGAAATTGCCTCTTCCAGGGTTCTTTCTTGCGGACTTCTTCTCGGGTGGGGCCAAGTTTGACTTCGACTGAAGGAGAAGGTGTGGGGGGTACACTGACTGAAGCAGCAGTACCAGATTTTTGACGAGAGTAATCAGGCTGCGAAACATGACGAACCAGAGTACCCCACATGGACAATTCCGTTTCCAACCCTTTCAGTAGGCTAGTGAGGTAGTGATTGTCCATTCGCCTCGATTGGGATTTCTCGGTCTCAGGTTGAGCAACATGCAGGTACCAGCACTGGTTCATTGATCGAGCCGCAGAGATGAGTCTTGGATCAGCATCTCGGGTCACTACCATTCCCGAAGTGACCCCTTTTCGTCGCATAAATTCATTACCCTGGGCGTCTCTCAGAAAGGCGATTTGCGAAAGGGGGATCTTCTCATCGAAGCCCTCACCCAAGCGGCAGAATTCAACCACCTTTTCGGTCAATGTGGGAGGCAGTTCAGCGGCGAATGCCTTCAAATTTTTGGGATCAGTCGAAAAGATGTTCCCGGCCCGCACCATGCAGCGGAATCTCAGGCCTGATTCCGGCGGGTCGAGAATCATGTCGGTCTCGATGGCTTGGGCAATATCCTCGGAAACCTCTGCCACAGTGAGCGATTTCTTCTCTGGACTCCCAGTGGGCGAGAGAACGAAGACCAAAGGGCCTAATAGGTCTTTCTCACTTTCCGGCAAGGTGCTCCAAATGGTTCCAGGGCGTGGTCCTTGAGATTGCTGCCTTTTGAGAGCTGCCTGCTTCTCTCGAAAGGATGCGAGTTGCTTCTCAAGCAGTTCGTCCGGAGAAAGCTTAGGGCGTTGAAAACTTCTGACCTTGGCCGCACACTCCGCGCACAATTCCACGTGCGCCTCCATGATGGCCTTCAGTGGTTGCTTCTCCACTTTACCCAAGGCGTATGCGCGCAGGTATTGATCGGGAAAACAGGGATCGAGATCCCTTATGTGGGAGTTTTCATCGGTCATCGGTTCAGTCCCTACGGTGCTGTACCATCGTGGCTCGATTCTCTCGGTGCATCAGCAGACCTGCTCCAATACCTGTCTACACTTGTCGCACACGATCTTCCAATCGCCGTTTATTGTTCTCTTGGAACACCCGAGTCGTTCCGCTATCTCGTCGATGGACAGTCCCTCTTCCTTCAATTGAAAGACCTGCAGCTCACGTTCACTGAGAATCCCAAAGAAGGATTGCTGCAATTGTTTCGACACGAGGACATCTTCCGGTGACGGCATTCTCGTATAACCCACCATGAAACCCTCGATCCCGTCTTGACCCTGGTAATCACCGGGGTTCGGGGTGCCTGGATTACTGAACAGAGGTGGGGAAATCCTTCCCACAACCAAAGCGGTTATCTGGTCTGTGGAGAGCGGAGCCCCGTATGCCTCCAAGATCATGGGTATGTAACTGGGCAACACCCCCGCGTAGTCAATGATGCCCTTTCCTGAATACGTCCTCATGATGATGGGCAAATCACGTTTGACTTGATCCAGGTCTTTCAGAGGAGTCCTTTCTCTCCAACTCTCGCCCCATGAAGCCAAGCCCCACCGGCTGCAGATGTCGTTCCCTTTTTGGGTACGCATTCTTATTGAAAAGAGGGTCTTCTGCGCATGGAGCTTGCGAAGGTGATCGGCAACTTGGCGGCGAACCACGGAAAGCTCTGGAGACTCCAGTTCGCTGACGGCCTCACGTGAAGACTCTACGGCAATGTTTCTCAGGGATGTCAGACAGTACTCGCTCTGCCGGGATGGGTTGGAAGACGCGCTTGCGGCACCTTGGAGTATCCGCCGTCGCCTGTCGATCCACTCTTCGGATTGCTCGAAAAGGATACACTGAAGAGCATCCAGAGCTGCATCTGGTTCCTTCTCTGCTTCACCATAGTGGGCAACCGCCTTCAGGACCTCCCTCCAATCGGAGTCGGAGATGTCCAAAGGGCCTTGATCAAGGAGGTTGTAATAGTTGACGGAGGACAATGGCTCCCCTAATCGCAACAAGATCCTGCGCGCAACGCGGCGTAAAGGATACCCCCGATGGCCTCGGGACACAACTTCAAACTAAGACTCTCCGGGCCAAACGCGCATGTTCGGGATGCTCCTCGGCAAGATGGAAGACCGTGTGCGTACCCGGACTCTCAATCCTTTGCGGAATTGGTTCGTTGTCGGCGCGTCGATATATGGCGCAGAGGCGGTGATTCGGTACGAAATCACGTACTGGCCGTACGTACGGCCACTTGAAGCATATTGATAATACAACGGAATTCTGTGGACAAGTCAGATATTCGATTTTAGGGCCATCCGTGGAGTCGTGTACGGCCTCCTTATATAGGGTACAATTCAAGGCGAGAACGCAACGTCAACCCCAAGAAATATTTATTTTTTTCTCTTTGCACTTTCGCCTGCAATTGTACCCTATGGGTTAGTAGAGGCGGAAAGAAGATCAAGCGGTCCTGGACAGAGACCGTACGCAACTAGCCGCAGAAGAATCAAGTCACTCACAACCATTTCTTCAATGAAAGGGGTGGTGGAAAAGAAGCGTCAAAACTTCAGATCTACACCTATGCCTAAAGGTCGAAAATCGGAAAACGGGTCCAATTGTGACCCACAACAAAGCCCCGGCTGTGGTCAGGGGCAGAAAAATGGAAAGGAAAGAAAGATGAAAAAGGACAAGGTCCAGGAAATGAACGAAGGTCAGGTAGCCCAGGAGTCGGCTGAAACGGTAGCCAGCAACACCGTGAATAGCGATGCAGAGACAGCACAGACTGAAGATCTGAGAGCTTATGTTCCTGCCGGTGCGGCCACGGCCTTCGCTGTTCCCCAGGAAGAGGACTCTTACCACGAGGAAGTCCACGGGGAAGACGTTGAGGACCTATTCGACGCCAATGAGGAAGAGCAGGAAGAGGATAACTCCGAGGAAGAAGCCGATTCAGGCTCGATAGCGGACGCCTTCCGGGAGCAGGGTGAGCAGGACTTCATCGAAGAGACGGTCAAGAGAATCAACTCCCTGTATCGCAAAAACGTGGACAACGGCAAGATCGAGATCGGAACGTATCTGCTCGACGAAGTATTCAAGGGAGACGTCGAGAAGGCCATGTCCACGAACCCAAGCAAGCATACGACGTTCGCCAAGATTGCGGAAAGAGAAGATCTCCTTGTGGAGCCAAAAACCCTCGGCTCCTGGGTACGTGCCGCCGCCGTCATGAGAGATCTCAAGAAACGTGTGAGCAACCTGCCTAGCCTCACCACTTACCACTATGTGGAGCTGGCTACGGTGAAGGACAAAAAGCAGCGGACCCAGTTCGCAAAAGATGCGGAACTTAACGGCTGGTCGGTGAAGGCCCTGCGTGAGGAGATCAGGAAGGCAAAAGGTAAAGACAAAAGCGACGCGGATAAACTCAAGGACGACATGGACAAGAGTCTCCGTCAATTCACTGAACTGACTGCGGAACAGGACCTCGCTGATTTCGCTTCTGACGTGGCGTCCGTAAAAGACGCCTACCCGCCTGAAAAGGCCATGAAGCTGCTTCCCGGCGTGAAGAAGTGCCTCGCCAACGTGAGAGCCTCGGAACAGCTGCTCAAGGAGTTCCACGGCAGCCTCAGAAGCATCGTAGAAGAGGCCATGGAGCCCCTGTCCGACTGACCCGTCCGAAGCTACTCTCCCGACGTCGGGAGAGTAGATTTCAAATCAACCAGTCATTCATCCGGGAACCGGTTACCACTTAAACGCAACACCAGGGGCTGATTCAGCGCAAGTCAGCCCCACAGCGACAAGAATCAATAGGAGGTTCAACATGAATACCGAGAATACCACAGTCATGGAGAATAACACCTCCAAGAAGATGCTGAAATTTACCTGCCGGAACTGCGGCAGTCACCGGCTCGAAGAAGTCGTTCTCATGAGGCAGGATATCGAAGGCGTCTATGATCCTGAAGACCCGAAATACGACTGGTATTACGACCCCGACGGGATGGTGGTCATCACCCGTACCGTGTATGTGGCGCCATCAGAGTCCAACTTCTACCGTTGCTACGATTGTGAGGCATCGCTGACCGATGAGGACGGCCACGAGTTCTGGGAAGCAGAGCGCCTGTACAGATGGTTGAAGCGTTTGCCTGAGATGGACAACGCAGAGATCGAACACAGGACAAAAGCGCACCAGGAGTTGAATGACCGGGATCAGTCTCTCTTGTTTACCTGCCCCGATTGTGGCGGGCATGACCTGATGGAAATCGTGAAAAAAGGCGAAGAAGTCCAAACGCCTATCACGCAGGTCACCTACGATCCTGAGTCCGGCAACGTGAAACCGGACTACGATTACGATGAGGAATGGTGCGACACCAAATTCAGGGAGTATCAATACGTTTGTGCGGCCTGCAAGCATCGTGTCGTAGCTGGCAGTGAGGAAGCACTAGTTGAGTGGCTCTTGGAGAATTGCGACCAAAGTGCCGACACCTGGGACCAACCGGCCAGCGGCGATACTGAGTGAATCCACGGGTCAGGCAGGTCCTCAGTGACAGGTAGCGTGCCATTCGGGATCTGCCTGACCGCCAACCAATCTACTCTCCCGATGCGTCGGGAGAGTAACTTCAGCCCCAATTAGACCTAGTTTTTCCAGAACAAACCATTGAACCCCGGTCGCTTGAGAGAGCGTGACCGCAACACGGGAGATCTATGCGGATCCCCCGACAATACAGGAGCGTAAAATGAACGCTATTCGTGTCCCCCTGGAAAAGTTCGATCTTGATGGATTTATCAACAAGACGCTGAAATTCCTGGACTACAAAGCAGACTATCCCACCCTAGCCATTACGTGGGTGGAAGCTCCCGGCCGCTATCCCAATGATGAGACCGACGAGAATTGGGATTTCAGGTCAAAGCTTCTCTGTGAGCCTGTGTATCTCTTCTTCCCCTTTGCGCTACCGGACATGGAAGGTTCATTTGATTGCGCCGACGGCCAGTCTTACCGAGTAACGGCCAAGGATTATTATGGTGAAGACGAGGAATGGGACGATGAAGAGGGTTACGATGACGACGATGAGGAGTTCAGCATAGAGGACATCATTGGCTATCTCATTCGCTTCATCGACGGAGTGTTCGACATAAACCTGGCGATCTGCCCGCTCAGCGGCGGCTTCCCTCCGCCCACGGTGGATCTACTCGACGAGAAGCATTTCTTGGAGAAGAAACTGATCGATTTCATTTCTGGCTTTGTCAGCGCGGATACCGAGATCCGGGGAGAATCAAGCCAAAGTCCTTTCAATCTGGAACGTTTCCGAATCACTAAGCAAGAAGCGGGATCGAGAAACGGACTTTAGCACAACGAAGGAACTCCGGCTACGGGGTTCCTCATACAACACATTCAAAGGAGAAAGCAGATGTCAGAAGAAAAGGGATCGTTGTCGGCCAACATGAATGAGCGCAATGACATTTCCGAGCCTGTAGAAGCCCAATCGACAGAACTCCAATTCCGCTGCCCTGAATGCGGCGGAGACCAACTGAGCTACGGTGTCAAGAGTTACCAGAAAGCCATCATTAACGAAGATGGAAAGATGGATTTCTGTGGCGGTGACTCCTTCGGCGAAAAGGACGTGGATTTCGCATGCTGGAATTGCGGTCATGTCATCTGTGTTGACGATAAGCCGATCAGACGTGCCGAGGACATGGCAAGATGGCTCAAAGCGCACGTGCAGCCATAGATGAGCCAGTGAGACCTCATTCAGGCGGAGACCGGTAGTTTTCCAACTCAACAGTCCAAAACTACTCTCCCGATGCGTCGGGAGAGTAACTTCCGCTTCAAGTAAGCCTGATTTTTTCCAAACAAATCATTGAACCGTGGTCACGTTGCAGAGCGTGACCGCAACACTGGAGACCTGTTCGGATCTCCATATTGGATAGGAGTATATGATGAAGGAAATCCGTATCCCCTTAGAAACGTTCGATCTTGATGGATTCATCAACGACACGCTGCACTTCCTGGAAACTGTCGTTTCCGAGGAATGTGACCCGAGCTATGGCATCACCTGGGTCGAAGCACCTGGCGGTTACCCTCACGACGGGGATCAACAAGGCTGGGACTTCCGAGCGAAGTTGATGAACGAGCCGGTGCACCTTTTTTTCACCTTCGCCTTCTTCTCCGATGACAAGATTGTTGATTGTGCTGACGGCAACTCTTACCAATGCCCGTGGAAAAACACCGGGTATTGCGACCCTGCTCAAGAGGAAGATGACGAGGCCGATAGTATCCCTTTCACAGTGGAAGATCTCGTCGGGTACCTCGTACGGGTGGAGGAAGGGACTATCAGCGTCTCTTCAGCAACAAGTGGGGCAGTCCTCGGCATGCCCCCATTCAGGGTGGATCTGCTGCCTGATGGCGATTTTCTAGAACAACCGCTGGTCAATTTCGTGAATCGCTTTGTTATCCGGGATGTTCAGGAGCCCACCCCGGAAGAAGCAGCCCAGCGGTGGTGTGAAGAATGCCAACGCAGCAGCGCAAGTCAGAAGCCGTCAGACATGGGACAGGAGATGAAAGAAAGGATCAAGAAGCTCCTTCGGGAAGACGCAGGTAAGGGCTTCGACATAGTCATATTGCCGGAGACTCAATTCAAGGATTTCTCAGTTGTGATTGACACCCGTACCGAAGACTGTCTGAAGCGCACTTTCAGTTATTGGTATTCCGACCGGACCAAGAGTTTGCACGACTCTTATGTTTTCGCAAGGGGGGAAGTGGTCGCAGAAGAGTGGAAGCACAGTCAAACGTGGGGTCCCAAATCAAGGATGAATCTCGAAAGAGCGGCAAAACTGTTTTGGGATGCCTTACAAGAGGCCAAGCGGGAGTTGGAAAGCGAAGGCAGAGGGGTCAAATTGAGGCTACCGGAAGACCAAAGAGGAGCCCCCTGATCTATTTCAACGAAGGTCCGCGGGATTGTGAGTCATCTCTTCGGGCCTGTAGACCTTATTCCCGTGAACCCTATCAATACTTACTCTCCCGATGCGTCGGGAGAGTAATCGCTAACCATAACAGACTTCAAACCAAAGCAATCTTGAAAGGAAAGAAGCATGTCCGAGAATCAGTCTTACGACGCCCTCCCAGCTCCACCGGGAGAGGAGCTGGAGCTGACCAACCCTTCGTCTCCTGCCACAGAGGCTGCGACAGGCCCTGAGTCCCGTGAACTTGTGGCCCGTTTCATCTGCCCTCAATGCGGAGGCCGCTACTTAGATCAATGGATCATCGGACTTCGGGTATCTTGCGAAGTCGTGGGGGTCACGCCGGAAGGACACCTGTTGTATGACTGCTCCACTGAAGAAGCTGACGGTAACGGAGAAATCCGTTACAGTTGCAGAGAATGCGATTTCGATATTCCATACGATGAAGATGAGGAGTACGAAGACGGAGATGAGGATTATTTTGTTGCGAAGTGGATATTCCAGAATTGTGACGAGTGCGTCCGTGAAGGTCTGAAGGGGGGCTCTGAAGATGACCATGCAGGGACCACTCTCAAGTTCACTTGCCCTCAATGCGGGGGACACAGACTCCAGGTCATCCGATTGCATACATGTGAGGTTACTCCAGTGGAGGGCGCTACGGCCGAAGGTGAACTGAGCTTTGGCACAATGTTGTATTTCGGGGGAGAACACTCTTTTCAATGTCTGGACTGCGATTTCAAGTTGGCGCCTGATGTTGATGATCCGAATAAGGTAGGGCAGGCTCTGGCTTCATGGATCGCCGACAACTGTTCCCAAGCCTGAATTGGCGCAATTTCTGGAACTGGCCCCGGCAATTTGGAGCGTTATGCAGCATCGGACATAGTGGCTCTGTCAAGATGAGCTTCATCTTTCAACAGGACCGCCGGTGCTGCACCGCTGGGAATATCGCAAAAGGCGTTGTCTCAGGTTTGTCGGTAAGCGTCATTTCAGCCACGGCTTCGGGGATCTGCCTGTCCCTCAATCAAAACTACTCTCCCGATGCGTCGGGAGAGTAAAACTCTCTGATCAAAGACCTGACACGAACAACACCAAAGAAGGATAAATCAATGCCCGCACCTGAAGATCCACGTATACCGATAGCGGAGAACACTGAGCCCGAAGCAGTGGCCCCTTCGAGGGACATTCCCGAAAGCCGCAGCGTTTCCTCAGTAGAATATCCTGCTACGGCCGAGGAGCAACACGAGGAATCGCTCACGGAAATCATGGAGCGCTTCATCAAGCAAGACCAAGAGATGGGACAAGATGTCGAGCTCTTCGAACATCTGAAGCCTGTTGCGGAAGATTCGGAACAGTCCTGCACGCAACTGATCGACAGGGAAAGGCTCAACCAGATACTCGAACATGCACGGCGTAAAAACATTCCATACAATCTGCTCGGGTACCTTTGGGAACTTTGGGATTGTCATCCAGAAGACGTAGCGGAGCCTCCTATGGTTCGTGAACATGCGCTATCTGATGTGATCCGACCAATGTGGGAACAGGGGCTCGAACACGAACTCAAGAGCGACCTCTTGTGCGACCTGGATGGCGATGAAAACATAGAAAAACTCTTCATCCCCCAGCCGCAGTCCGAAATCGACACTCCCCAAAATCTCTACCAATTGGTTAGAAAGGCCTGGGACCAGAACAGAATGGAAGAGCTTCTCGGCATGATCGAGGAGAACGATGACGACTTTATAGGAGAAACCCTGGAAGCAGCCCTTGCCCGTCACCGAGAAGAAATGGACGAGCATCGAAGCGGACTTGGTGAGAAGAAGGCCACAGAGAGTCAAGAGACATCGTGAGACACCACTTGGTCATGCCTACTCTTACTCTCCCGATGCGTCGGGAGAGTAATCCTCTTCCCCCTCCCACCCCGTACAGACTGGACCAGGCACCAAACCTTCCGTGTCCCCAGAGTTTTCGGCCATTTTGATTCAATTCCTTTCGGTAACGGCGCAAAGCAGACCTCTTTCAGTGAGGGAGACACACAACAGGCGATTTGCAATAGAGAAGCGAGAAGCCAATGTCGAGAAGTTCCAGTATCCATGCGGATAATATCCTAAACCTTTGAATGGGACGTAGCTAGAAGCGGTGGAGGAAATAGTAGAAAAGCAAGAATGGGCCTTGATTATTGTAAAGGGGCCGCCCCCGTCTACAAAAAGGCCCACTTGAGTACGTTCGGATACGAGCAGGACAGCCAGATGATCGTGTACGGGCGGGGAAATAAAGACCTTTCGGTCTTTACTGCATGGTACACGCTTCAGCGCATCGTTGCATTGCATAATGGCGGATTCTCTTGTCTCCGCCTTGCATTTCTCAGTTATTGCCGCTCTCGGACAACAGTCCCTCATTTTGAAGCCAAGCGCTCTTCATGACGAACCGACTGATTCTCTGCAACAGGACATGATGTCTTGCACTCTCCGCATTGACGGGGTGCCGTGTCCCGGTAAGGAACTTATCCCCGGCGCCTGAATGTTCCGGCACTCCGATCATTCTTCCGGCCGTGGCTATTTTGCTTAAATCTTGCCGATCTCCCACTCTCACACGTTCCGCGATTTCTCAGATCCCGCTTACCAGAAGTGACTTTCTTCTTTGTCAGATTTCTTCTTTCCCCTCATATTGATGGGTCTGTGGGTAATTCAAGAGGGAATTACTCCGCCCGTGCACCCTGTTGAATGCGCACAGGCCCGGCGTCCCCGCTCGTGTCTCATATCCCGTTATCCATAGTATGGTGCAGATGACCTTCCAATTGCAGTCCTTATTCCAGGAACATGGTGGGAGTAGATCTGAGAGGTTCCCGTTGTATGGTCATGCCTGCATATATTGGCTTATCTGAGTCCAACCGGATACATGGATCACCACATCGTCATAGGTGCCGTATATCAAACGACCTTTCACCTTTGTTTCGATTTGGCGATATGGCTCTCCTGCCTTGTCACGACTTGACTGAATCATACTCCACTCCCTACCGTTCTCGTCTACGATTAGATCTTCATCCAATGCAACCCTTCTCACCAAAATCTCCAATCTCATTGTTCTTGCTCCTTTCTCATTGGTTGGGACTGTTATGCAGTTTGCATTCCTGGTTAGCCTGCGCTCGCACGCACTCTCGTCTCTTGTACCCCTCTATATTTTGGGGTTGTGGGTAATTCATGAGGGAATTACTCCGCCCGTACATCCTAATAGCCTCGTACAGGCCCGGGGGCCCCCGCTCGTTTCATCATATCCCCTCAGAATCATAGATATAGATTTAGGGATTAGAGGGTCAATCCTTGAGGGATAGACCTGATCAAAAGAAAGGAGGCACGGGCCCGTGAATCAACCGACTCAGTATCAACCATTTCGGACTCCGGCACCGTCAGGAGGAGGTGGCATCGGCTGGATCATCGTGTTCTGCATTCTGTGGACCATACTTGCCCCTGTCCCTGGTCCCATTGACGATCTGATCGTCTGGGCGTTCGGCGCGTATTCCGCAATGCGGGGCAAGTGATGGTGTTCACGCTCCCGCACATGCCCAGTGAATCTCCAATGACGAGAAACGAATGCGTGCCACAAGACCACGCTCCCGCACACACGCCTTAAATCTATAGATAAAGCGAAGTACATCGCATGAAAGGAGTATTCTCATGAGCAACAACGGATTTCGTGACGACGAGTTGGTCACACGAAGGCAAAAGGTAAACGGCGAGTGGGTCGAGACCGTGTTCCCCCGCGTTGGTGGCCGGTTGAGACTCGCACACGAAGGCAACGGCAAACTCAGCATCCAAACCGAAGTGGTCCAGTTTGATGATTCCGTGGCGGTGGTGAAGGCTACCGTGACCACGGAGAAGGGAAGCTTCTGTGGCTTCGGGACTGCTTCCGCTCAGCGGGATCAACGTCTGGCGGACTCTCTGTTGGAGTTGGCCGAGACTCGCTCCATTGCCCGCAGCTTGCGTTTCTCCGGTTATGGCATGGAATACACAGGAGCCGAGGAAGTGAGCCACGTGATCCCGGAAACGGAGCCCACCGGCGTGCGAACCGAGAGCAAAGATCGCAAACCGGCCTCTGAGGCACAGGAAGACCAGGGCAAACCGGAAACAAAGCCGGCGGTGGAGGCCAAGGCCAATGGTAACGGCAGTGGCGGCAAAGCGACCGGGGCGCAGTGCAGGGCCTTGTATGCGCTGTCGAAGAAAACCCAGATGGGTGACGAGGACTTGCAGAACTTGCTCGGACCACTGAACGCCGGCAGCTTTGAAGACCTCACCATTGCCGACGCCAGCCGTTTGATCCAGTACTTCCAGACTCAGGCAGCCGCCTAAACACACCCTGACTTACCAATCACTATTGATCGCAACGGGGCGAGTACTCGATCTCGCCGGGAGGAGACCTATGTACGCATTTACCCGCATCTTCTACGATCCGGCATTGGAGCGGAGACGTTTGAAGAGGAGGATCCGCAAACTGGTTCGGCAACGCAACAGGGCCGTTCGATTGGCTCAACGTCGAGGAAGGAGAAGGAGATGACCGAGCAGACGCAAGACAAGCCTCATCTGAGCTACAGCCAAATCAGCACGTATTGCATGTGTCCCTTGAAATACCGCTTTCACTACATCGACCGGATCGAACCGCCCTTCACCGCCGCCCCGCTTGCCTTTGGCTCCGCTATCCATGAAGCGGCTGCTGCATTCTATCAGGGTTGTCTGGAGGGTGATCCACTCACGGCAGGTCAGATGCACGACGTGTACCGTCAAGCCTGGAAGAGCCAGTACGAGGAACGACAGATACGGTTCTCCAACGGTGACTCTGAAGAGAGTCTCACAGCCAAGGCAAAGCTCATGCTTGACGTGTTCCATGAGTCGTTTGATCCCGCAGTCCAGATCATCGGGATCGAAGAACCCTTTGAACTGGATCTCGGCAAACGCATTCCCCCGCTCGTGGGTTGGATTGATGTGGTGGAGCAGGCACCGGACGGCACGATAACGGTAGCGGATCTCAAGACCGCTGCACGCAAGTACTCGGAGAATACCGTGCACAACAACGTGCAGCTCACCTGCTATTCGCTGGGAGCACAGGCGCTGGGCTTCAATGGAGATACCCGATTTCGTCTGGACGTGCTCCTCAAGACTCAGAATCCGGAACTCATCCGGTACGAGACGACCCGCACGAAGGATGATCGAGAGCGCTTTCTCAAGCTGGTCAAGGGCGTGTGGCAAGGCATCAAGAAGGAAGTCTTCTTTCCCAAAGAGGATTGGCAATGCGGGCAATGTCCTTTTGTCGATCCCTGCAAGCAGTGGTAGGAGGTCAAAATGGCTACCAAAGCAAAACCAATGAGAACTGAACTCAAAGAAGAGCCCCCCGAGCACCCGAAGGTCGCGGTGGAACTGGAGCGCGGCAGTGTGTCCGTTTCTCGGGATGGCCTGACCTTTTCCATCAGCGGCAAGAACGTTCGGCTGCAAAGGCAGTCTCCCTTGGTCCTCACCTTTGACAGCGGCGAGGTGGAATTCGATGACGGGGAGATAGCTGTGAAGGCCGAAGGAGACGCGATCAAGCTGAACCTTGACTGATATTAGCAACACAACACCTGAGAGCCCGGCTGGTCTTCGGATTGGTCGGGCTCTCTTATTGGGAGGTCACCCATGCGCATAGCAGGTCGCATGAAGATGGGCTATTACCCGACTCCGGCGAGAGTCGTGTATTGCATAAGGACAGGTCTTTCTTTTCCCCGCGAGCCTTTCACTGTGTTGGATCCGTGCTGCGGTGAGGGCTTGGCGTTGGAGCAACTGGTGAGGGGCACGCAGGCTGTTACCTATGGCGTGGAACTGGACCAGCATCGGGCCGAAGCAGCCCAGACGCGTGTTCAGAACGTTCTGAAGTGTGGAATCGAGGAGACACGCATCGCTCACCAATCCTGTTCGCTGCTCTTTCTCAACCCTCCGTACGATGAAGCGACGCTGGAGGAAGACGCTGATACAAAAACCGAGCGACAGGAGAAGGCGTTTCTCCGAATGACCGTGCCGTACCTGATGCCCGGCGGCGTGCTGGTCTACATCATACCTCAGACTCGGTTCAATAGAGGCGTCGCACGGCTTTTGGCATCCCGCTTCGAGAAGATACAGGTCTTCCGCTTTCCTGATCCCGAATACGCGGATTTCAAGCAGGTAGTGGTGTTCGGAGTACGCAAAGCAGGAAACTCCCTGGATGAGGGGTTGGCTCTGAAGCTTCAGAACGTTCCGAACCGCAAGCTGAAGCCACTACCGGAGTCTGCTACGGCACCGTACCCGGTTCCTCCATCTGTCCCGTTGAAGCTGTTTCGCTCTACGGTGATCGACCCTGAAGAATTGGAGCAGCAGATGGGACAGTCACCTCTGTGGCGGAGACTCCAAGCAATGACCACGAGGAATGAGCTACAGGTGCCTCGCCCGCCCCTGCCCTTGCACTCCGGGCATTTGGGGCTGCTGTTGGCAGCGGGCAAACTCGACGGTGTGGTCGGTGAAGGCTCAGATCGGCATGTGGTGAAGGGCAAGGTAACCAAGGTCGTTTCCAAGGTCGAGGAGTACAAAGGAGACATGCTGGAACAGCGAGAGTTGGACCGGTACGTGGTCTCAATCAAGGTCTTGGACCGTAACGGTCAAATCCGTGAACTCACCTGAAAGGAGGCGTCATGCTGGATCAGGTTGTGTTTGAAGACTACTGGAGAGAGATCAAGGTATCGGCATTCACGGATCAGTATGCTTACGACCCTGAGAATGCCTCATTGCTGTTCATTTCCCTGGCCGGTACCGAGCAAGCGGTAAAGGCCATATCGTCCGCCGTACTCGGTTACAGGTCCTTGAGTATTCTCCGGGGAGGGATTTCGGAGATCGAGGTCAACGGGCATCCTGCGTCGTATTTCCGTGTTCTTTCAACAAAGCTTCCCTCCGGCGCTTTGCATCAGTTGGTCGTGGACACACGATTCTTCGGCAATGAAGACTTAGGCTCAAGGTTGGTGGTTATTCCTCAATCTGAAGAGGTTTCCCGAGTTGTCTATTCTCAAGTGCTGGCTCACCTGGCGTCCCCGCTCATTCCGGAGTGGAGCCCCATGATCTGCGAACAACTGACGGATCGGGATCTCATGCGGCAGATGGACGGAACTCTCAAAGTGATGGAGGTTTCGGTAAGCGAGTCAACCGTGGATGGGATTATCTCGGAAGGAGTAAAGGCGGGACGAATCAGTCTCGATCAAACAGGAGGAACACATGCTCGCATCCATTAACGACGTGAACGCATATTTGCGGCAATTCGGCGGGGCTCTGGCACAAAAGATCCAAACGGAAGCCGAGCCTCTTTTCAATCCCGGCAACGATTGGCACCCGCGCATGGATCAGCTTCTGCGAAAGCCGTTTCAGGCTCAAGCCGATGCGATCCAGGGGGCTGTGGAAAGATTGCGTAACCACAACCACGTGATGTGCATCGGCGAGATGGGCGTGGGTAAGACCCTCATAGGAGCGGCCGTGCCCTTTATCATGGAGAACGGTCATCCCCCACGAGTCTTGGTCATGTGTCCCGGCCACCTCACCCGTAAGTGGGCGCGAGAAGTGACAGAGACCGTGCCGGGAGCTTCGGCGACCGTCATCAAGAATCTGTCGGATGTACTGGCCATTGATCCTGAAGAACCGCACAGGGGACTGCGTTACTATGTCGTGAGTAAGGAGCGGGCCAAGCTCTCTTATGCGTGGCGGCCCGCGTTCAATCTCCGCCGCGGGATTCCCGTCTGCCCTGACTGTGGCACGGTCGTGGTAGATCGAGACGGAGTGGAGGTGGGCGGTGAGACGTTGCAACACCACAAGAGTTGGTGCAGCGCATGCGGAGCAGCGCTGTGGCAGGCAGACAATACCCGATTCCGCAGATTCTCCATTGCAGACTACGTGAAGCGGTTCCTGAACGGGTACTTCGACTTCTTCATTTGCGACGAAGTCCATGAGATGAAGGGCGGGAGTACGGCGCAGGGTAATGCGTTCGGTACTCTGGCAAGTGCCTGCAAGAAGACCATTGCACTTACAGGGACGCTGTTGGGAGGCTATGCGAGCCACATGTTCTATCTGCAATATCGCATGAGCCCGCAGGTCATGGCCAAGGAGGGATTCGGCTATGGCAATAGGATGAACTTCGTCAACCGCTACGGTGTGCTGGAAAAGATCACCAAGTACTACCCCGGCGACGACAATATCTGCTCCAAGGGTAAGAAGGGCACGACGGTAACACGAGAGAAGCCCGGCGTGAGTCCCGCAATCTTCTCGAATCACCTGATGGGATCTACAGTCTTTCTGCATTTGCAGGACATTGCCTTGGATCTGCCCGAACTCAGGGAAGAAGTAGTACCAGTGGAGATGGAGGACGACCTGGCCGTTGCCTACAGGCACCTTGAGCACAGGATAGGTTCAGAGATGAAGCAACTGCTGGCCCAAGGGTCCCGGCGTCTCCTCGGCGCGTATCTCAACACCTTGCTCTGCTACCCGGACAGGCCATTTGGCCATGAGCCGGTGGTCGATCCTGCCAATGGGAACGTGATTGTGGAGCCTGCCGAACTTCCCACGGATCACCTCTACCCGAAGGAGAGGGAGCTACTGAGGATCATTCAGGGCGAGATCTCTCAAGGACGCAAGTGCTTTGTGTACTGCACCTTCACCAATACCAAGGATGTGACGGCACGGCTGAGAGAGATTCTCGTCAGCCGGGGAGTTACTGCCGAGATACTGCGATCATCGGTAAAGCCTGAGCAACGCGAGGAATGGCTACGGCAGAAGGTGAACGAGGACGTGCAGGTGGTGATCGGCAACCCCATGCTTGTCCAGACAGGCTTAGACCTGTTGGATTTCCCCACTATCATCTTCTATCAGACCGGTTACTCGGTCTTCACGCTTCGACAGGCATCCCGTCGTTCATGGCGTATCGGTCAGAACAAACC
>JAZDHD010000156.1:0-17247 GCA_043806215.1 Pseudomonadota bacterium | reverse complement strand
GCCCCTTTGCGCGCAGCGTTACTCGATGACTCCGAGTTGTTTGAACAAACCGTAGATGTCCAACACATCCCAGTAGACCGTGGATTATGGGATCCAGGTCCCCTTGATTTCTTCGAGCCGTCGTGTTTTGGTGTTTTCGTTCCTTGGAAGGTCGGACCATCCCTGGGGAACGGGCGCGTGAATGTTCGCGTTCCCCGCAGAAGCATCTCATCCCATCGTTGGAACGGATTTGTCCATACAGAGGCATTGCAGTGATAGTGGGATTGCCCACGATGATCGGTCTTGTGATTGCGTGCATCCGGACCCGGCGACGGGGCACGCGCACCATGGGCCCGACGGGCAAGGGGTGATCACCTTCCCTCAACGGACCCGGCTTGTTGCCTATGTGCTTGAAGGAGCCTTCCTCTACGTCGCCATCGTCCTGCTCATTATGAGTAGTTTTCAAGGATTGCATCAGGTAGTGGGCGACCTGGCGATCAGTTTCGTGGCGATCATTACGGAAGCCGTGCCGTTTATGCTCCTGGGCTCCGTGATCGGCGGCCTGATCGAAGTCTTCATCCCCCAGGCGTGGGTACGGCGGTCTCTGGGCAAGCGTGAATACACGGGAGTCCTTATCGGCGCCGGCCTCGGCATACTCTTTCCCGTTTGTGAATGTGCCATAGTACCCGTGGTCAGACGCCTTCTGCACAAAGGGGTGCCCTTGTCCGCTGCCGTAGCCTTTCTCCTGGGAGGCCCCATCGTCAACCCTCTTGTGGCGGCTTCCACTTGGCTTGCGTACCGGGCGGATTGGGCCGTGGTTATCACCCGGATGAGTTGCGGGTACATCATTGCGGTTTCCGTGGCGCTTACCATGCATTTCTTGTTTCACCGCACCAACCTGTTGGCGGAAGGAATCCCGGCCGAATCCGCCTCGGCATGCGGCTGCTGCGATCATGATCACCCGCAGGCCGGCTCGGCCGGAAACATCGCAAGATTCTGGGCCGCAATGCAGCACGCGTGTGACGACTTCTTCGAAGTGGGCAAATTCCTCGTAATCGGAGCCTTCGTGGCGGCTTTTGCCCGAACCGCCATCGGGATGGACGCACTCGGGGATCTCTTTGCCTCGCCGCTTCCGGCAATTATCTTGATGATGGGTCTTGCCATCGCCCTCAATCTCTGCAGCGAAACCGACGCATTTATCGCAGCCGGTTTTCAGGGGATACTCCCCCATTCCGCGCAAATGGCGTTCATGGTCCTGGGACCGATGCTTGACGCGAAACTGTTTCTCATGTACCTGACCCTGTTCCGCAAACGCGTGATTGTCACCCTGTCCCTGTTGACCTTTGCTTCGGTGCTGCTTGCCATGATGTTTCTCCAATATGCTCTGGGAGGATAACCCGGTGCACGAAAGGCAAGAAAGCGGCTCCTCATCACGTTTGTTCCAGTTGTTGGTGGTCCTGGCGTGGATCAACTCCTTCTTGCTTCTTTGCGGGGGGTTCGGCGGCACTCCGCTTCTGGGAAAATTCCTCCGTCCGGATTACTGGTGGATCGTGAAGATGGGGACCGGCATTCTGGTCTTGTTTCTCTTCGCCCTGGTCTATTGCGATCCGCACAACCGAGGTCGGCGGGGGATCGGTCTTTTTCTCCAAATGGGAATAATGATTGTGCCGCTGCTCTACTTACCCACCGCCGTCTCGTCGGAACTCAGCCCTGAAGCCGCGAGGAAGCGTTCGTTCCCGACGGCTGGGTCCGGTCTTGCGGAGCTCGATGCGGCACCGCGTCAAGATGCATCCGGAAAGGTTTCGACCAAGGGCAAGGCGGCACCGCGGGACCGGGAACTCCAAGAGGATCCGTCCCTCATCCGGCTGATAATGGAATCGAAAAGCTATGACGGCAAGCGGGTTACCACACTGGGCAGGGTCTGTCTGGACCACAGACTGCCCGGAAACACATTCTTCTGTTACCGGTTATTGATGATCTGCTGCGCGGCCGATGCCCGGCCGATAGGGGTGTTGGTTCACTACGACAAGATCGACACCCTCCAAGACGGCGAGTGGGTCAAGGTTGCGGGTACTGTGGGACTCACGACCTTCCAGGAGCACAGTGTGGTCAGGATCGCCGCGGACCAAGTGGAATCCGCGACCCCGCCCGGAGATCCTTACGTATGGCCGTGATCTCTGTTCTTACGGCGCCGGCTCTCTATTTCCGGAACGGGAAAACCACCTTCCGGTCCCTTTTCATATCCACCACGGGCCGGTCTTTCTCATCGGTTTCCTCTCAACCGGTGCAACGGCTAAACCGCTCCCAAGGGCCAAAAGTCCCGTTGGGGAGCGGTATAACGCTGCAAGCTCGATCAAGAAAAGGATTTCCTATTTTGCTTCCTTTCCCTTTGCATCTCCGTCCTTCTTTCTCAAGACATTCTTCAAGGCTTCCTCAATCATTCCCTTTTTCATGAGCAGCTCAACAGAGCTCTTGGTGATGAAATCTCCTGCACCGGCGGGAGGCCGGTTCGGGATCTCGCCGGTTTCCTTCAAGAACGTATCCAGGACGTTGTTGCTGTTGTAAATGACTCTCCACATTCTGTCGCCGGATTCCGGACTGAAGAAGATGTCGTGCTGCTCTTGAGGATCCCAACGGAGGTTGTAGAGAGCTGGAATGTTCTTGTCTTTCTTGTAGTCAAGCCAGGTGTCTCGCTTGGTATATATGGTCTTATAATCGCCCATGCGGATCCCGCCGAAATCCAAGTCCTCAAAATAGATGAAAGAATCTCGTTTCGACGGTCCCTTGCCGAGGAACAGGTCGGTCTGATCCACACCGTCAAAAACCATGGGTTTCCCGGCCTTGTCCTGCCAAACATGCGGAGGAACCGGAAGACCCGCGAGTTTGGCCACGGTGGCAAAGATGTCCATATTGGCAACAATCTCATCAGAGCGGACCCCCGCCGGGACATGCCCAGGCCACCAAACTATGGCAGGAATCCGGAAGCCGGCTTCAAAATTGGTGCCCTTCGCGCCCCTAAACGGCGTGTATCCTGCGTCCGGCCAAACATCCACCCAAGCACCGTTATCAGGGAACCATACTACCAGTGTGTTCTCAGCTATCCCGGTGTCACGGATCGCCTGCACCACCCGACCCGAATTGTGGTCCAACTCCATCAAGGAGTCGAGGTATGGGTGACCTCCGGGTGCCTTGCCCTTCCAATCCGGAGAGGGAATGTTGGGATTGTGCAATTTCATAAAGCAGAGGTACATGAAGAACGGCTCACTGTCATTTGCATGAGCCCTTATCCATTTGATCGCCGTCTCGGCCATCCGGTTGTCGCACGTTGCCAAGTCCCCGGTGGTAAAGACCCTGGTCTTCTTAGGGGATTGACCCTTCAAGCCCTCCCATTCCCCATCATTGTAGGTCGCGTTGAACCACTTCATGTACTCCGGGTTATTCCGCGGAAAGTCCGGGTAAATTTTCGTGTCGGTCCAGGTGTAGGCATTCGCGTAATATGGAAGCATGTGGTACATTTCATCGAAACCCATGGCCGTAGGGTAGTAGTCCGGCCGGTCCCCGAGATGCCACTTTCCGATCTGAACCGATCTGTATCCGGCCCGGCCCAGATAATCGGCCAAGGTGATTTCATCCTTGTGGATCCCGCCGGGACTGGCTATCGTGAGCACCTCGCTTAGTCCCGACCGGACAGGGTATCGACCTAAGAGGAATGCCGCTCGTCCGGCGGTGCAACTGGCTTGGCCGTAAAAGTTCGTGAAGTGCATTCCCTCTTTGGCCAGACGATCCAGATGAGGGGTCGGCGCGCCTCGGTTGTCGCCGCCGCCATATACCCCCAAGTCCCCCCAGCCGACATCGTCGGTCATGATCACGACTATGTTCGGTTTCTTTCCGTCCGCCTTTTGCAGAGCATTGGCGGGACCGGTTGCCGCGAATGTGAAAACAAGTGCCATGGCTGATGCTACAGCCGTGAGTGCGTGACGAAGTCGTACCGTCATGTTTACCTCCGTCGATCCGGTAGACAACGATTCAGAGGAGCTTTGGCAGCCCCCGGAACAGAACGGCTCTCCACTTGCATGTATGGTCGAGACTCAGAATTCGTGACGAGGTCGGCGGCATTACGGCTCTCCCGTGTTTGACGCGGACCCGCGATTCGACACCGCCCCTCCGACCGCGACCGCGGGCAGTCCCTCAGGGGACGGGATGTCGGCAAAACCTTTGTCACGCCAATCGAAAACTCCCCCCTTATCCATAAAGGCCGAGTGTACGGCACCGTATCCTACCCAGTCAACGAAAATTCGCTCAAGAGCCCGATCAGCCGTTCCATTGACCTTGAGAGCCGGGCCTCATCGCCGGTGAAATATAGTGCCGCTCCTGGACTACTGCGGAGACCGTCACGTTTGTCATTGCAAGCCCGACCACAGGAAGGGCGTGACAATCTCAGCCTGTAATGAAGCGACGAGATTGCTTCGTTCCGTGTTTCTCGCAAATACGGAATCGACCTGTGTGGATCTTTGGGGACCGGAATTAGGATCATCGCGGGATTCAAAGTGCGGCACTATGGAATTGTCGCATCGTATGCGGCGCGTTGACTCGAAAAGCTTGTAGTTGTAAGCTGAATGAGAGACATGGTGCATGGTTTTCGGCCCTTTCTACAACCTTCGTCCGGACCCGTGGAGAGACTCGATTCAAGGAGGGGAGGGAGATGGCAAGACCTCTTGGCACAAAGACCTTCTTGGCCGCAGCACTCGGTCTTCTATTCGTATTCCTGTCTGTTGTCGTGCTCATTCTTGTGAACAGCACGATGAAACGCCTTGCACTCACCAATGCCGAACATGCGGCTCGGATGCTGTTGGATCACAACCTAGCCATCCACACCTATTTCTCCGAGGACCTCAAGCCAAAGCTCTTCGAAAAACTCGGTCCGGTTACCTCCAAGGACTACTTTGAGCCTGTCTGGATGTCTTCCACCTATGCCGTCAGAAAGATGGACGGGTATTTCCGCCACTTGAATCCACATTCTTATTACTACAAGGAATGCGCCGCAAATGCCCGGTCCCCGGAAAACGAAGCAGATGGTTATGAGAAAGCATTTCTGGCAGATCTTCAAGAAAATCCCAAGTTGACGACCAAGTCGGAAATCCGATTTCTGGACGGTAAGCCCTATTTTACCGTTCTTCGACGTGGGGAGATGGTGGAGGAATCGTGTCTCCGTTGCCACGGTTCTCCGGACAAGGCTCCTGGAGACCTGGTCCGACACTATGGCCCGGACCGGAGTTTCCACAGAAAGGTGGGCCGGCCGGCCCAGGTAATCTCCATAAGGATTCCCCTCTCAGAGGCTTTCTCAAGCGCGATTACATTCTCCTATTACCTTTCCGGCTCATTGTTGGTGATTCTGGTAGGCGGAGTCCTATTTGCGTGGGTTGGCAATAAGCGATTAGTGATCGACCCCATTGCCAAAATTCGTGAGCATGCCTTGCGGATATCAACGGAGCGCGAACGTCTCGGAGAAACTATACCAGAGCCCAAGTTAACCGAGCTTCGTGAACTGGTAGCCGCATTCAATAAGATGTCCCTGGAGTTGAAGAAGATCTACGAAGAGCAGGCGAAGGCTACGGAGGCGCTTTACCGTTTGAATCGTGAATTGAGAGCCGTCAGCTACTGTAACCAGGTGCTGCTGCGGGTGGAGGACGAGCAGACATTGCTCAACGAAATCTGCCGTATCATTTGCGACGAGGCGGGTTACCGCTTGGCTTGGGTGGGATATGCCGAGAATGATGATGCTAAAACCATACGTCCTGTGGCTTGGGCCGGCTTCGATAGCGGGTATATCGCAGATGCCGAACTTTCTTGGGCAGACGATACGGAACGAGGACGAGGACCTGCTGGAATAGTCATCAGGAGCGGAGAAATGGTCTATGTCCAGGATTTCACAACTGACCCGCGAATGATTCCGTGGCGTGAGAATGCCTTGCAACGCGGCTACCGCTCCGGAATTGCCCTGCCTCTTAAGGACGAAGCCCTAAACGTATTTGGCGCCCTGCTGATTTATCACTCAGAACCCAACGCCATGAGTCTGAACGAAATCCGGCTCATGGAAGAGCTGGCAGGCGATTTGGCGTTCGGCGTCACGGTCCTGCGTACTCGAATGGAGCGCAAGCGTGCCGAGAACATCATGTTGGCACGTTTTCGGTTGGTGGAATATTCCGACTCACACTCCCTGGATGAGTTCCTTCAAGAAACCTTGGACGAACTGGAGGCGCTCACCGGAAGTTCGATAGGCTTCTACCATTTCGTTGAATCTGATCAGAAGACTCTGTCGCTCCGAGCTTGGTCAACTAGGACGTTGCGCGAAATGTGCACCGCTGAGGGCAAGGGCCTACATTACGACATAGATCAAGCCGGTGTGTGGGTGGACTGCGTTCATGAGCGGAGGCCGGTGATTCACAATGACTACAAGGCCTTGCCGCACCGCCGGGGCATGCCTGTCGGACATGCGGAGGTCATCCGTGAACTGGTCGTACCGGTCTTTCGAGGTGACCGGCTCGTGGCAATCCTCGGTGTGGGCAACAAGCCGTCGGATTACAGTGCGCGTGACATCGATACCGTATCCTGCTTAGCCGACCTTGCATGGGATATCGCCGAGCGCAAGCGGGCGGAGGAGGCGCTTAGAGCAAGCGAGGAAAGATTCCGCACCGTAGCCGACTGGACATATGACTGGGAGTATTGGGAGGATCCTCTGGGTCGTCTCAAATACATGTCTCCCTCCTGTAAGCGCGTAACCGGATTTGCTCCGGAGGAATTCGCCGATGATCCCGGTCTTCTCGGTCGAATCGTTCACCCGATGGACAGGGAAGCCTACGAACAACACATGCATCTTATTCGCGAGCGACATGTGGACATTGAAGAAGCGATACTGGAGTACCGCATAATTGCTCTCGATGGTACAGTACACTGGATAGAACATGTATGCCGCCCTGTGTATGGCGCGGCCGGCGCTTCTCTCGGTAGGCGAGTCAGCAACCGCGACGTCACCGAACGTGAGAAGGCCCAGCAAGCGCTGCGTAAGAGCGAAGAACAGTACAGGGCGGTTTTTGATAACGCAGGTATGGGGATCGACTTGCTTGACCGAGACGGCAGAATTGTGAGGGTGAATAAGGCATTATCGAATATGCTCGGCTATGGTGGGGAAGAACTCCACCATCTCACCTTCCTGGACATCACCCACCCTGAGGATAGAGAGATCTCCAGCCGGAACCTGGAAGCCCTCACGGCAGGAGAGATTGATTCGTACAGACTTGAGAAACGCTATGTGAAAAAGGATGGCAGCATCGTTTGGGCAGACCTTTGGAGTACTGCCGTTCGAGACGAAAACGGAGACCACGCGGGGACGGTCGCGGTCATCGATGACATCACCAAGCGCAAGCATGTCGAGCAAGATCTTGCCCGGCAAGTAACGCTCATGGAGTCATTACTGGAGGCAATACCCGCTCCGGTCTTTTTTAAGAACACCGACCACGTTTACATAGGATGCAACACAGCCTTCGCAGAATTCCTCGGGCGGCCTAAAGAACACATCATCGGCAAGTCGGTCTTTGAGATAGCTCCAAAGGAACTTGCAGAACTGTACCGCACCCAGGACGATGCTCTTTTCAAAAGCCCGGGCTCGCAAGTTTATGAGGCTTCGGCAATGAGCAGCGATGGGTCAAGACACGACGTGGTGTTTCACAAGGCTGCCTTCTTAGATTCCGTCGGATCAGTGGCGGGGTTGATCGGTGTAATCCTGGACATCACCGACCGCAAGAAGGTGGAGGAGGCGCTTCGCGAAAGCGAGGCGTTTTATCGTAGTCTTTATCAGAACATATCAGACTGCATCTTCATCATGGATGTCACACCCGATGGGCGCTTCAAGTTTGTCGGCATTAACCCCGCGGAGGAAAAGGCTCTGGGCATGACCACTGAACAGGTCGCGAACAAGTACACGGACGACCTCTATTCCCAAGAGGTTGCAGAGCATATAAACAGCAGATATGTAATGTGTGTTGAAAAACGCAAGACCATACATTACGAAGAAGTGCTCGATCCGCCCAAAGGCAAGATGTCTTTCTTAACGTCACTGGTTCCCATTGAGGGGCCTGACGGCAGAATATACAGGATCATAGGTGTTGCGCGGGACATCAGCGAACAGCAGAGTCTTCAGAGGCAGCTTCTTCAGGCCCAGAAAATGGAAGCCATAGGGACTCTTTCCGGCGGCATTGCCCACGATTTCAACAACGTCTTGCAGGTGGCGCTGGGATACTCGGAGATCATGCTCGACGATGAGGAGTTGCCCGCACGCTGCCGAATCGATCTACAGAAGATACGCGATTCTGCTAAGCGCGGGGCTGATCTCGTTCAAAGACTGCTCACTTTCAGTAGAAAAATGGAGATCAAGCCGCAACCTATTGATCTCAATCTTCGCATTACTGAATTGCGGAAGATGCTCGAACGAACTATCCCTAAGATGGTCGACATACAAATCATCCAGGATGCGAAGCTCGCCACGATCAATGCCGACAAAACGCAGATAGACCAAGTTGTTATGAACCTCGCTGTGAATGCCCGTGACGCTATGCCTGATGGTGGGAAGTTGATTTTCGAGACCGCCAACGTGATGCTCGACGAGGAATATGCCGGAATTCACCTTGATGCCGAGCCCGGTCACCACGTACTCTTGATGGTAACGGATACGGGATTGGGAATTGACAAGGACACCTTGGAGCACATCTTCGAGCCCTTCTATACCACTAAAGGCGTCGGCGAGGGAACGGGGCTGGGCTTGGCAATGGTCCACGGGATCGTCAAACAACACAGTGGACATATCAGATGTTACAGCGAACCGGGTGCGGGGACAACCTTCAAAATCTATTTTCCGGCTTTGATTTCGGATGAGGAACAGGAAGAAACACGCGAGAGAAGTGTGCCGAGAGGAGGATCTGAAACCATACTGCTGGTGGACGATGAGGAGCTGATTCGTGATCTTGGTTCAAGGATCTTGACCAAGGCCGGGTACACAGTGATCACTGCGTGCAACGGCAAAGAGGCCCTGGATGTGTCTCAGGAACGCAGCCACGACATAGACTTGGTCATACTGGATGTCATAATGCCGGAAATGGGCGGAAAGCAGTGCCTGGAAACCCTCTTGAGTCTCAACCCGTCGGCAAGAGTGGTTATCGCAAGCGGTTTCTCGGCCAACGGTTCCACAAAGGAAACCTTGGCAGCCGGAGCGAAGGGCTTCGTCAACAAGCCATACGAGATCCGGCAGATGCTGGAGGTGGTTCGAGATGTCTTGGACGCTGAGTGAGTGCGGACGCAAAGGGACGGGTTAACCGCCCCTTTGCGCGCAGCGTTACTCGATGACTCCGAGTTGTTTGAACAAACCGTAAATGTCCAACACATCCCAGTGCTCGGCAAGCTTGCCGTCTTCAATGCGGAAGATGTCTACCGCGTCAATGGAATACTTTTGTCCCGAAGCGGTGATCCCCAGCCAGTCCTTTTGAAGCGTTCCTGCGTATGTTCCGTAGACCCACACCTCATCGCCTTCGGACACGATCTTCTTCACCGTGCATTGCCAGTCCGGAACACTGTCGAACCAGTTGGAGAAGAATTCCCGAAAGCCGCCCGCTCCCTGTTTCACCAACGGGTTGTGCTGAATGTAGTCCGGCAACATGTACCGATCCACTGCGGAAAAATCCTTATTCACGAACACCGATTCCGCGAAAGCTGAAATCACCGTCTTGTTTGTTTCTGCCGAATTCTCTTTCATGTCTGCCTCCTGAAGGAGAGATGGAAACAGCATTCAATACCGTTTCCTTTGCCGACTCGATTATCGAGCCTTCCTCAACGTTTTTCTTTGTCGCCGCGACTCTTGGACATAAGGTAAATCCTTTAGTTACCTATTGCAAGTAGGCACCTTTTTGTTATATAGTATCCCATTAGTAACCACACCATCACCAGAGGGAGAAAGGATCCGATATGGACTGGGACATATACAACGAGCATTGTCCGACACGAATCGTTCTGGACCGGATCGCGGATAAATGGACGGTTCTCGTCGTCGGGGCGCTCGACAATAAGACCAAGCGTTTTGGAGAGTTGCGGCGGGAGATCGGCGGCGTGTCTCAGAAGATGCTGACCCAGACGGTTCGGGGGCTGGAGAGAGACGGGCTGGTATTCCGCAAGGTTTACCCCTCGGTTCCGCCGAAGGTGGAGTACTCCCTTACGGAACTAGGGCGGACGTTGGTGGGTATCCTTCGTGCAATAGGTGAGTGGGCGGAAGACAATATCGAGAGCGTGTTGAGAGCCCGGATTGATTATGACGCCAAAGGCGCATCCGAGGCGGATCGGGAACAGCGTCCATACCCGTGACCGGGAACCCGGGACCGCGGATTCCTTGCGGCGGTAACGACCATCCCCACTATTTCCGTCTCGCCCCGACGCCGGGACGCGGTCTCGTCGGTCCGACGGCAATCGGGGACATGATCCGATTTTGCGAACGGCGTCATGCGTCCTCGCAAAACTCGGAATCATGTCCCCCAAAAACGCGGAATCAACTTGCAAGGTTTGTTTTGGGACAGATACTTAAGACCGGGCGGGGCCGTGGAAAGCGCCGGCCCCCCATTTGTCGTTGAATCGACCCGGGCGCGGATCACTTGGACTTGCCTGGGGACCAGACGATTCCCTCCGTCAACGAATACGTCCACGGTTTCCCGGCATTCTTCCATCCGTTGACCGTTCGTTTCCCCTTGTTGGGGCCGTCCTTGGCCTTGTCTCCTTCGAAACCGTCAACCATGGTGAAGGCTTTCTTGAATCCCGCCTTGGCCAGCAAATTCACTGCAACCGCGGACCTTTGTCCGGAGCGGCAGAGCACGATGAGCGTATCCTCGGGTTTGAACTTCGCCGATACCTCTTCGACGAAGCGCTCATTATCGACCATTTTCGGTTCCAAGTGCCCGCCTTTGGCCACATACTCTCCCTTCCAGAGCTTAACGGGAATAATCGGCGCCAATCCCGTATGGCCCACAAAAGCAATTTCTTCAGGGGCCCTCACGTCAACGACGGCAATCTTCTTATCCTGAATCCATTGAAAAGCTTCAGCGGCATCCACGTAGAGACCGAGCACCGTTTGCTTATCCGCCGCGTCGGGTTTCGGGGCGTCTGCCAAACTTGGCGACACAAAACCCCACAGCGCCGTAAAGGTAACAAGAACAACGAGGAGTTCTCTTGCTTTAACCATAGACGTACCCTCCCTGAACAGATGAGTCCTTTGCCATAAGCCATGGCAAGGCCGAACAAGCGTTTGGAAAAAAAGAGCCCCCATCCCGCGTTGGGATCGACTTCGCCTCTCGGGGGCGGCAGACTGCCTCCCGAGGAAACAACCTTGCTTCAATCGTTGAATCCATTAGAGCAGAACGTCCCTTGCGGGTCAACAATATTGACTCCCGGCCGGGATCCGGGCAAAGCACGGCCGGGAAGGCCCCGAGAGCGCCCATTGTGAAAAGCAGTGATGTATACCCGAATTCTCCGCTTCTCGGCAGGTCGGCGTCAGCATGCTGCGCGCCCGGTCTCCGCTTCGAGAGCATCAATCAGTCTTGTGAGGATTTCGCCCGAACTACCCGGAATAAGGATATCGGACACCTGACGATGGAGCGCCGAGGGTTCCCGGTTTATTTCCACGACCAGGGCGGGCGGCTGTTTGGCCTTGACGGAGATTGGAATCTGGGCCGCGGGGTATACCTGCAACGACGTGCCTATCACCAGCAGCAGGTCACACTTCTGCGACTGCACGTCGGACCTCATCAAGGCCTTTGACGGGATGGGTTCGCCGAAGAACACGGCGTCCGGCTTAAGAAGGCCTTCACATCTTCTACATCGGGGCGCGTCGCTTCCGTCGTGGGGCATTCTCCCTTCCGCGTCTTCAATGGGCTCCAAGTCCCCACACTTCATGCAGCAGGCCCGCAGGAGATTGCCGTGGTATTCAACGACCTCGATTGATCCGGCCCGCTGATGAAGATTGTCCACATTCTGTGTGATCACACACTTGAGGATTCCCATTTGCTCCATTCTTGCCAAAGCATAGTGCGCGGGATTGGGATCCGCCGCGGCAAGATCGAAGTCGCCGGATGCCTTCAAACTGAGATGCAGTTTCCAGAACCGGGCAGGGTTTTGAAGAAAACGGTCTATGGAAAACTCACCCGGATCGATACGGGTCCAGAGACCCCCGGGACTCCGGAAGTCCGGTATGCCGGATTCGGTGCTGATGCCGGCGCCGGTCAAGGCTACCGCGTTCTCCGCCTTGGCCAATTGTTCGGCCACTTTTTGTATCAGATCTTCCATGTATTACTGATCCTCATTTTCTAGGCGTACCGCGAAGATTTCTTCGGAACTTGATTCCTGAATTGCGGTTTGGTTACACCAGACGTAACTTCTCAAAAACCCCGGGCGAATTCCAAGAATTCCCCTCCCCGACCCTCCCCGCAAGCAGGGAGGGAGCGCTTCCCCCCGCTTGCGGGGGGATAAGAGGGGGGAAATGGCCCGGACTTATTGAGAAGTTACACCAGACGCCTGGGAACCGGCCGCAACGTCCGGATACCCTGCGTCGTGCGATGGTACTTGCGAATCTCAAGGTCGTGCGTGACGCCGGTGTCTACAATCGCCATTAGGTTGCGGTTCTAACCGCCCATGTGTACTCCTCACATTGGTTGATGATATAGGGCGCCGCGGGTTCTCGCAACGGATTTTTCGCACTTAGGGCTCGGTGCCGTAAATGCGGTCGCACAACATGAGCCGTCTTCCCGGCGTAGGCCGGGAACCAGTCTCTTCTTTCTGGACCCCGGCCTTCGCCGGGGAGACGGCGGGCGGACGCCCGCCCTTGAAGATGACGGGCACGGAGGCCCGTCGCACCGTGTAGGGGCGCACCTGCGTGTGCGCCCAGGGCGGACACATAGGTCCGCCCCTACGAAGGCCGTAGCCCGGGCCTCCGTGCCCGGATCTTGTTCTTGCCGGCACCCGAGCCGGAAGCGCGACGAAAATGTGCGACCGTATCTGTCTGAAAGTCCTCTTCGTTATCGTAGGGGTAGGCCCCCGTGCCTACCCGGGCGGCCACAGGGGGCCGCCCCTACAGCCTGGAAATGCCTATCCGCAGGGCTCTGCCCGGTCTTCGGCTCGGAGCCACGTCGGCCGTCGGCAATCGGGGGACATGATACCGTTTTTGCCCTGAGATCCAAGGGGCAAAACACGGTTTCGTGTCCCCCAAAACGCCACCGCCGGGCCGGCCCGCAACCTGCACCGTCGGCCTGCAACGGGTTCACTCGGCGGTAACGGAGCTTTGCCCTTGACACAGGCAGCCCATCGAGACTATCTACTAGATGTACGTCTGGTTTTTACGAATCTTTTTCCGGCGGTGTGCATCTTTGTAATGAGAAACGGAATGGTTGAAGATCAGGCAACCATAGACCGAATTCGTAACGGAGACTATGACGCCTTCGAGGATTTGGTCGAAAAGTATCAAGGACGGATCTACCGGCACTTGAGGAAGATGGTGAAAGACGGCCGGCAGGCCGAGGACCTGCTGCAGGAGACTTTTCTCAGCGCATACAAGGGACTGGATGGGTTCTCCGGGTCTTCTTCCTTCTCGACGTGGCTGTTTCGGATCGCCACCAATGCGGCGCTCATGTTTCTCCGGAAGAAACGGCCGGAAAGCGTCGAGTATGACGATCAGATCCGAAGTGCCGACGATCGAGGCATGATGCCGGGGTCTCCCGAGTTTATTCGAACGCCCCTGGAGGTTCTTCTTTCCCGCGAAGGACGTGACCGCATCGAAGCAGCCATCGAGAGTCTGCCGGTACTGTACAGGTCCACGATTGTTTTGCGTGATGTGGAAGGCTTTTCGTTGAAGGAAACGGCCGACATTATGGATACGTCGGTAGCTGCGGTGAAATCTCGCCTCCACCGGGCGCGGAACTCGGTGAGGGAGACGTTGTCGTCCTACTATGCGGAACGGAACCTCTCCACGAATTAGGGGTAGCGGGATGAGTATGAATACGTGCAGGCAATTCTGTGATCGACTGTCGGATTACCTTGACGGCGAGATGGCCGGCGATGAGTGCCGACTGGTAGAAGATCATCTTGAAGTCTGTCCCCCGTGCGCCCTTATGTACGAATGCCTCAAGACAACGGTAAACATTTGTGAACAGGGCGTATCCGACGATATGCCTGAAGATGTGAAGACGAGACTCAAGATGTTTCTCAGAAGACACTGTAAATCCAAAGGATGTTAACTCAGAGAGGAGTGACGGCATGGCAGAAAGCGAACATCTTCTAACTGTTACCGACAAGGATTTTGAAGAGCAGATACTGAAGTCCGATGTGCCCGCGCTGGTGGATTTCTGGGCGGCCTGGTGCGGCCCGTGCCGAACCGTGGGGCCGGTGGTGGAGGAGTTGGCCGGCGAGTACGTGGGCAAGATAAAGGTGGCCAAGCTCAATGTCGACGATAACAAGCAAACGCCCACCAAGTATGGAGTGCGCGGCATCCCCACATTGATGCTTTTCAAGGACGGCCAAGTGGTGGATCAGATCGTTGGGGCAGTGCCGAAAACCCGTATCAAAGAGATCTTGGACAAGGTATCCTAGAATGCCGACTGATCTGATAATTCTCGGGGGGGGGCCGGCAGGCCTCACCGCAGGAATGTATGCCGCCCGGGCGCGCATTCCCGTCATCCTGGTGGAAAAGGGGATCCCTGGAGGCCAAATGGCCGCCACTGAGATCGTGGAAAACTACCCCGGCTTCGTGGAACCCATCTACGGCGCGGAACTCAGCGCGAAGATGGAAGCCCACGCGAAAAAATTCGGCCTGGAGATTGTTCAGGCCGATATCCGGAGCGTGGAACGCGACGGGACGGGCTTCAGGCTGTCGGCAGACTCGGGGAGCGGGTACTCGTGTAAGGCCTTGATTGTTGCGACGGGGGCATCTCCGGTGAAACCGGGCATCCCCGGAGAACTGGAGCTTGCCGGCAAAGGTGTGAGCTATTGTGCCGTATGTGACGGCCCGTTCTTCAAGGACCTCGAAGTTGCCGTGATAGGCGGAGGCGACTCCGCCGTCCAGGAGGCCGTATACCTGACCCGGTTTGCATCACGCGTCCATTTGATACACCGGCGTGATGATCTGCGGGCGGTCAAAGAGCTTCAAGAAAAGGCCTTCGGCGAGCCGAAAATCGTGATGCATTGGAGCTACGTGCCCGTTGAGATAATGGGTGCCCGGGAAGTCGAAGGCATCAGGCTCAGATCGGTGAAGGACGGTCCGGAAATGACTCTGCCTGTCGGAGGCGTCTTCTTCTATGTCGGTCTGAAGCCGAGCACCGAGGAAATCAGGCATCTGGTGGAGACCGATCCGGCCGGATTCATCCTCACGGACGAGAAAATGGCTTCGTCTACGCCGGGAATATTTGCAGCCGGAGACGTACGGTGCAAGCAACTCCGCCAGATTTCCACCGCGGTGGGGGACGGCGCAGCCGCTGCGTACAGTGCTCAACTCTACCTGGAGAGTCTTTAGCCGGACCGGCGGGAGCAAAAAGGCCGTCCCGGATCAGAAGACCTTTGCACGCCGACCGCGGCCGATACGATCATGCGTTTGTTTGGCAACTACGGCTCGATCGGTAAGACGTCGTCTCTTCACGTGACGGGCAGGGACGCCCGTCCCACGCCATAGACTGAGCTTCGGGGCAGTCTTTCACAGCCCAGGCCTCCGTGCCCGTCATCTTCAAGGGCGGATGTCCGTCCGCCGTCTCCCCGGCGAAGGCCGGGGTCCAGGAAGAAGAGACTGGTTCCCGGCCTACGCCGGGAAGACGGGTCGGCTTGTGCGGCCGTAATTATAGTGACGCGCCTTGCAATTCGCGGTAATCCTAATCCAGTTCCTCAAAAATCCCGCCGATGTTCCTGTCATTGCGAGGAGCGCAGCGACGAAGCAATCCCATGCCTGGTGAAAGGCTGAGATTGCCACGCCCTCCCGTAGGGGCGGCCCCCTGTGGCCGCCCAGGGTAGGCACGGGGGCCTACCCCTACGGCTCGCAATGACAAACGTAAAGGCGTCCGCAATTCTCAAGGAGCTTGACTATAGGAACCGGCGCGCCGTTTCAGGAATCTGCCGCATTCATGTCGCAGGGCATTAGAACCTGGTCGGGCCGACGTACCAGAACGGTTCCGCTTCAAAGAAGCTGCCGTCGGCACGGTTGCGCGTGCCCCACACCGGGTCCAATGTCGGTCCATATTCGGGTTTCCAGAAGGTCACGATCTCCAGGAGGCCGGTGGTCAGACGCTTTGCCGCTCGATACGTTCCGTCTATGCTTCCGGCGATGAGCCCGTTGGTCGAGCCCGCAAGGTACCCCTGCAAACCGCCGTCGTATGCCCCGTAAGCCCCTCCGTCGGCCGAAGTGTTGGTCATGGTTGCAATCACCTCGTAGGGTGCTGAAAGGACATTGACCACCCCTCGTCCGAGTTTCCAGGCCGGGAGGGTTCTGTCGAAACGCCTCAGATCGTCAAAGTCGGTCTCGAAGGCAAAGGACAAACAACCCGTCCCCAGAACCAGAATCAGGGCAAGTAACGTTATTGAGAGATTCTTCATTGTATCCTCCGGAATCAGTATATCTCCCGGCCGTTATCGAGGCGGGCAACCCGTCCGTGCAGGCCGGCCGAAAAGACTGTGACGCGTACTTCAGCCACGTAAGGGAGCCGATTCACAGCCTAATCGTATCACACACGCCTTGATTTGACAAGAGATTACCGTTGGATTCCCTTGGGTTGTGCAGGTTTCCGGGTAAATTACTTGAATATCCGTTCGGCGGTCGTTCCTTTCTTCTTGCGATCTATAGTGAATTCCGGCATATTCCCCCAATCGGGACATGAACGGTTTGCTGTGAGAGGAACGGTATGAAGAAGAAATGGATTCTCATTGCATTGGCTGTCCTAATGTTCTCAGGGTGCTCTCTGAACAAGATGTGGAGATGGATCGACGAGATGGACTGGGAACGGGAAGATCAAACGATTAGGATCATGCGGTATTTGATTCGATAGGAGAGTGTAGCGGTCCCGGATCTTGAGTGTCTGTCCTAAAACAAACCTTGCAAGTTGGCAATCCGGGGACACGATTCCGAGTTTTGCGAAGTCGCATGGCGCTGTTCGCAAAATCGGATCATGTCCCCGATTGCCGCCGGCCCCTATGGCTATACCATTGAAGAGA
>JAZDHD010000155.1:0-7216 GCA_043806215.1 Pseudomonadota bacterium | reverse complement strand
GCCAATTTGAAAGCCGCATGCGAAATCACTCACGCCTTCAGGGCCATAGAACCGGACGATCCCGTGCGCTACGACTTCTCACTCACGCGGCTCGGAATCCGCGACGATCTGACTCCCGATTCATTTCTCGCCGAGTGCCGTCTCATGGCAGGCAAGGAGAAAGGGGCCGCTTAGTGCTCCACGGCGTGAATACGGTCGCACATTTTCGTCTCGCAGCCGTCTCGGGTGCCGGCACGAACAATATCCGGGCACGGAGGCCCGGGCTACGAAGAACAGAGACCAAGCCGGTCGTACACCGTGGGACGGGCGTCCCTGCCCGTCATCTTCCGCGGGCAGAGCCCGGCGGATAGGCATTCCCAGGCAGGAGCCTGGGAACGAGAGGAATGACATCTCGTGGTTACACGCGATTTCGGTCACGGCACCACGCTGAACCATGTCATTGCGAGCCCGAGGCTTTGGGACGGCGTGGCAATCTCAAGAGGTTAAGAATGTGCGACCGTATTTGTGCCATAGAACACTTAGTCGGCAATCGTGCCGAAAAGCATCTTCTGTCCGACCTCGATTCCGTGTTTTGCGAGGTCGCTTGGCGCCGTTCGCAAAATCGGTTCTTGTCCCCCGATTGCCGCCGGCCCACACGGCCATACCACTAAACCGAGAGGCCCGAGGGATGATGGGCTTATTTGGCGACAGCCCCTAAGGCACGCGGCATTTCGAGCAACAGGAGCACAATGGGTAACCCATGTCCAAGAATAGTGGTGGCCGGAGCCCACAGCGGAGCGGGCAAGACCACGACTACCCTCGCCCTGGTCAGGGCATTGACCGAACGGGGCTTGAAGGTTCAGACGTTCAAGGTCGGTCCGGACTACCTTGATCCGACGTACTTGCAGATAGCCTCGGGCAGGCCATGCTACAATCTAGACGGGTGGATGACCGGTAAGGACTATGTTCTCGATCTGTTCACCGAGAAGGCCCGCAATGCGGACATATCCGTGATTGAAGGAGTGATGGGGCTGTTCGACGGCAGCGACCCGGTGAATCCCGACGGAAGTACCGCTGAGATCGCGGCATGGCTCGACGCACCGGTACTCCTCGTCATCAACGTGCACGGGATGGCGCGGAGCGTCTCCGCTCTGGTTAAAGGGTATTCGGAGTTCGAGAGAAACGTCAACGTTGCCGGCGTCGTTACCAATCACTGTGGTTCGGAACGCCACGCTCACTGGTTAGGGGAATCCTTGAAAGCCTACGGACTGCCGCCCATGGTCGCCGGGGTTCCCAGAGGAGCATATCCGCAACTCGCCGGCCGGCACCTGGGCCTTGTGACCGCGGACGAGGGGAACCTCTCTCATGAAGTCCTAAGGGAGCTTGGCGATGTGTTCGAACGACATGGTTCCGTAGAAGACATACTGACCATGGCCCGGTCCGCACTGCCGCCCGCGGGCACCGCCCCGGTTCGGCGCAAACCGGCCGAACCCCCGAGGGTGCGGCTCGGGCTCGCGTTCGATGCCGCATTCCACTTCTACTATCCCGACAACATCGAGGCCCTGGAACGGCATGGCTGCGAGATTGTGCGATTCTCCCCCGTGAACGGCGAAGCTTTGCCGGACAGGCTCGACGGCATCTATTTCGGCGGAGGGTACCCCGAGCTGTATGCGAGGGAACTCTCCACGAACAGACCCATGCTCGAGTCCGTGCGTGCATTCGCCCGGTCCGGCTGGCCGATCTACGCGGAATGCGGCGGTCTCATGTACCTGTCTCAGGGCATTGAAACCACGGACGGTACGCGCTTCGACATGGCCGGGATCCTGCCGGCCCGGACAAGAATGTTGAACCGGTTGAAGACGCTCGGTTATGTTGAAGTCACCCTGGTGAGGGACTCCCTTTTCGGCAAAGCGGGCACCACGATGAGAGGACATGAATTCCATTACTCGGAGCTCGTGGGCGATCCGGCGGAGGACCCGAATTGGAGCCGCGTCTATGAGGTGAGGAAGGTCCGCTTGCCGACCGTTACCCTGGAAGGTTACCAGTACGGACGCATCCTGGCCGGCTACATGCATGCACATTTTGCATCGAGGCCCGACGCGGTGGAACATTTCGTCTCGATGTGCACGGATGTTCATATGTAAGTCCTCCGACAAGCACCCCGGGCCTTCTCCGGGCACATAGCCCGCCCAGGATCCTGATTTGTGATTCGTTGTGGCTTGTCGGCAGCTGCAAGCCATAGGAGTTCATGAGAAAGACTAAGAAATGAGCGAAGAATACGTTACCCCGAATGCCGGCACAAAGCCCTTGATTCATGCCCTCCATGAAAACCCTATGAGCGGCGAGGCCATAGAAGCACGCTCCTTTGAGATTATCGATAAGGAAGCACGGTCGGAACGTTTCACCGGTGACCAGTGGCAGGTTGTGCGGCGGATGCTGCACACGACCGCTGATTTCGGACTCATCGAGACGGTGAAGTTCTCCGACGATGCCGTTGACTCCGCGGTCTCCGCTCTTCAGAGTGGTCGTCCGATCTTCGCGGACTCGAATATGATCCGCACCGGCATTTCCTTGGCGAGATTGAAGCAGGTCTGCCCAACATACGCCGCAGACGATGTCGTCTGCTATGTTGCCGATCCGGGAGTTGCGCAGGAAGCTCGGGAAAGGGGACTACCCCGGTCGCTGTTTGCCGTGCGGAAGGCCCGTCCGATTCTTCATGGAGGAATAGTACTCTTCGGGAATGCCCCCGTGGCTCTGATGGAGCTGAACCGCATGATTATCGAGGAGGGCGTGAGACCGGCGCTCGTGGTTGCCATGCCGGTTGGATTCGTTCATGTTGTAGAAAGCAAGAATGAGCTCATGTCCCTCGACGTGCCCTACGTGGCCATAGCCGGCCGCAGAGGCGGCAGCCCCATCGCGGTGAGCGTGGTGCATGCCTTGTGCTCGATCGCGATGCAGAGAGAAAAGAAGAATTATCCACAGATTCACACAGATGAGAAGACACAAGAGACCAATTCTTGATTCTTACAATCTGTGTCCATCTGTGTAATCTGTGGATTGATTTCTGTTGTCTTTCTTTGTGGTTAGATTTGTTTTCATTCCTTGTGGCTCTGAACGATTGCGCTATGACTACACAACGGACCGGTTTCACGACAGGCACGTGTGCCGCGGCAGCAGCTAAAGCAGCGGCAATGATCTTGACCGGACGCACTCCCCCGGAACGGGTCGACGTGGAATTGCCGGGCGGCGCACGAGTGGAGTTGGCGATTGCCCATGCATCCGGCGACACGGTCAAGGCTGAAGCCGCGGTCAAGAAAGATGCCGGCGACGACCCGGACGTGACGGACGGGTCCCTCGTCACGGCAACCGTAACCTGGGGGAACGGGGAAGACGTGACGTTTGTCGCAGGTGAAGGCGTCGGGACGGTCACCAAACCCGGTCTTGCATTGCCCCCCGGCGAACCTGCCATTAATCCGGTACCGAGGAGCATGATCGGATCCGCAGTTCGTGAAGTTACCGACCGAGGCGTGAATGTGACCGTGTCCATCCCCGGGGGCCGGGAGCTTGCCGAGAAGACGTTCAACCCCAGGCTGGGAGTAGTAGGAGGTCTTTCCATCCTCGGCACGTCGGGAATTGTCAGGCCGTTCAGCGGTACAGCGCTGCGGGATTCTCTGAAATGTGCGCTCAGTGTCGCGGTCGCGTGCGGCGTGAGGAATCCGGTCTTTGTGCCCGGTCGTATCGGCGAGCGGGCGGCGGAGAAGCTCTTCCGCTTCTCTTCGGAACAGCTGATCGAGGTGAGCAACGAATGGGGATTCATACTGGACGAGGCTGCAAAGGAGGATTTTGACCGCCTGCTCGTAGTGGGTCACCCGGGAAAGACGGCCAAACTTCCCGCGGGCTACTGGGACACCCACTCATCGAGATCTCCAAGTGCCGTGCCGTACGTTGCTGATCTTGCTTCCAGGGTGCTCGGCAAGGTTGTTCCCGACACCGCTACGGTGGAAGGTCTTTTCAACGATTTGTCCGGAGCAGACCGGAGACGCTTGGCTGATGCTCTGGCAGCGGATATCCGTAGCGCGATATGTGCCCGCGTCATGGCGCGGTTCCCCGTTGCCGTCGTTCTGGTGAACCTGTCCGGGGCCCGTCTCGGCGAAGACGGAGATGTTTCCCCGTGGAAGTAACCGAGGGATTGATTACCATTGTCGGCTGCGGACCGGGCTCTTTGGACTATGTTACAAGAGCCGCACAGAAGGCGGTTGCCCGTGCCGATGTCCTGGTGGGCGCGCAGCGGCTGCTCGATCTGTTTCCCGCGAGCCCGGCCGAGCGCGTCGTTGTCCGCGGTAAGATCGCCGAGGCCCTGGATGCGGTTGAGGCCCGGTACCGCTCTCGCTCCGTCGCGGTCCTCGTCACGGGCGACCCGGGCTTGTTCAGCCTGGCCGGGCTCGTCATCAAGCGCTTCGGAAGAAACCGGTGCAGGGTGATTCCCGGGATCAGTTCCATCCAGGCGGCTTTTGCCCAAATTGGGCTGGATTGGGCCGATGCGAGGATTGTAAGTGCTCACAAACAGGACCCCGAGCCGGATCCTTCGTTACGGTCCGCGGATAAGATCGCGGTGTTGGGCGGCCGTGAGGAGTCCCTCAAATGGATTGCCGATCACCTCCTCATGGATTCGGACGTGGATCGGAGAATCTTCGTGATGGAGAACCTCACGCTGGACAACGAAACGGTCCGCGAGGCGGGCCGCGACGAGTTGGCAACCCTTGCCGTGGTGCCGAGCACCGTTGTGGTGATCGTCAGAGCGGGCCTTCTCGAATGACACGAGGCTGCCTCAGTGCTCCATGGCGCAAATACGGTCGCACAAGCTGAACCGTCTTCCCGGCGGACCGCCATGTCTGGCCGTTCACAACGGACATCGAAAGTCTGTAACGGAGCAGACGCCCGGGTCAAAGACCGGGCAGAGCCCGGAGGAAAGGCATTACCAGGCGGAGCCTGGGAACGAGAAGAACCAGTCTCTTTTTCCTGGACCCCGGCCTTCGCCGGGGAGACAACGGGCAGGGACGCCCATCCCACGAAGACGGCGGGCAGGGACGCCCGCCCCTAAAGATGACGGGCAGAGACGCCCGTCCCACAATGGCTCTTGGGCTCTCGGTGAGTTCTTTCGTAGCCCGGGCCTCCGTGCCCGGATATTCTTCTTGCCGGCGCCCAACATGGCAGCGAGACGAAAATATGTGACCGAACTCATGAAATACCGCACTAAGCGCTATGATTCATAAGCCCGGTCTCACATCTCTTGCCGTCTGAACCGCGGCATTTCTTGCGGCATGACGTTCATGAAAGGTTTATTGGGAACACTCTATGGGATAGGCGTAGGGCCGGGCGACCCGGACCTGATAACGGTAAAGGGAGCCCGGCTTCTCTCGGAATGCCGGCATGTGTTCGTGCCCCGAGGCCGCAGGGCGGCCGACTGTCTCGCTCTCGCCGTCGCAAGGCCCCACCTGGATCCCCGTACGGTTGTCCATGAAGTCATCTTTCCCATGACGTCGGACCCGGAAGAACTCGAGAGAGAATGGGACCATCGAGTCGGCCCCATCGCGGAAATTTTGAGAAACGGCACGGATGCATGCTACGTGACGCTCGGCGACACCCTCCTCTACTCGACGTACATCCATATGCTCCGGGCGTTGCGGAGAAGGTTGCCCGAAGCCGACGTGGTCACAATACCCGGCGTTACTGCCTTCAGCGCGGTCGCTGCCGTTGCGGAATTCCCTTTGGGAACAGGCAGGGAGCCGATAACCATAGTCCCCGGCACGGATGATCTTGAAGAGATCCGGCGGGCGCTTGCCGCGGGAGGCACGACCATTCTCATGAAGATCGGCAAGAGGCTCGCATCAGTCCTGGATCTCTTGGAGCGGGAGGGTGCGCTTGAGCGGGCCGTCTTTGTCTCACGGGCGGGCATGGAGAACGAGACGGTGGAGCCGGATCTCCGCAGCCTGAGAGACCGGGCCGACGCGGATACGGGAAATCTCTCCGTCATCCTGGTTGCCGGCCCGGACCGTAGGTGAGAACCGACGGAAGGAAAGCGACCGAGGATGGAAAGCAAATGAAGGTTTACTTTGTCGGAGCGGGTCCGGGCGACCCGGAACTCATGACGGTTAAGGCCCGGCGACTACTTGGCGAATGCCGCATCTGCATCTATGCCGGTTCGTTGGTCAGCCCGGAAGTGGCGGCCCTCATCCCCCCGGACGCGGAGAAACATGATTCGGCCGCTCTGGACCTCGATGAAATCGTCGCATTGTACAGCGACGCCAAGGAACGGAATGTTGACGTGGTGCGGCTCCACTCCGGAGACCCGTCCATCTATGGAGCAACCAGAGAGCAAATGAATGAACTGCAGCGCCTGGAGATCGACTACGAGGTCGTTCCCGGAGTCAGCTCGTTTCAGGCTTCAGCCGCAGCCTTGCGGACCGAGTTGACCGCGCCGGAGATATCCCAGACCATTATTCTTACCCGGACTTCCGGCCGGACCCCGATGCCGGAATCTCAGGAACTCGAAGCATTGGCAAGAACCCGGGCCACCCTTTGCATATTCCTGTCGATCCACAAGATGAGGGACACGGCCGAGCGCCTGGCACGGTGGTACGGCTCCCAATGCCCCGCCGCGGTGGTTTACCGCGCGTCCTGGCCGGACCAGCACATCATCCGGGGAACCCTTGCCGACATAGCCGATAAGACCGCGGCCTCGGGAATCAAGAAGACGGCAATGATCGTTGTGGGTGAAGCTCTGTCGCTCGATGTTCCCTCATCGAAGCTCTACGATCCCGCGTTCACACACGAGTACCGTGTGGGCAAGCAGCCATGAACCCTCATGGCTTGCGGCTGCCAACAAGCCACAACGAGTCATGAACGTCCTTGGCATTGACAGGCGCTCCGGGGCTTCGCCTCGGAGATTAGGTACAAAGAGCGCACCATGCGCCATCATTGGGGGGGCTGCGAAGCAGCGTAATTGTCGCCGAAAGGTCGAAACACAAAGCACCCTGTCTGTGGCACCGAGATTCGCCACGGTAATCAGGCTTGAGAAGTCTCTCGGCAGTTCAATCACTATGCTCCCCCCCAAGCCCCCCCAACGTGTACCCGACCAGGGTCAAATGTCGGAGGACTTACATATGAAGAGACCGCAAATCGGCCACGTGGGTATCAATGTGGAGGATATGGACTCTGCCGTTGCAAAACTAACCGC
>JAZDHD010000154.1:0-2727 GCA_043806215.1 Pseudomonadota bacterium | reverse complement strand
TCCGCCCTGGGGAAAAGGCTCTGTGACCAAGCAGTCTCAGGAATGGGCAGATAGAGCAGGATGGGAGGCATCATACAAAGATATCGGCCCGTTGTTTCTCCCAAAGGCTGCCGCATTAACGAGGCAACACGGATCCATTTCCATTCTTCAGCCGGCCAAATCACTGCTGTTCAACCGCAGCGGTCCTATCAAGAGATTCAGGACGCACCTCTTCACCACATTCAAGGTTGAAGAAGTGACGAATCTGGCAGCTGTAAGATTTCACCACTTCGACACATCGGACTCTCCAGTGTGCATCATCTCCTTTCGTCCAAAACCGCCCGATGGAGAGCCTCTAACCTACATATGCCCCAAGCCGTCAAAGACAACTTACGACAAGAATCTGATCATCATCGACCCGCAAGACGTAAACACGGTCCTGCCACAAGAGGCAGCCAAGGACCAACTTGTCTGGACTGCCCTGATGTGGGGTGGGCGACGAGATGTGTCTCTGCTAACATCGCTCAAACGCTTCAGGAGGTTGCTGGACTATGTTGATTCAGGACAGATGCACGCTCGTGGGAGGGTCATTCGAGGCAAACAAGAGAAGCTGGTTCAACCGGAAATTTTGGACAGACGAATTCTGACTTCGGAGAAGCAGATCGAGAACTGTCTTTTCCATATTGATGCCGAATCACTCCCACTGAACAAAGATACCTCGACTCACCGACGTTTCACCAACCTGCTCGCATTCAATGTACCGCAACTCATTTTGAAACAAAGCTGGACTGTCCGGGACGGTCGTTTTCGGGCTTTGATGGTCAATCCAGATGCGTCGGGGTCGGGGATCGTCACGACCTTGAGCTATGTGAGCGTGCACGCATCCCAAGAATTGGAGCCGGTGCTTGAAACCGCTTGTATGATCTACAATAGCATTTTCGCTGTGTACTATTTGTTGTTAACAAGTGGGCGATTTGCTGTTGAGCGACCAACAATACTTGACCAGGAGACTCTTTATGTCCCACTTCCGGAGTTGGGGTCCGACCTGTTGAAGGGTCTGAATAGTCTCGGGGATGTAGATTCGACAGTGCGGAGCTTGTTCGCCTTTTCAGAGGTGGAATGGGCTTTGATTGAGGACATGACGAAATACACTGTTCCTTCCGCCAAGAGCAAGGTGTCTTATCCCTACGATCCAACCAGCCGTGAGAATACTGGATACTCGGAGATGAGACTTTATGGGGAGTTCTTTCTCAAGGTCTTGAAAGCGGGCTTCGGCGAAGACAAGAGCATCACCTACGTACCTTTCGTGGAAGCACCAAGTCAAAAAAGGTTGCCGGTCAGGTTAGTGGCCTTCTATCTGGAATCACCGTTGGAGACTGAGTACAAAATAGAAGAAATCAATAGCGAAGATCTTTACAGACGCCTTGGGCTACTTCACCGGAATCTCATGGATCTCGGATCTTCCAGTTCGGGTGGGATCTTCTTCCAACGGATTGCTCGAATCTATGATGTTACGAACATAGACGGGCAACGAGTTCCTGTAGTCTACATTATCAAGCCGGACCAGGTCCGATACTGGACACGATCTATGGCACTCAGAGATGCCGACGAGGTGGCAGCGGACATTATGGGTTGGGCATCGAGCGATTCGCGTTCGGGGAGTGACAAGGAGGGCACGGGTGAGTCAACGGCGTACCCTCTTTGAACGAATCGCTGCCACGAGCCCCACATTAACCGCCCTAGCTGAGGTGTGGACCGCATCGGCAGTTTCAGCGCTACTCTACTGCTTTTGGAAGGGATGCGACGACCTGTTGAACGGTCATCTTAAATCCGTTGGTGGCGCCTCGCCAAACGACAAGAACCTCGAACGATCATTAAACGCCCTTCTTGATCCCCTGATACAGGACAGCATGCCGCAGGAAAGCTTCTTCTATTTTCAACATGAACCGCCTGAAACGGAGACAATGCACTCAGATGGGGCAAAGCCTCCCACTCCGGACTTCGGCTTTCGTATGCGGGCAAATCCTCAAAGAATGTGGCCTATCGAGGCTAAGGTGCTACGCACCGACGGTGATTTGGCCGAGTATCTTAAGGAAGTGAGATCAAACTTCCTCACGTGCCGATACGGCCCCTTCTCAACGGGAGGGGCAATACTTGGCTATCTTCTAAAGGGCAAACCCTCAAAGGTGTTTGACAACGTAGAGAAGAAGTTGAAATGCGCACTGAGCAGCCATCCTGATTTTCTTGCGCGTGACCACAAGACTTCGGATCATCAAAGGACTGTTCCGAAGGGGAAGCCCTATCCTCGAGATTTCCGATGCCATCACTTAATACTGCGCGTGGGTAAGGGTCATGTTGGCGATCACCGTGAGGATCTGTGAAGCGGAACTCCAGACCTGTTAGTCCCGCAGCGACTCATATCAACCCTACCGTTCGCCTTTACCTCCGCGATAACACACCGCCAAGATTGTCAAGTCATCGAACTGCTCGGTTTCTCCCGAGAACCGCCGGACATCCTCCAGTACCGTGTTCACGACGGTTGTCACACTGGGGGAGTCAAGGGAGTTGACGACCTGTTTGAGCCGCTCATCGGAGTATGCTTCGCCGGCTTCGTTCAACGCGTCGGTCAAGCCGTCCGTAAAGGCAAAGAGCATTGAACCCGGCTCGATCATCATTCTTTCGGCGACATAGACTGGGGCATCGATGAGACCCACCGCAGGACCGGCCGGAATGGGGAGCATTATGAAC
>JAZDHD010000153.1:0-30633 GCA_043806215.1 Pseudomonadota bacterium | reverse complement strand
GGGCGGGTGTAAAACCCGCCCCTACAGAGGTCTGCAGCAAACGTCCGCGACGAGCAGGCAACCCGTCGTGCATTGCGTGACGAAAATGAATCCGCATCGTGCTACGATTTGTCTCCGTGCCGGAGTTTTGAGACAGTTTCCGGGGGCCCACCCCTACGGGAGCGTGGAATTCCCGCGTGGGACTTTCAGACAACCCCCCATGGTCGGGGCGATCACAACTGAGCATGAAAATCCCTCGGTATTCCGGGCCGAAGACCGGGCAGAGCCCGGCGGACAGGCATTCCCAGGCTGTAGGGGTCCCGCGCGGAACGCGGGATGGCCGCCCGGGTAGGCACGGGGGCCTACCCCTACGGGAGCGTGTAACCCCCGATGGGGATTTTCAGGTAATACAGTCGCACATTCCCGTAGGATGCGGTGAATCCCGCTTTCAGCGGAATGAACCGTCCCGCGGGATTCGCGGTGCGGAAGACAGAGACCAAACCCGTCGTACATCGTGGGATGGGCCTCCGTGCCCGTCATCTTCAAGGACGCCCGTCCCACGAAAGCCGTTCCTTGCTCCGCACCCAGCGCAACGCAAAGTGACCTGTGCTGAATGCCGGTTCTACTGTTCGGCCGGCTCCGACTCGGCGATCTCCGGTACTCAATCGCGCACATTCCTACAGGAGACCGGCCGCAGCGTCCGAGGGCTGCCGAGATACGAACTGCATCTTGTACAGGCGTGCAAATTCCCCGTTTAGAGCGAGAAGCTGTTCATGACTTCCTTCTTCAACGATCCGGCCGGCCACGAGGACATAGATACGGTCGGCATTACGGACCGTCGAAAGCCGGTGGGCTACCACTAGTGTGGTGCGTCCGCGCATAAGGACTTCCAGTGCGCTTTGCACCGCCTTTTCAGAATCCGAGTCCAGATTGGAGGTTGCCTCGTCCAGGATCAATATGGGCGGATCCTTGAGCAGGGCCCGGGCAATGGCTATCCGCTGGCGTTCTCCGCCGGATAGGCGGATGCCGTTCTCTCCAATATGCGTATCATAACCGTTGGGAAGCGCCGTAACAAAACTGTGTGCATGCGCGGCCTCGGCCGCGGCTTTCACTTCCTCCAAGGGGAGATCCGGTCTTCCGTACGCGATGTTGTTTCTGATCGTGTCGTCAAAGAGGATCGTCTGTTGGGTGACGATCCCGATGCTTTTCCTCAAGGATCTCTGTGTGACGTCCCGGACGTCGGTTCCGTCCACGAGAATTCGGCCTGCCGCGACATCGTAAAAGCGCGGGAGAAGGTCGAGCAACGTGCTCTTCCCCACACCGCTTTCCCCCACAATTGCGATGGCTTCTCCGGCATCGATCCGCAGGGTGATGTCCTTGAGCACCTGCTCGCGATCATAAGCAAAGCTCACGCGGTCGAAGAGCACCTCCCCTTTGACGGTTTCCAGTTCCGCGGCACCGGGACGGTCTTCGACCTCGGACTCCGCGTCCAGAACGGCAAAGATCCGTTCTCCGGCAGCGACACCCTCCTGAATCGTTATGTTGGCCTCGTTCATCCTCTTGATGGGCTCGTAGAGTAAGAATAGTGCCGTCATGAACGAGAAAAACGTTCCTTGAGTGGACTCCCCGGCTATCACCTGGTACCCGCCATAGGAGACGATGGCGCACACCCCCAATCCCCCAAGGGTTTCCATGACGGGATTGGAGAGCGCCCGAACCTTGAATCGCCTCATGAACGCGTTGAAGAGTGTGTTATTCACCTGTCTGAACCGGTCGCGCTCATAGTCCTCCATGGCAAAGGCCTTGACGATGCGTATCCCGGTAATGGTCTCGTTCAGTCTCCCGGTAATGTCCTCCAATGAGATCAGCATTCTCCGGGAATAGCGTTTCAATCTCTTGCCGAAGGAGAGCAGAGGGTATGTTGCGAGAGGAAATACCACCATTGCAATCAGCGCAAGCCTGTAGTCGCGGTAGAACACGAGGAACACCAGTGCAATCACGGTTACCGCGTCTCTCACGATGCCCGTGATGGCGTTGGTCATGGCTCCTTGGACCAGCGCCACGTCATTGTTCATCTTGGAAAGCAGTTCCCCGGTGGAATGGCGGACGAAAAAGCCGACGGACATGCTTTGGAGTTTGTCGAACATGTGATTCCGTAGGTCACGGATAACGCTCTGGCCTACGTAAGCCATGAGATAGTACTGGCCGAAATCGCAAAACCCCTTGAACACGTAAACCAGGGCAACAACAACGGGAATGAGAAACAGCATGCGGGAGTCTCTTTTCAGAAAGATCTCATCCAGCGCGGGTTTCACAAGATACGCGAGAGATGCGGTCAGCAACGCCACCCCGACCATGCATATGCCGGCGAGCACGAGCCTCGCCAGGTATGGCTTCAGGTAGACTAAAAGGCGTTTATAGACGTCCAAGGTTTGGCTCCGGATGAGTGTTCTGCGACAAGAAAATCCCCGGTACTCCGTGGTGCACATGTAGGCACGGTAAGTCGTTGCACGGTTACGGCAATTCACCGAATTCGGGTAGGCACGGGGGCTGGCCCCGTCGGTGCCAACTTAATCCGGAATTGTCGGAGTCCTCAGATTCCCCCCTTTAGTAAAGGGGGAACAAGAGGAAATGCCCTTCAGGATAGGTGCCCTCCCGACCAAGGACATAAATGCAGGCGCCTATGGGCCTGCCCCTACGAGAACGAGAAGGAAGGGGACTTTCAGGTAAGACGGCCGGAGACCATATGACATTCAGGCACGTCCTTGGTCTGCGCTACCTCACCGGGCCCTCTGCGGGAATTCCGACTATGGCGATCCCAGCGTCATCGGCCTTTTGAATCATATCGCTGAAATCGGCAATAAGGGTCTTCCCGGCCTCCACTGCGAGTGCTCCGGCTTTGGCAACGATCATGCTGTCGATGGTGGAGGTTCCCACACCGGGCACGTCGAAGCGCATATCCTGCCCGGGTTTTGCCATCTTGACCACAACCCCGCCGGGAACATCGAGATCCGCTGCACGCCGGATAGCCTTATCCGTGCCCTCTATCGCCTCCGCCACCAGGACTGCGGCGTTCTTGACCACGACCGTTTGGCCGATGTCGAGAGCTCCGATGCCCTGCGCCATGCCTCGGCCGAATTCAATGTCCCGCCACTGCTTCTCATCGGGAGATCTCTTGGTCAGTACCCCGCACGGGGCCATGAGGCTTTCCGCCCACTGAGTGATCTCGTCTACGACGATTCCTTCCCTGGACAGTTCGGCAGCGATGGCGGCCAGGACGGTGTCGTCCCGCCAGTCCTCCATTGACCGGATAACCCGGAGAGCGCGAAAATCGGGGCGAAGGTTCCACAGACGGAGAAGGTTGATCTTTTCGATCTTTCCCACCATGACCACTCGGTCGATTCCGTGGGACTTCAGCACGGAAATGGCTCGTTCCAGTTGCCCCAGCTTCAGCCAAAACGTCTCACGGATGACCTCTTCCATGGCGGGATCGGTAAAACCGGAGAATGCGATGACCACCACGCGGAAACCGCGCTTCAGCGCCTCATGTGCAACGAACAGGGGCAACACGCCGGCTCCTGCAATGATGCCGACACAACTCAACGCTATACCATCCTGAAGTGGTGACGGCTCAACGATACACGAGCCATGCCCCGACGGGAAGTAACGAGGAATTCCGCGAACTTAAGAGCCTCGGGAGTATCCGCCATCTCGGTGCGGATCTTTTCGGCAGCCTGCTCTTTCGTCAGCGACGAACGGAAAGCCATTCTGAAAGCCCGCTTGAGAGTAATAATGGTTTGCCGTGAATAGCCGTTGCGGCGAAGGCCCACTTCGTTGAGGCCGTACACATAGATCCTTGCCCCGGATGCCAGCGTGTACGGAGGGACGTCCTTTGCCACTCCCGAAACGCCTCCCACCAGTGCGAATTCCCCTACTCTCACGAACTGGTGCACCGCAACAATACCGCCCAGAATCGCCTTCTCCCCTATTTCAATGTGACCCCCGAGATGCGCTGAATTGGCCATGATTACGCCGGAACCGAGTATGCAATCGTGTGCCACGTGACAATATGCCATGAGGTAGCAGTCGTCGCCGATCACTGTTGTTCCACGGCCTCGTACGGTGCCGCGGTGAATGGTAACGTACTCCCTTACCATCACGTTGGATCCGATCCTCACGCTCGTGTCCTCGCCCTTGTATGAGAAATCCTGCGGCGGGCCGCCAATGGAGGCAAAAGGAAAGATGCGTGTACGGTCTCCTATCGTTGTGTCGCCTTCAATACATACATGCGATCCGATATGGCATCCGTTGCCGATGACTACCTTGCTTCCAATAACGACGTAGGGACCGATGGTGACGTCATCACCCAATTGCGCCCCGGATTCGACGATGGCCGTGGGATGAATCATAAGTCTTCCTTGCCGCTTGATTGAACGAGACGTTCCAGCCTCCTGACCCTGTCAAGGATCTCAGGAAGCCTCTTAAAGAGGGACTGTGCCCGAAGAAAGATCTTGTGGGGCATGGCGGGGACCGAACCGGCCATTATGGATCCACTCGGGACGTTGCGGTAAATACCCACCCGGGTTGCCAAGACGACTCCGTCCCCGACCGAAACATGGTCCTTGACGCCGACTTGCCCGCCTACCATACCGTACTTTCCAATGGAGGAACTTCCCGCAATACCGACTTGCGAAGCCATGACCGTTTGGTCGCCAATATGCACGTTGTGGGCAATTTGAACCAAATTGTCAATCTTGACTCCTCTTCCCAATTTCGTATTGCCTGCCAGTCCTCTGTCGACCGCGCAAAGCGCTCCGATTTCGACATCATCCTCGATTTCGACGCTTCCGCAGTGGAACTTCTTGACATTCACGGGAAGTCCGTTGCCATCGATATCCCGCGCGTAACCGAACCCGTCCGATCCGATTACGGAACCCGAATGGATTATTACGTTCCTCCCGATGCTTACGCCGGGATAGATGGCGACGTTGGAAAAGATCCGCGTGTGGGCGCCAATACGGACATACTCTCCGACAGTCACGTGAGAGCCGATGACGCAACGATCCCCCAGTAGGGCTCCCTTGCCTATCACGGCGAATGCGTCGACGGAGACGTCCTTGCCGAGATCCGCTTCGGGGTGGATCTCGGCTCTGGGAGAAATGTTCCCGGTCGGTTCTCCATATGAATAGAAGACCGCCGTTAACCTGGCAAAATCCGCCTCGGGGTTGCCGGAACGGATATGAGGGAGTCCGCCGGCATCGAGATCGGGAGGCAGGATGACTGCGCAGGCGGATCCTTCGCCCAGTTTATCGAGAAACTTCCGGCTCGCCACGTAGGTTATGTCCGTTTCACGGGCGTACTCTATGGGACGGGCACCCGTGATTTCAGGACCCGGCGCTTCCGAGGACGCCTTTCCCAGCACATGTGCCAGTTGTTCAAGCGTGAATGTGCTCATCTCAATGCCGAGTCTTCCCTTGGCCGCATTATTTGGGGGCTCTTGCAGGAGCGGCAGGAGCAGGAGCAGCCCTTGGAGCAGGTTTCCTGGGAGCCGCAGCCGCAGGCTTGGGAGTACTCGGTACCTGCGCATCGTAGGCCTGGACCACTTCATCGGTGATGTTCAGCGCATCGTCGGCCGCAAGGAGCGCCGCATAGTTGACAACCAGGTTAAGCCCCTTTTGCGCCCTTATTGCACCAATCACCTTGATCACGTCTTGCTGGAAGACCTCCTGCGTAGATCTTTGCTCATTACGCACGGCATTCTCGGCTTCCTTTTCCAGGAGCTTGAGTTCCATCTCCTTGATGCCGAGCTCCTTTATCATGGCGTTCCGTGCTTCTTCCTTGAGCATGGGGCCCGTCTTTTGGAGCTTCTCCTGGAGATCCATGAGTTCCTTCTTCTTCTTCTCGAACTCGTCTCGCTTCTTCGACACAAGCTGAACGAGCTTCGTCTCCTGAGCTTGAGCTCTCTTCGATTTCTTGGCGAACTGCCCGAAATCCACGAACCCGATTTTCAGCCCTTGGGCTTCGCCCGTTCCAAGCCAAATAAGCGCCATCCCGAGAACCAGACAGATGACCGTTACAGAGCGTCCTCTCATTGCTCAACTCCTTCTCATGTGTGACGTGCCGTCCCTCGATATTCGAGAGCCATGGGTGCCGGTCGGCACTTGCTTTTGAAATCTTTGCCGGATTGCTTGTAGGGCGTCGCCCCGGAAAACGTCGGCTCTCTGCCGGACGGCAATGCCCTTACGAACCGTGGATGGTGAATCAACCAGGTCGTACCGCCGTTGATTGCACCGGGAACCGTGCCCTTGATCCTCATCGGTTTTCATCTCCGCATCGAACACCGCCGGACATCGCGGGGTACCCGCCGCCGTCTCCACTGCCGATTGGAGCCGTAGGACAATTCCCGGAGGCCGGACAAGCCTCAGAATAGCTGTCCCATGGCAAAAGCGAAGGCCCCGGGTTCCTCGCCCTTTTGGGGATTAATCTTCCACCCGTACTCCAAACGGATCGGTCCCATCGGCGACATCCACCTCACGCCGAGTCCCGCGCCGGCCTTGACGTCATCCAGGAATGGGCTGTCTTCCACGTTCCAGGAATTGCCTGCGTCAACGAACACCACTCCGTTGAGGTTCATGCTTTCCACAATGGGAAAGAGACACTCCGCATTGGCGTAGATTGCCCGGTCTCCGCCGATAATGTTCCCGAACCCGTCACGCGGGCCGATTTCACCGCCCCGGTAGCCACGGATGCTTTGGATTCCCCCCAGGACGATTCGACGGTCAAAAGGGATGGGGTCTTTCCCGAATTCCTGCAGCATTGAACCGTTTGCCCTGAGTTTGAAAATCGCTTTCCACACCAGCGGGTAGTAATAAGTCGCTTCCGTGAAGTACCGCTGGAACGTCACATCTCCGCCGAATCCCGAAAACCGGCTCCCAATGGAGATCTTGCTTCCTCCTCGAGGGATGACCGAACCAATACGCGTATCGCGGCCGAAGCCGATGGACACCGAATTCTCCGCTATGTCGAGGTACCGTTGGGCGGTGGTGTTGTAACGTTTGTAGTAGTTGATGACGGACAGCGCGTATACCTTCTCGAATTGGGACACATTGCTGGAGTCGCGCCCCAGTCCCGTATCCATGCTCCAGAGTCCATAGAGCGGATAGCCCAGGTGAACACTAAAACCGTCGCCTTCCCTCACATAACGTGCTTCCCTCTGTATTGCCCGGTACCCCCGCACGGTTCCGGTGACGGGATAATCAAAGAGCCACGGATAGGTAACGGATCCCTCATAGTTGTTCTTCCGGCCCGACAAATTTGCCTTAAGATTGGCCACGATTCCCATACCGAACAGGTTTCTCTCCTTGAGGTCCACATTTCCCATTGCCCCATCCTGAGAAGAATACCCGAGACCTGCCGCCAAGGAACCGGTCTTCTTTTCCGCTATCTGCACGGTAACGTTCATGAGGTCCGGCCTTGACCCGGGTGAAGTCTTTATCTGAATCGCTTCGAAGTAGTCCATGCCCTCGAGGTTCTTCTTCGTGCCGTCGAACTTGTCCGCGCTGTACAAATCTCCTTCGTTGATTGCCAAGGATCTGCGGATGATCTTGTCCCTCGTCCGGTCGTTGCCTACGATGTCCACCCGCTCAACCGAGATGCGGTCTCCCTTGGTTACGTTGTAGCTGATATCGATGAAATTGTGCTCTTCATTTCCCTTCTGCTCCGGGTTCACGTCCACGTACGCGTAACCCATATTGTTGTAGAGTTTTTGCAGGGCCCGGATGTCTTCGCCAATGAGCGACCGCTTGACCCACGTCTTCGGTTTAGTCTGGAGTTCTTCCTTCAGTTTCTCTTCGGGGACGATAAGGTCGCCGGTGACGTCCACCTTTCTAACCTGGAACCGGTTTCCTTCACGGATGGGATAGGTCACCTTCACCCTCCCATCCTTTATGCCGACCTGAGGCGCCCCTACCTGAACTTTCACGAATCCGTTATCGAGATAGTAGGCTATGATCCGTTTCCGGTCCTCTTCGAGTTTTTCACGGGTAAACGTGCCCGATTCGTCGAGAAGCCAAAACCACGACTTCTCCTTGACTTTCAATATCTTCTCGATATCGGCCTCCGGGATGCTCTTGCGCCCTTCAAGGACTATTTCCGTCAGGTAACTCTTTACCCCTTCACTGATGGTGAATACGAGGTTCGCCTCATCTCTCGACAGTTCCCGGATTTCGTATTCAATCTTGGGTTCGTAATACCCCTCCTTCTCGTACATGTCCTTGATCTTCTGGATGTCGTCTCTGATCTTTTCAACACTGGCCACGTTGAGCCTCTTCGTCAGGAGCCGGTCAAGAATCTCGTCCTTGCTGAACACCGTGTTTCCGGTGATTTCAATATCCTTTATGAAGGGGCGTTCCTTGACTTCGAGTTTCAGGTCGACTTGTCCGTCGGCGGTCTTCTCCGCACGTATTTGAACGTCGTCGAAGTAGCCCAGATCGTAGACGCGCCTGATATCCTCTCCAATCGAGGACTTCCGGAACTGAGTACCGGCTTTCATGTCCAGTTTGTTCAGTATCGTATCGGTTTGAACCCTGCGGTTACCCTCTACGTTGATCTTGCCGATCTTCGGCCGGTCCAGCATCGCTCCGCCGATATCCACGGCAAGAGTCTTCATTCCGGCCACGAGTTCTCTCATGTCCTTGCCCGTAGTCGTGAAAAGCCTGGGCCGGGAAGAGCGCCCGGGATCGAGTCCCCACAACTCCAGAGAGTATCCGGTCTCCAATTTCGTAACAGTTCCCCAGATCAGGATGTCGGCGCCGATCCGGACGCCGATCCTCTTGAGCCGCGTCGGATCGATCCTCTGCGGCTGCACGGCACTGACGAACTGGTTGCCGACCAGAGTCCTCACATCACCCTCGCGGGACAATTCTCCGCCTAAGGCTGCGGCCATTTCGTTGCTGAACGTATCCGCCGCTTTCGGGGACTTCACCTTGAACGGGAAGATGAGGATTGTCTTCTGCTCGGGCTCTTGTGCCCAAGGAACTGCAGAAATCAACAGGAGAATGAGTATTATCGCACTAACCTTCGTCATGTTAATTCCACGAGTCTCCCGCCGACGAGCCCTACTCTCCGGTCCATTACCCGGGAAAGAGATTCCTTGTGGGTCACTACAATCAGGGTCGTCTTCTGCGACACATTGAGATCTCTGAGCAGCGCCTCTATTTCATCGCCGGTTTCGGGATCGAGATTACCTGTTGGTTCGTCGGCCAGGATCACATCCGGATTCATGACCAATGCCCTGGCAATGGCAACCCTCTGTTGCTCGCCCCCTGAGAGCTCGCCGGGCCGGTGCCCCGTCCTTTCCCCCAAGCCTACGTCCCCGAGTAGTTTCTCCGCTCTCAGACGAAGTCCGTTACCGGATTTGCCGGCAATGAGGCCGGGCATCATCACGTTTTCCAGGGCCGTGAACTCGGGCAGGAGTTGAAAAAACTGAAAGACAAAACCGATGCCGGCGTTGCGCAGACGGGCCCTGGCACCCTCGCCGAGTTCCCGGATGTCCGTTCCCTTGAACAGCACTCTTCCACTAACCGGTTTGTCAAGCAGCCCCATAATGTGCAGCAACGTGCTCTTCCCCACCCCGGATGGTCCGGTGACTGCTACGCTTTCGCCGCGGTTCACCGTGAAGTTCACCCCCCGGAGTACCTCCACGACCTTGGTCCCGTTGGAGAAACTCTTACATAGATCAACGACTTCATATAGGCGTGAGTCACTCATATCGAAGCGCCTCCACCGGTTCCAGGCGTGCGGCGCGCAGAGCGGGGTAAATGGTGGCGAGGAAGCATATGACCAACGCCACCAAACACGTAGTGAGTACGTCGGACGCCGCGACGGAGATGGGGAGCGTAGAGATCGTGTAGATTTCCTCCGGCAGTTCGATCAGCGGATATCTTGCCAACAGAGCCGCCCCTCCCAGTCCCGCCACTGCGCCCAAGAGAGTCCCCACGACTCCCACTACCATGCCCTGAGCCATGAAGATCCGCATTATCCGGTCCGAGGTTGCGCCGAGGGCCTTGAGTACCGCTATGTCCCTACTCTTCTCCATGACGAGCATGATCAATGAAATAATGATGTTAAAAGCGGCCACCAGAACGATGAATGTCAGAATGATAAACATTGCGATCTTCTCCAACTTCATGGCGCTGAAGAGATTGCGGTACATATCTTTCCAGGTCCTGGTCCAGTATGGCGAGCCAAGCGCCGTCTCGATCCTGTTTCCCAATTTGGGGGCTTCGTAAATGTCTGAAAGATTTACCTCGATTCCGGTTACGCCGTCGCCCATTTCAAAGAACCTCTGGGCTTCCCCCAGGGCCATGTATATCAAGTTTGCATCGAATTCGTACATTCCTGATTTGAAAATACCCACAACTCTAAAGTGTTGCACCTTCGGGATGGCACCGATGGGCGTCCTTTTCCCCTGAGGGGATATCAGTTGCACCGGATCACCCACTCGTAACGAGTTCGTAACGGCAAGCTCCTTGCCGACGATGACTCCTCCCATGCCGTCTTTGGCCGGATCCAGATCCCGAAGTGTCCCCTTGAGAAGGTAGCGGGGCAGTGAAATCACGTTTCCTGCGGTCTTGGTATCGATACCCCGGATCACGACTCCGCGGACTACACCCCGGGCCGCCAGCATGGCCTGTCCGTAGATGTACGGAGTGGTGGCCTTCACGCCGTCAAAAACATTGATCCGTTCCATCAGCTTGGGCCAACCGGTCACCCGCCGGCTGGAATGGCTCATCACCACCAGGTGAGACACGGTGCCCAGAATCTTTTCCTTAAGATCTTTTTCAAAGCCGTTCATGACCCCTAGCACAATTATCAGCGTCATGACTCCCAGCATTACCCCCAGCACGCCGAACGCACTGATTACCGAGACAAAGGCCTGCTTGCGCTTGGCTTTCATATAGCGCAGGCCCACGCTTATTTCAAACGGCAACCTCATCCGACACCCTTTTCCGGTCGCATGTGAGGGAAGAGGATCACTTCTCGGATGGACTGGGCGTCGGTCAAGAGCATAACCAAGCGATCTATCCCGACCCCTTCCCCCCCGGCAGGCGGCATGCCGTATTCCAAAGCCCTGAGAAAGTCTTCGTCGAGAAAATGGGCCTCTTCATCACCGGCCGCCCTCGCCCGGACTTGTTCCTCGAATCGACCGCGCTGATCCAGGGGATCCGTGAGCTCCGTAAATGCGTTCGCGATTTCCCGGCCGCAAATATACAGCTCGAACCGGTCGGTCACGGTGGGGTCTTCATCGTTCCTGCGGGCGAGCGGCGAGACCTCGACGGGGTAATTGTGGACAAAAACGGGGCCCCACAACTCCTTCTCGACCAACTCATTGAACAATGCCATCCGCAACTTGCCCAGCGAAGCATCTTTGTCCACCTCAAGGCCCAAATCCATAGCCTTGATGAACAAACCGTTGCGGTCATCCAATTCCCGGGGACCGAGGCCGCCGTAACGCTCAAGGGCCGCGCGGACCGTAATCCGCTCCCATGGAGGGGTCAGATCCACTTTGCCGGCTCCGTACGGCACGACATATCCCCCGGTAACTTCCAGAGCCAGTCCGGAAATCATCTCCTCCGTCAATGTGATGAGATCTTCATATGTGCTGTAGGCTTGGTAGAACTCCAACATGGTGAATTCGGGGTTGTGCTGCGTCGAAATCCCTTCGTTCCTGAAATTCCGGTTTATCTCGAAGACCCTCTCGAAGCCGCCCACAAGAAGACGCTTAAGGTAGAGTTCCGGCGCCACCCTCAGGTACAATTCCCGGTTCAATGCATGATGGAACGTCTCGAACGGCTTGGCCGTGGCTCCACCGGGAATCGGCTGCATCATCGGTGTTTCCACTTCGAGATAATCCCGCTTCGTCAAGAAGTCCCTGATGTACGAAATGATACGACTGCGCGTCACCACGATCTCTCTGGCCTGCCGATTTACCATCAGATCGAGATAGCGCCGGCGGTAACGCATCTCGACATCGGTCAGCCCATGCCACTTCTCCGGGAGGGGCCGGAGCGACTTGGTGAGTATCTTCATTTGGTCGGCCAGGACACTCAGTTCACCGGTGCGGGTCCTGAACGGTTTTCCGCAAAAGCCGACGATATCTCCCACATCCAGCTTCTTGACCAGGTTATAACAATCCTTGCCCAAAGTATCTCTGGTCAAATAGACCTGGAAATCGCCGGACGTATCGCGGACGCGGGCGAAGCCGGCCTTGCCCATGATGCGAAGTGCAAAGATGCGTCCCGCCATGCTTATCGACTCTTCAAAATCGTCGAAAGCCTCCGCATCATGAAACTTCTCATGGAATTGTACTGCGTTCACGGTCGGCACGAAACCCACCGCATAGGCCGGAATCCCGAGATCTGCCAATTCTTGAATCTTCCGCAGCCGCACGTCGGTCAAGGATGCCGCTTGCGCTTTCGTCTTTCGAGTTGAGGGTTCTGACACCTTTTTGGATCTCCTGAAACTATCCCCCGATCAGACGGGGTTATTATCCTTTCCCCCCCAAAAAGTCAAGTGAAGCCCCCCTCGTGGGTACGGACCATAGCGCGGAATTCCTCCACCGACCTTCTGCTTCCCCCCCATGCTTTGCGCCGCAGCCTGCGGCGATGAAAACTCCGGTCCCAGCCCGGCAGGGCACGAATTGTAACTCCCGCTCTCACCCCGTTTCCATGGCGAGTCCGGTATTGTATGCAGTGCCTCCTAAAAAAAAAGAGGCTTGTCAGCCTCGTGAGCAGACTTTTTCGCGGGGGGAGCGCCTGCAACGCACGCTCCGCCCGTGTTCGGGGGGGACGGCGAGCGGAATTGCGTCAGGCCGTTTTGCGTCTCATGTGCCCGGTGGAGGCGAAGGCGGCCTCCCTAACTCTCTGAGCCCCTCAGGAAAAGGCAGATGCACAGGTTAACCTGTCTGCCTTCGCCTTGCACCTTGCGTCTTGCCTGCCGCCGAAACCGCCGGCACCTCCTAATCGCCCTGTGAGACCACGCCTGCCATGGAGAATACCGGCAGGTACATGGCAATAACCATGCCGCCACAGACCCCGCCGAGAAATACGATCATAATCGGTTCCATCAGCTGGGTCAAACCCTCGACGGCTGCGTCGACCTCCTCGTCGTAGAACTCAGAGATCTTGGCCAGCATGGCATCGAGCGCACCGGTGGCTTCCCCAACGGCAATCATGCGCACGACCATTCCAGGAAAGACGCCGGTTTCCATGAGAGGTTCCGCAATTGTCCGTCCTTCGGCAATGGCCGTCCTCGTGTTCATGATGGCGGCTTCGATAATGACGTTGCCGGCGGTCTTCGCAGTTATTTCAAGTGCGTCCAGTATTGGAACACCACTCGATATCATCGTTCCCAACGTGGAACAAAACCTCGCCACGGCAACCTTCCGGAGTAAGAGCCCGAATACCGGTGTCCTCAACATGAACCGGTCGATGATCATTCTCCCTTTTTGCGTATTGTAGAATTTCCGGACGATGAAGATGATAAAGCCGAGCGTCAGGAAGATATAGATGAAATACGCCTGAAGAAACTCACTCATTGACAGAACGAGGAGCGTCGGACCGGGAAGCTTTTGCCCCGCCCCCTCGAACATTTCCTTGAACACGGGGATCACGAAGAGAAGCAGGACGGTTACGACCGCCATAGCGATCGTGACGACCACCGCCGGATAAATCATCGCTCCCTTTACTTTTCGTTTCAAGGCCTCGGACTTCTCTAGAAACACCGCTAGCTTACGAAGAATGGTGTCCAGAATACCACCGGTCTCTCCGGCGTGAACGAGATTCACAAACAGATGATCAAAGATCTTCGGGTGTTCCTTAAGCGCTTCGGCAAAAGTGCTTCCACCTTCCACGCTCCCCTTCACCTGGGCCAACACTCTCTTGAACGTGCGGTTCTCCTGTTGGCTCGAGAGAATCTCCAGACATTGGACGAGAGGAAGGCCGGCGTCGATCATTGTCGCGAACTGCCTGGTGAAGATGACAACATCCTTGGTGGAGACCTTGGGCTGAAAAAAATCGACGTTCTCGAAGAGGTCCTTCGGCTTTTTCTTGACCTTTATGTCGCTGTAGTTCATCTTACGAAGTTTCGTAAGCACTACGGCCTCGTTGACCTCGTTCATCTCCCCTGCGAGTGTATTGCCGGCAGTCGTTCTCGCCCGCCAAATGAATTCAGGCATACATTGTCCTCCTAGGGTCGGAACGGAGTGGAGTAGGGGCTGAAAAAATCTCTAGCTCCTCACTCCTTTCTTGATACCCTTTGTTACACCGGACATCATCTGCTTGAGTTCGTCCGGATCAGGTGATCGGGCCATGGCGTCGTCGAAGGAGATAATTCTCCTCTGATAGAGCATCAGAAGCGATTGATTCATCGTCTGCATGCCGGATTTCGCTTGCCCGACCTGTATTTGAGAGTATATCTGGTGGATCTTGTCCTCTCGGATCAGGTTCCGGATGGCCGCGTTGGGCACCATGATTTCCATCGACAATGCTCTTCCTCTTCCGTCCATCGTGGGTATCAGTGTCTGGCACAGTACGCCTTCCAGCACGAAGCTCAACTGAGCACGGACCTGCGGCTGCTGATGGGCGGGAAAGACGTCGATAACCCGGTTGATGCTCTGAACACACGAGTTCGTGTGAAGAGTGCCGAACGTGAGATGCCCGGTCTCCGAAACGGTCAGAGCGGCCTCAATGGTCTCCAGGTCTCGCATCTCTCCGATGAGGACCACATCCGGATCCTGCCGGAGAATCGAACGCAACGCAGCGTGAAAGCTCTTGGTATCCTGATGAACCTCCCGCTGATTCACGATACAGGACTTGTGCTGATGCGTAAACTCAATGGGATCTTCAACCGTTACAATGTGCTCCCGTCTGTCGGTGTTGATCTTGTCCACCATCGCCGCCAGGGTGGTCGATTTCCCGGAACCGGTCGGCCCCGTCACCAGTACGAGCCCGCGGGGTTTCGAGCATATGTCGTTGACCACCGCAGGCAAACCGAGTTCCTGGAAGGACCGTATCTGGTATGGTATCAGTCGGAAGGCTCCTGCCAGTGCGCCCCTCTGCATGAAGATGTTTGCCCTGAACCTACTCAAACCGCGAACCCCGAAGGACAGATCCAGCTCCTGGTTCTCCTCGAACCGGTGCTTCTGTGCATCGGTGAGAATACTGTAGCAGAGCTGCCGAGTTTCAGTCGGCTTGAGCGGCGGATAATCCAGTGGAATCAGTTCGCCGCGGGTCCTGATCATCGGCGGCACACCGGGTGTGATGTGCAGATCAGAAGCCCCACGCTCAACCATTTCTTTGAGAAAATCGTGAAGGCTGGCCAAAGTCAATTCCTTTCAGTGAGAATCATTTACACCAATTGCCCGGACTTGTCCGCCCGGTAGGTTAAGAGGGGCCGGAGACACTGCCGAGCGTTTCCATGAATATGTCGGCGATCCATGCCACAGGGTACTAGTCCGCCATGGTGCTTCTTGCCACTTCCTGAATCGTGGTGATGCCGTCCTTGAGCTTATTGACCCCGGCCATCCTGAGGGTGTCCATACCCAGACGTACTGCCTCGCGCTTGAGTTCCATCGCTGAGGCCCCGGCCAGGATCAGCTCCTTGATCTCATCGGCAATGGGCATCACCTCGTACAGGGCTATTCGCCCCTTATATCCGGTGCCGCTGCAAACGGTGCAGCCTCTCCCCTCGTACACGGGAAACGTGCCGATCTCCTCCATTTTCACGCCGAGTTCCCTGAGCGCCTCTGCCGGCGGCTCAATCTCAGTCTTGCAGCCCGAGCAGACCCTGCGTGCCAAACGCTGAGCTATGATGCAGTTCACCGAACTTGCCACCAGAAACGGTTCGATGCCCATGTTCAACAAACGGTTGATCGTCTGGGGTGCGTCATTGGTGTGGAGCGTGGAAAGAACCATATGCCCCGTCAAGGCCGCCTTAACGGCGATTTCAGCGGTTTCGAAGTCGCGGATCTCGCCGACCATGATGATATCGGGATCCTGCCGGAGAAACGATCTCAGGGACGATGCAAAGGTGAGGCCGATCTCCTCGTGCATCTGCACCTGGTTGATCCCGTGCAGGTTGAATTCCACCGGATCCTCCGCGGTGCACAAATTTACGTCGGGATCGTTGAGTTCGGACAGTGCGCTATACAGCGTCGTAGTCTTCCCCGATCCCGTCGGACCGGTCACCAGCACCATGCCGAAAGGCCTGTGAATCGCTTCCTTGAAGTTCTTCAACGGGGTTTCTTCAAACCCGAGCTTGGTCATATCGAGCTGCAGGTTGGATTTGTCCAGCAGCCTCATGACGACTTTTTCCCCAAACAATGTGGGAAGCACCGACACACGGAAATCCATGTCGCGGCCCTTGCCGAGTTTGAGTTTGATCCGGCCGTCCTGGGGCAAACGGCGTTCGGCAATATCCAACCGCGACATAATCTTCAAGCGGCTGACCACAGGATTCTTGAGCTTGAGGGGAGGCTTCATAAGCTCGGAAAGAGACCCGTCAACACGCAATCTGACCCGGAACACCTTCTCGTAAGGCTCGACGTGGATGTCGCTCGCCTTCTTCTGAATGGCCTCCCGGAGGAAGTAGTTGACAAGTTTCACCACCGGTGCATCCTCGGCAGCCTTCAGGGAGTCCTCGCCGTCCAGATCCGAATCATCCGAACCGATGGACTCCAGGTCATCGTCCTCGAACTCATCGAGCATTTCCTGGGCGTCCATGCCCGTATCGTAGAACGCGTCCAAGGCCTTACGTATCTGAGATTCGGTGGCTATGCTGACTTCAACGGCCAGGTCCGTCATAAACTTGATGTCGTCGATGGCGTTGAGGTCCGTGGGATCCGCCATGGCCACATGAAGCGTGCCGTTGACCTGCCCGTACGGAATCACCATGTACTTCTGGGCCACCGAGGACTGCAACAGCTTCACCGAGTCGGGATCAACATCGATTTCATCGAGCGAAACGGTCGGCAACCCCAATTGTCGCGAAAGAAACTCAAGCAGATCGTCCTCGTCCAGAAAATCCAACTTAATTAGAGCACTGGACACTTTGCCGCCCTGAGTCCGCTGGTAGTCTACGGCTTTTTCCAGTTTGTCTTCATCAATTATTCCCGCTCGTAAGAGCATTTCACCTATGCGGTCTTTCATTGTCGGTTTCTTCTGCTTTTCCTATATTTCTCTACCATGCGTCGGCAACTTCTTTCACCGGCTCACGAGGCCTTTGAGGGTTTCCAGAGTAATACGCGGCCGGCCGGTTCAGTCGCTATTGAGTCTCCGGTGCCTCCATTCATTCGTGCCGCGTAAGCATATGGGAATGTCCGCGCTTCACCACTATACCGCCTACACGTAGATATTACATCGCTCACGACGTTTTTTCAAAAAAAATCTCCTTGTGATTTCGGTTAACGCGGGTGATAATTTTTCATATTACTGAAACATCCGGTTAAGGAGAATGCCATTTGCCTTCCACCGTTTTCATGACCGATCTGTCGGCCGGTTGGAAAAGGAACGTGAATCACAAGATCACCGACCTTTTTGAGGCACTGAAACCCTCGGACCGGTTTCATCGCGACGACCTGATCGCAGTGAAACTCCATTTCGGCGAGTCGGGGAACACTTCGTACATCAGACCGCAATTCGTCCGTCGAATCATCGACCGACTCAAGGAGCTCGAAACCAAGCCTTTTCTCACCGATACCAACACTCTGTACGTCGGATCGCGGGCCGAAGCCCGGTCCCATCTGAACACCGCCTGCGACAATGGATTCACGAGAGAAATCACCGGCGCTCCAATAATCATTGCCGACGGACTGCGCGGCAACAATGGTATCGGGCTTCCGGTAAACGGCCGCCACGTGACGTCGGCTCTCATAGGTTCCGATATTCACTACGCCGATGGTCTGGTCGTGCTCACGCATTTCAAGGGTCACGAGATTTCGGCCTTCGGCGGGGCCATTAAGAACGTGGGCATGGGATGTGCCGCCCGGGAAGGCAAACTGGAACAGCATTCCAACATCGCTCCCAAGGTGAGCAGGAAGAAATGTATAGGATGCGGCGAATGCCTGGCTTGGTGCAGAGGCGGTGCAATCGTTCTTCACGAAGAGGAATCCGGCCCGAAGGCCGAGATCATTCCGGAGAATTGCGTTGGTTGTGCGGAGTGCATCCTCACTTGCCGGCAACAGGCCATACAGATCCGTTGGAACGAATCCGTACCCACGTTCATGGAAAAGATGGTCGAATACGCTTCGGCAGTCCTGAAACCCAAGAAAGGCAAGACCGTGTTCATGACGTTCGTCACCGACGTCTCCCCCCTCTGTGACTGCACGCCTTTTTCCGATCGTCCCATAGTGCCCGATCTCGGCATTCTTGCATCCCTCGATCCCGTGGCAATCGACCAGGCCGCCGTGGACCTTGTCAATGCCGCACCGGGGAATCCGGTGTCCTGCCTTCAGACGGCCTTGGCCCCCGGAGAAGACAAGTTCCGCGCTCTGTACCCCAACGTTGATTGGGCCCATCAACTCGACTATGCTCAGGAAATCGGCCTCGGCACACGGGAATACGTTCTGGAGAAGCTTGACTGACAAGAGAGACGGGCACCCCGCGTCGGCATCATGGTGCTCCCCTGCTGTGAACGATTTCCCAAACCCCCATGATTCGGAGATCACAACCGACCATGAAAGGCCACGGGACTCCGGGCCGAAGACCTGGCAGAGCCCGGCGGATAGGCATTCCCAGGCAGGAGCCCGGGAACGAGAAGGAAGAGGACTTTCAGGTAAAATTACCCGATGGTTGATGGAGAATCCAAGGAGTGCCTTGACAGACCTGGACCAGTGAAGTATAATGATTTAGATTAGTATCGGAATTTATCTACCTGTTCATCTTACCTAATAAGGCTTCTTCGGCCGATGGGAGAATGAAATGAAACGAGCAGGAATGATTTTGATGGTTCTTTTCACAGCCCTTCCCGGCACGGCGTGCAGCCAAGGCCTTCTGGACTCCGTCTTCGGCCCTTCCGGCATGGGGCTCTGGGGAACTCAGTCCAACACCTTCGACAGCCCGCAATACTATGGGGGAAACTCGGCTCCAAGCGGACAACCATCCCAGACGCCTGCATATCCCCAGGGATATGGCCCCCCTCAAGACGACGGCAACGCTCAGACCTACGAGAATCCGCCGGCTCAGCAGGGCTCCGGACAACCTCAGCAGGGCTATGAGAATCCACAGGTTCAGCAGGGCTCCGGACAACCTCAGCAGGGCTATTACCCTCAATGGCAAGGCTATCAACAGCCGCAAGCCGCGCCGCCGCAAACAGAGTACTCCGCACCACAACCCCAGGCTTCTCAACCCGCATCCCAGCCCGTCACCGTCCAGGTACAGCCTCAGCCTCAAGGAACTGCCGCCGCTCAACAGCAGGGGCCCGCTCCGGTCGCCGCGGACCAGAATCAGGGATTCGATCCGAATCTTCCGGCCGGCGCAGTGAGAATCACCACGACAACTCCTGATGGAACGACGGTACAATTTTATCCTCCTTCCGGACAACAGCTTCAGCAGCAGCCGGGAACGCCTCCGGCTCAGCCGGCCCGCAGGCGGCCGTCGGTGAAGAAACCTCGTGCCGGTCAGGCGGGCACCCGGCCGAATCCTCCGCCTTCACCAAGTAACGGACCATCATCCATTGCCATGCCCAAACCGGTCCAAATTCCTCAAGGCCGGGATCCCCGGGCAGGATGGGGACCGGCGGTAAATCGCGCTCCCGCGGCCCCGGTGGATCGAGAAGGTGTGCAAAATTAACCGTTGCAACCGGTGTTTTCCCGCCGATTCAAGCCGCGGCGCGCTTGCGCGCACAGCGAGAGGCGGGCGGTGCATCCGAACCGTCAACCGCTGCTGCCGGTGATGCAGAGAGAGAGGGGGGGGGCTTCTTGCTCAAACATCCCCCCGCCGCGCCGACATTGTTTCATCCGCCTCAAACAGGGGGTTGTCGACACAACCCTGCCGACGCCCTCCATGAGGATTCCGGTCGAATCGCTCATGCATCGCCGCTTGACGACGAGCCCCACGTCGGATAATTTTACCCCGTTCAAATCGCTCAATGAATTTCCTGGAAGTCATCTCATGTTCTCCGTCCCCTCGAAAAAAGAAGCTTGTGGAATTTTTGGCATCTTCGGTGCCGAGGACACGGCACGATTAATCTATCTGGGCCTTTATGCGTTGCAGCACCGCGGGCAGGAATCGGCCGGAATCGTGACCGGCGATGGTGACGGAGTTCACGTCCATAAGGGCATGGGCCTCGTTTCAGACGTTTTCGAAGAAGGTGAACTGCGCAAACTCAAAGGGCATATGGGTATAGGTCATGTCCGGTATTCGACCACCGGAAGTTCCATGTTGCGCAACGCCCAGCCTTTTCTGGCCGAACAGATCGACCGGATATTCGCCTTGGGGCACAACGGCAATGTGGTAAACGTCGCGAAGCTGAGGAGGAAGCTGGAATCGAAAGGTTCGATTTTCCAGACTACCACCGATTCCGAACTCATGGCACACCTCGTGCTTCAGAGAAAGGGTCCCCTTGAAGAGCGTCTCATCAAGGTGTTCGATGAACTAAAGGGGGCGTGGTCGGTGGTTCTGCTCACCCGGAATGCGATTCTTGCCGCCCGGGATCCCAACGGATTCAGGCCTCTTTGCATTGGACGTAAGGGCGATGCCGTTATTTTCGCTTCCGAGACGTGCGCTTTGGACATCATCGAAGCCGAGTATGTCCGCGACGTGGAACCCGGAGAAATCGTCATAGCCGATCACAACGGCATCCGGTCCGTCCAGGGACCGAGAAAAGCCAATACGGCCGTGTGTATCTTCGAGTATATCTATTTCTCGAGACCGGACTCGAGAATCTTCGGCCACAGCGTATACAACGTAAGAAAGCAACTGGGGCTCCAGCTTGCATTGGAGAGTCCCGTGGAAGGAGCGGACCTGGTCGTGCCCATGCCGGCGTCGGGAAACTACGCGGCACTGGGCTATTCTCAAGGCAGCGGTCTGCCCTTTGAATATGGGGTCATACGAAATCACTATGTAGGCCGGACGTTCATTCAGCCGTCGCCGGTGGTGAGAGATCTGGGAGTGAGGCTGAAGCTCAATCCCGTTCGAGAGATCCTGGAAGGCAAGAGAGTTGTTGTCGTCGATGATTCCATCGTCCGCGGCACAACCAGTAAGCTCAGAACCAGGACACTGCGGGAGGCCGGAGCCAAGGAAATCCACATGAGAATCAGTTGCCCGCCGATCCGTTTCCCCTGCTTCTACGGAATCGATTTCTCCAGCAAAGGCGAGTTGATTGCGTGCAACAACTCGGTCGAAGAGATTTGCGACTTCATCGGCGCGGATTCCCTGGGTTACCTGAGCCTCCAGGGGATGTTCAGGGCAATGCCCATGAACTCCAAGAACTTCTGCGCAGCGTGCTTCACCGGCAGATATCCGGTTAAAATCACGGATGATTCCACAAAGATGTGTCTCGAGCAACGGCTGCCGGACCCCACCCAATGGCCATGATGCCCGATTAGGCGCCTTTGGCGGTTTCACCGCCTGAGGGCATCGCGAGCTTTCTTACCAGTTCTCCAGCCGCAAGAGTATCTCGGCCAGGTCGAGGTCGTCCGGCGTGGTGATTTTCAGGTTCGCGTACGTATCCTCAACGATGGTTACGGGGACGCCAAGACGTTCGACGAGCGATGCATCGTCGGTTCCCATAAAGTGCTCTTCGGCGGCACGGCGATGAGCGTCCAGGATCAGCGGAGTCCTGAATACCTGAGGCGTATGCGCCAGCCACAGATTCTCCCGGCTAATGGTTTTCAGGTGTTCCCCGTCCTTCCTTTTCACGGTGTCCCGCACCCGTGCACAGGCCACCGAGGCTCCGAAGACCCTTGCCGCATCAATGCATCGAGAGATGGTTTGCGAGGTCACCAGCGGGCGCACTCCGTCGTGAATAGCCACGATTTCCGATTCGGCGGCCGACTCCAAACCGTTGTAGACCGACTGCCGGCGTGTTTCCCCCCCTGCCCTGACGGCACGTACCTTCTTGAGGGCGAACCGCGATATTACTTGATCACGGCAGTATGCCTCATCTCCCGGCGGGACGGTAAGAACGATCATGTCAATCATGGGATGCGTTTCAAAGGCGATGAGAGTCCTGGCAAGTATTGGAATACCCAGCAGCTCGATGTATTGCTTGGGAATCTCATGTCCCATCCGTTTCCCCCGTCCTCCACACGTTACCAGGGCCGCACAAGTCATTTTATCACCGTACGTTCGCCGGGGAGCAGTAGGCTTCGGCCTTCAGGAACTTGAGCACGGAATCCGTGCACCCCTTTGGGATATGAATGGCATGTACCAACGTCCCGCCGTTGCCTTTTGCGCGGAAACATCTTTCCCCCGGCTGAAGCGCAGGATTGATTTCCCGCATGAAACGTTCCGAGCATCCGGTTACGGCGGCCGGCAGACCGACGGGCAAGTCCTTGATCAGCGTGATGCCGTCGAGCGTGTCGAAGTCAATGGAGTCCACGTCGTCGATCTTGATCCCGTAGAAGCCTCTGTTCGCATCAATTATGCTCAAAGCAACCCATCGGGGCACATAGTCTTCCGTCTCCTTGGGCATTTTGACGTCCCAGAAGCAACTCGAGTCATAGGCAGCCATGCGATACCTCACCTTGCTCAATCCCGCATTGTATGCAGCTGCAGCCATGAGCCAGCTCACGGGGCCGTTGTCGCCGGCAAGCCGCGCACGAATCCATTTCAGGTAACGGGCCGCGGAGCGCGTCGACAGGGCCAGGTCCTTCCTATCGTCCCGCCAAGGGTTCACTTGCAGGGCCCAGTCCATTTCCTCCTCACGCCCACGGGAACTGAGCGCGGTGGGTTTTACGAATTGCCACCAACCCGCAGCCTGAGAAGGCGAAATCACCGAACCGTTGTAACCGGATTCGAGCGCCGGCAGAAGGCGGAACTCTTCAGGCAACCCCTCATTTGTCAGGATACTCCTGATTACGGTTCCGTAGCGATCCTTCCGCTTTAGCCAGACGTATGTGGTGTCGAGAAGGTCGGTGAGCAGGTAGTCGATTTGATATTCTATCCTCTGCCTCACGTCTTCCCGCAAGGTCGGAATCCGTTCGCCGCAGAAGACGAGTCCATTGGTTTTCACAGGAGGAGGAAGTCCTTCTCTCCGCCGGGGTGCGGCCGGCGGATCGGGCGGCCGGTACCTGAGACATTCAAGTACGTGTTTCTCCACGATTCCCGCTATCTGCGCGTCTGTAAGCTTCTGCTTGGACCGCAACTCATGCAGTTGTTTCTCGATGTCGTCAATGGGATCGGCCGCCAGCAAGTCCGATGGAAGCCGTTCCCGCCGGAGTATCAGTTCCGCAAGAAGCTCTTGACAGAAGAACAGCTTCACCGGGGATCCTGAAAGGGCCTTGAGCTTCATCAATTCCTCATGTTCCCTCAGGCAGGCGTACTCCCGGAGGATTTCCTCGTAATTCTTCGGATTCTCGTGGTCCTTCGACTCAACGGACCTAATCTGTAACGCCAATTGCCGCGAAAGGTAGTATGCGGTGAGCAGAGGGAGCCTATTCCCCACCAGCAGTTCAACCGCCGGGTAGGCAAGCATGACAAACAATACCGCCGGTAGGACGAGAGCGGGTCCTATGGTACTGAGAAGAATTCTCATGGGATCCGGTTCCCCGTGACCGCATTGTCGGAACGCGCGGTGGAAGCGACCGGAGGTTCTTTGCCCGAGATCAGGCGAGCCAGATACCTGAGACGGACATTGTCGGGCAAAACCTCAAGTCCTTCTTCAGCCTTCTTCAGTGCCGTCTGCCTGTCTCCCGATGCCAGCAGAGCAATCACGAGGTTGACCCGCGCCGGGACGAACTCGGGGAAGGCTTCAATAATCCTTTCGTACAACGCGACGGCGCTTCGGACTTTGCCCTCGCGCTCCAAGATAATGGCCGAGTAGAATAACGGTCGGGGATCATTTTTCAGCAACCCCCGGCACAATCGGAAAACCTGGAGTGCTCTCTCGATGTCTCCCCGATGAAAAGCCTCCAATCCGACCCGGATGAGATGCTCTCCCGAGGGATTCGAGACCTCGACCGGCTTGTTGACGGCCCGGAACGACTGAAGCTGCTTGAGATTGCGCGCGGCAACCGGGTTGTCCGGTGCGATCTCTAGTGCTCTCCGGTAGCACCTGAGCGCGTCCGGCCATTTCTTCAGATCTTCATATGCCGCTCCCAACTGAACCCATGCTTCCACGTGTCCGGGAGCGCGTTCAAGAACCGTCTCAAAAACATCTATGGCCTTTTGCCTTTTCCCTTCGGCTCTCGAAGTCTTGCCCTGGGCAACGAGATCTTCCACACTCAGTCCGAACCCGGGAACAGGCAAGAGCAATGAACAGATGAAACACGCGGCGCAAGCAACCAACCCGACCGTGCCGACCGCCGGTACCCTCCGTGCGGCGGAGCCGGATACTCTGCTCGATACACCCCCGCAACGTGCCCGCCGGCGCGCCCGTCGCGGAAACGCACGAAATCCCGCGGCAACGCTCCGTAACTCCGGAAACATCGACGAAACGGGCAGGAAGACGGAAACCGATTCCGCTCCGGAGATCCGCCGTAAAAGGTGATTCCGCTCCTCGACTCTTTGGAAAGGCATTCCTACGAAGCCCTCCTCGTCGGACCAGACTTGACCCGGCCGATGGGTACCGGTACGGCCGTGACTCTCTATCGACGTTATAGCAAATCACGTGTGTTTCATCACTGTTTCAAAGGTGAGACGGGATCGTCATTGGCCACGGATGCGGACTTGGGACTTTCAGCGTGCCGTTTCGGCGGTTCATGCCTGAGCGGATATCCGGTCACCGGAATGAAGTGGGCCGGAATCATCACGGGTTGCTTTCGGAGAACAAAAAATGGGATAAGAGAACATGTGATGAGAGCCCCAATTGCGTAAGATTGAGGAAAAGCCATGCAAAGACGGAATGATTCCGATGTGAGATTTCTCATGGGAAATGAAGCCGTAGGCCGGGGGATTATCCAGGCAGGCTGCGGAGTAGCGGCGGCCTATCCGGGCACCCCGTCGTCCGAAGTGCTGGAATCCCTTGTCCGCTGGAAAAAGGAACTCGATCATCCGATCTATCTCGAATGGTCCATCAATGAGAAAGTGGCCTTCGAGGTGGCCTACGGCGCATCGCTGGCCGGGATGAGGGCTGTGGCGATCATGAAGATGGTGGGTCTGAACGTTGCCTCGGATCCATTCATGAGTGCGGCCTATCTCGGCGTACGCGGAGGACTGGTCGTCGTGGTTGCCGACGATCCCGGACCCCATTCCAGTCAGACCGAACAAGACAGCCGCTTCTTCAGCTGGTTTGCGAAGGTCCCGGTGCTCGACCCCGGAACTCCTGCCGAAGCATTGCAAATGGCTGTGAAAGCGTTCGAAATCTCAGAGAGGTACCAGATCCCGGTTATGCTCAGACCGTGCCTGAGAGTTTGCCACGCCCGTCAGAACGTTTCCTTGTCCACGCCTTCTCCAGTGGCAAATGTGGGACCGTTTGAAAAGAACTGGACCCGATGGGCGGCCATACCGCGTTTCAGGCTCGTACTCCACGGGGAACTCAACGAAAAGCTTGAAAAGATACGGGCCGACGAGCCCGATTCGCGGCCGGTGCCGATTCTCAACGGGGCCGGGACTTCCATGGCGGTCATCACCTCAGGGTCCGTCTCGTCCCACGTCAGAGACATAGTCTCCTCGGATCCTCGACTGAACGGCGTCGATGTTTTCAAGATCGACATGCCTTTTCCTGCCCGGGCGGATGCGCTCCAAGACATTGTAGACTCTCACGAGAAGACCCTCCTGATCGAGGAGACGTATCCGGTGCTGGAACTCCAAATCATGGACCGAAGAAAGGTCCTGGGCCGGCTTTCAGGGGAGGTTCCCCCGCAAGGGGAGCTGGTTCCGGAACTGGTGGAAGACATCATCCTCAAAGCCGCAGGCGAAAAGCCCGACGAGCGGGAGCCCCCCAAGATCAAGTCCAGGCGGCCTTCTCTCTGTGCCGGCTGCCCCCACAGGCCTGCCTTCTACATGATCAAGACCGTTTTCGACGGAGCCGTATACTCCGGCGACATCGGCTGCTACACGCTTGGGATCAACATGGGTGCCGTTGACACGTGCTTGTGCATGGGAGCGTCCGTCGGTATGGCCGGCGGTCTTGCGCGCTCCTCCGGCACATCCAACGAGTCACGGGTGGTGGCAACCATCGGGGACTCCACGTTCTACCACTCAGGTGTCGCTCCGTTAATAAACGCCGTTCACACCAGGGCTCCTTTTGTTCTGGTCGTCATGGACAACAGCGTAACCGCGATGACCGGGGGACAACCCACACCGGGTCATGATTACTTGGCGGACGGATCTGCAGGCAAGCCGATTGACATGGAACGGCTGATACGAGGATGCGGAGTGGATTTTCTGCAAGTGGTCGACCCCTACGATCACGGAGCGATGAAGGATGCCTTTGAGAAGGCCAAGAAATACACCTTTGACGATAGGGACGGCACGGCGGTGGTCATCACGAGACGCGCATGCGTCCGGGCGCCGAATGCCGAGATCCGTTCGGAAAGATTTCAGATCGGAGACGGCTGTGATATGTGCATGACATGCACGAAAGATCTCGAGTGTCCCGCGATTCATTATGTAAAAGGCGAAAAAAGGATGGAGATTGACGAGGACATCTGCGCAGGCTGCGGTTTCTGCGTGAACATCTGTCCCTCTCAAGCCATCCAACGGAAGGATGCGTGACATGGCGGAGCTTATTCTTTGCGGTCGGGGCGGTCAGGGTATCGTCTTTCTTACGCGTCAAATCGGCGAAATAGCGGCAGCCAAGGGTCTGGAGGTGATTTCGTCCGAAACGCACGGCATGGCGGTGCGAGGCGGATCGATCAACAGCCATCTGCGGATCGGAGGATTCTTCTCACCCTTGATCCGCCAAGGGCATGCGGATTTCCTGCTCTCTCTGGATCCATCGGAAACATCGAATAACAGACACTATCTCAAGCCCGGGGGGCTGGTCGTGGAGAATTCTCCGTCGCCCCCGGAACCGGGCATCAGGAGAATCGATGCAACAGGCATCGCCAGAGACCTTGGGAGAGTTCAGCTGGAAAATGTGGTCCTCCTGGGGTTTGCATCCATGGCCGACGGATTCCCCGTCTCTCCGGAAGAAATCCGGGCTCAAATCGACAAGGACCCTCGAAGCCGGGTCCGGGAAATGAACCTGCGGGCATTTCAGGCCGGCATGGCCGCTGCTTAGGGTCTGTCCCCCAATATGCCTATCATCCCTCGGGCTTCTCGGGTGCATGGTATAGCCATGTGGCGGCCGGCAATCGGGGACATGATCCGATTTTGCGAACAGCGCCATGCGACCTCGCAAAACTCGGAATCGTGTCCCCGGATTGGTCCTCGGCCCGCCTCCCGGATGCTTCGCGGGCAAAACCGCTGCATGCACAACATGCTTGAAGCACTCGGGCCTCTTGACCGTGCTTCCAAAAAGACTTAACCTTGAAACTGTACGGAGTAAAGGAGGACACGTGGGGATCGAGAAAGTGTTATTGGACTTGGCCGACCGGGTGCTGGATTTCGACGAGGCCTCCCTGGCCCAACTTCAAGAAGGTTATCTGAAGAAGGTGGCGGAGTTCGCTCCGACGCGAGAGTGGGAACGGGCCATAGTAGTCTATTTCATGATCAATTCCATCCGGGTTAAGAACAAGATTTTCAACGAGAAAGTCAAAGGTACCAGTCCCCCCAACCCTCCGAAGCCGGCGAGAAACTTGCTCAAAATAGTCAAATGAGGTGATTTCTCCGACTCGATCTCAGCAAACAGGTGCATCTGGCCGGCATTATGACCCTTTGGCAATGGATAGGCGTTTTTTGAACTTGATTTTCACGGAAACTTACGTATAATATACACCGTGGCATTTTGGGCGGTAAGTGCGGCACCTGTTGAGTTTATGCTCGACACCGCCCCGGAAAGATCATGCCGGGGTTGACGCCGGCTCTGGAAACGATTCCGCCGACAAGGAGACGTATCATGGGGAAAAGATGGATAGTGCTGCCGGCCGTGGTCCTCGGAACGGCCGTTCTGATAGGGCCCGCAGCCGGGCAATGGACCGGCGGCCAGAGTTATTCCACCGAATATGGCGCCGCCGCCCAGCCCCAGGCCTCCTCTCCCGCCGGCAACCAGATGCCCCAGGGCTACGACGCGTACTGGCACAATTATCTGGACAGACTTCAGCAACAGGGGGGCTTTTATTCCGTTACCGGCAATTATCCGAACTCCGTGCCAATCACAAGCTACTACCCGGCCGACTCGGGCGCTCAAGCCGGCGCTCCACAGCAAGCGGGCGGCCAGTCCAATCTTTATTACAATCCGTCACAGTATTACTCCACCCAAGGGGCACAGCAGCCACAGCAGCAGGCTTATCCGCAGCAACAGCCACAGCAGCCTCCCCAAGAGTATCAGGCCGATAACGTGCAGCAAGCTCCAACGGCTCAGCCTCAGCAGCCGACGAAGAAGCGCAGGCTGAGTATGAAGAAGAATCGGCAAACACCTACCGCCCCCCAACAGCCGGTTCAGGATCAAAAGGAGGCCTGGGCTCAGCTCAGAGCAAGCTATGCGGACCAGCAGACCAACCAACAGCCGCAAGCGGCATACGGCGGCCAACAGTACCAGCAGCAACAGCCGCAACAACAGGGCTACCAGCCGCAGCAGCAGGCTTATCCCCAGCAACAGCAGCAGCAACCGCAGCAGCAGCAGCCGGGCGCTTACGGACAACAACCTCAAGTGGTGCAGGCGCAGTCGGAGCAAGACGCCGCGTACAGTTCCGATCCAATAGTAAAACAAGCTCAGCAAAAGGCCTACGAGAGAGCCCTTGCGCGGCAGCGTGCAGCCGAACTGGCTGCTCAACAACAGGCTGCGTTACAGGAACTTCAGCAAACGCAGAAAATGTATGAAGGCGCTCAGAACAAGCTTCAGGAGCAGGAGTCGCGTCAAAGGGCGCTTCAGGAGGAGTTTCATCAAAAGGCCGTGGCGGACGCTTACGACAAGCTTCGCAATGCCCAACAGAGCTACTATGAGCTGATGGGAGTGTCGGGAGAGAGCGGCCGGCCTCCGCAGGAAGCTCAACAGCAGCCGGGCCCCCAACAGGCTCCTCAGCAGTTCCCGCAACAGGCCCAGCAGTTCCCGCAACAGGCCCAGCAGCTTCCGCAACAGGCGGCCCCTCAGCAGTTCCCTCAACAGGCCTCTGCATCGGCACCTCAGGGTTATCCATCCGCCGCTGGTATGCAGCAGCCCCAACCCGGAAACGCGTACCCCGCTCCACCCGGACAGGCGACTCCTCTGCATGTACAGGGGCAGGGAGAGGACCAGAGCGGTGGGGGACTCTGGGGTAAGCTGAAGGAAATATTCGCACCTCCCGGTCCGGTGGCAAGTCCCTCGCAGAGCGAGTTGGACAGGGAAGTAGGTGGTTCCGGTCGTCTGGGCCCACAGTGATGTCCCAACCACGGATGGGCGGCGAAAGCGGCCGCAGCAGCGTAGTGGGAAGAGCATGAATGACGAGAATCACGTAACGGCTGAATTGATCGCGTACTGCGGCCTTGTTTGTTCCGAGTGTCCCACGTTCTTGGCCACCAAGAATGATGACGATGCGGCAAGGAAACAGACCGCGGCCATGTATGCCGAGAAATTCGGCCTTGACTTCGAACCTGCGGATATCAACTGTGACGGGTGCAAATCAGAGACCGGCAAGATGATTAGTTTCTGCCAGGTATGCGAGATCAGGAAATGCTGCAGACTAAAGAATTTGGTCAATTGTGCGTCGTGCTGGGAACAACCCTGCGAGATTCTTACGACATTCCACGAATTCTCACCGGACGCGAAGGCGCGATTTGAGGCATTGCCCAAGTAGACCGCATAGAGAATACCCCCTCCTTGGGACTTAGTGCTTCGTTTCCCAAATACGGTCGCACATTTTCGTAGGATGTGGTGAATCCCGCTTTCAGCGGGATGAACCGCATCGGTCGGTTAACGGGCAGCCTCGACGACCCCGAAAGAAATGACCGGCACAGGATGCCGGTCCCACTGAAGAGAGGGTCCCCTGGGCTTCGGCAATTCTCGAGTAGCACCGGCGTCCCCGCCGGTGAATTTTCAACACCACCGGCGCAGCCGGGCGGTGGTAGGCGGCCCTCTCTCTCCAGCGCACTGCCCTTCCCCCCCCCAAAAACATACGAGTCATTCGGACAAGAAGCGCCCCCATCCGGCAAACCGGGACGAATAGAGTCTGCATGCCTTCCTACTCGCCTCCTTCTTCCGGTTAACGAACGCTCCGGGCTTTCGAGAGAGCCGCATTGCTGGAACCAGAGGGTTGCGGGGCTTCATGGTGGTGTGTTTCTTCTGTTTCATGGCAAAACGTCCCTCCGGGATGACGTTCTCAAGACGACCGGCAGGATGCCGGTCCCACTGAAGAGAGGGTCCCCCGGGGCTTCGGCAATTCTCGAGTAGCACCGGCGTCCCCGCCGGTGAATT
>JAZDHD010000152.1:0-33820 GCA_043806215.1 Pseudomonadota bacterium | reverse complement strand
TTCTTAACCTCTTGAGATTGCCACGCCCTCCCAAAGCCTCGGGCTCGCAATGACATGGTTCAGCGTGGTGCCGTGACCGAAATCGCGTGCAACCACGAGATGTCATTGCGAGGAGCGCAGCGACGAAGCAATCTCAGCGCGAAAAATCCGTGACCTAATTTGCGCCAAAGAGCACTTAATCAAACTGAGGCAGATTTGGCCAGTACTTCAGGTGAGTCGACAACACGTCTTTCAGTCTTGTCCTAAAGGACCCGCTGAGAGCATCGAACGACGGTTCCAGCGGCACTGATTCGTTCTCCGGATCGTAAGCCGCCAGACAATTCAGAATGCACTCGACCGAATTCCGGAGGGCCGTCAAGTCGTATCCGCCTTCGAGGGTCAGAACTAGTCGGCCCGAACAGAGATCCTTGGCCAGATGCATGAGGATCTGCACCATCTGTTCGTACCCGGCCTCGGTAAGGTTCATTCCCCCCAATGGATCATTCCTGTGCGCATCGAATCCAGCTGAAACAAGAATGAGTTGGGGTTTGTATGCTTCGAGTAACGGCGCGACCAACGAATGAAATACGGCGACATACTCCGCATCGCCCGCCCCTGATCCCAGGGGAACGTTTACAGTGTAACCTTCTCCGGCACCATGACCCACTTCTTTCATTCTTCCGGTTCCGGGGTAGTGCGGAAACTGATGAGTTGAGAGAAACAGGACCTTGGGATCGTCGTAAAAGGAGTTCTGGGTTCCGTTACCGTGATGCAGGTCCCAATCGACAATAGCTACGCGTTCCATGCCGTTTCCGTTGAGCGCATGTCGGGCGGCCAAGGCCACATTGTTGAAAAAGCAGAACCCCATGGCCCGGCGGTGTTCCGCGTGATGCCCGGGGGGCCTCACCAGTGCAAATCCATTGCGGAGGCGGCCTTCCATCACGGCATCCACAAGGTTGAAAATCCCGCCTACGGCCTTGGATGCGGCTTCCCAGGAATGGGCGCACGCCGAGGTGTCCGGATCGAGAAAGGTGCTCGCATGTCCTTCGGTCGAGGCAATCTCTTCCACGTACCGAGGATCATGATTGGCCGAAAGCTCGGCCGCGGTGGCTTGTCTGACGGGCACCTCGGCAAGATTGAGCTTCGACAAGGATTCGTCTATCATCTCGTAGATCACCTTGAGCCTCTCAGGGCTTTCGGGATGATAGCTGCCCATGTCGTGCCGTAAGTATACAGGATCTCTAACAATGCCGGTCGGTTTCATGTTCCGGTTCGCTCTCCCTGGGGATTGACGGTGGTCTCTCAAACGGACGGTGAAAAAAATGAGATCTGCTCAAAAAACATGACATACAGAGTAGTTAAATGTAACATCTCGAACATGGTCCGTCAATCATTTTCACCTTCCCCGGTCCATGCAACGGAGCTTGCAGGGGGGAGGATTCATTCCTCGACATGCACGGGACCGTGCAGGGTTCTCATACCGGGTCTGCCGGACGGGCACAAGGATTGGCCATTCATACGCTGCGCTTCGTCGGATAGTCCTTATGGGACATGAACGTCGGCACAAAGAGAAAGGTGTTCGGAATCATGCTGTTAGCTATTGATGTAGGGAATACCAACACAGTGATCGGTATCTTCGACGGCGACACGCGGGTCGGGTATTGGAGAATCCGCACGCTTGAGGACGCCACTGCCGATGAGTACTGGATCAAGCTCCGCAATCTCACCGACCTGGGAAAGGTCGATGCTTCTCTCATCAGCGGCGTCATCATCTCCTGTGTGGTCCCCCCCTTGATGGGGGCTTTGGAGGAGCTGTGCCGGGATTTCCTGAAGATACGCCCCATGGTCGTGGGACCGGGAATCAAGACCGGCATGCCCATCCGCTACGACAATCCCCGGGAGGTCGGTGCGGACAGGATCGTGAACGCCATTGCGGCCTACGAGAAATACCACGGCGAGCTCATTGCGGTGGATTTTGGGACCGCCACCACCTTCGACTACATCAACAAAGCAGGGGAATACGAAGGCGGGTGCATTGCTCCGGGAGTGCAGATAGCGGCGGAAGCGCTCTTTCATGAAGCCTCCAAGTTGTTTCGCGTCGAGTTGATAGCTCCTGAAAAGGTCATTGCCAAGGACACGGCGTCGGCCATCCAATCGGGAATCGTGTACGGCTACGCGTCGCTCGTAGACGGCATATTGGCTCGCATGTTCGAGGAATTGGGTTCAAAACCCAGAGTCGTGGCCACCGGCGGGCTGGCACCTGTGATCGCCGCGCACACCAAACTCATTGAAGAGGTCGACGATGACCTCACCATGGAAGGACTGAGGATTCTGTATCTGCGAAACACGTCTCCCAGGAAGACTTGACGGGAGAATCCCATGGCGATGAATTAAGGGTCCGTCCGCGAATAACCGTTGCGGCGAAACGGCGGTTGGTCTTCCGGTGGCGCATACCCCTGCCTGCGGTCAACGACGGGCACGGAGGCCCGTCCCACGATGATCTGTCACCGTTGATACGCTTATTGCCGGACAGTCACTAAGTGCTCTTTGGCATACCCTCCCATGATCGGGGGGATCACAACTGAGAATGAAAATCCCAGGCTGTAGGGGTCCCGCGCAGAACGCGGGCCGGCCGCCCGGGTAGGCACGGGGGCCTACCTCTACGAGAACGAGAAGGAAGAGGACTTTCAGGTTAATACGGTTGCACGAGCCGAACGCGGGAGTCCCACGATGTACGACGGGCTTGGTCTCTGTCTTTCGTAGCCCTGGCGTCCGTGCCCGGATATTCTTCTTGCAGGCACCCAGCATGGCCGCGAGACGAAAATGTGTGACCGAATTCATGAAATGCCGCACGGGCAATCCGGGGACACGATTCCGAGTCTTGCGAGGTCGCATGGCGCCACTCGCAAAATCGGATCATGTTTCTCGTTCCCAGGCTCCGCCTGGTAACGCCTATCCCCCGGGCTCCGCCCGGTCTCAGTGGGACCGGCATCCTGCCGGTCGTCCTCGGGCCGCTGCGATTCTCGCCCGGCAAGGGACGCCGGGACGCTACCGCGTGTTTACGGACTGCGTGACCGTATTTACGACAATGAGCACTAAGCACTCATCCGGAGCCTGAGAACAACTCGAGGCAGTTCCTCCCGAGAATATTCTCCAGAGTCTCCCTGGGCATATCCAGTTCGTGCAAGCGCTTGATCTCCCTGTCCCAGGCGTACGGTATATTGGGGAAATCGGTCCCGTACATGATCCGTTCACTGCGCAGCTCACCGAGGCGCGGAGGATCGGCAATGGGTAGGTAGTCCGCGAGGACCATTGCGAGGTCCAACCACAAATTGTCGTACTGTTCCAGCATTCTCCCGTAGTCTGCATACTCGTCCGCTCCCAAGTGCGGTACACAGAACCTTACCTGGGGATATTCTTTGAGAACGGATTCGAATTTGGCGGCATTACACGTTTCATAAGGATCGACGGGATAGGGGATGTCCGGGGTCTTGGGCTCACGGCCCACGTGCATGATGAGCGGCTTTTCATGGGCACTACAAGTTTCGTAGATTTCGTGCATGGCCCGACTGTCCATGTGAAAACACTGAATATGCGCATGAAGCTTGACACCGGAAAGCCCCAAGTCAAAGCCCTCCTCCAGAATCTCCCGGGCACCTTTCTCTCCGGGAAAGACCGTGGCGGTTCCGACGAGATGAGGGAACGCCCTACAAAGGCCTGCCATGTACCGGTTGAGTTCACGGGAGATCCCGGGCTTGTGGGCGTAGTGGAGCCCAACGACACGCCGAACGCCCCTCGAATGCAGAAAATGCATGATTTCCGGTGATGTGAGCTGGTAACGGATCGTCCATGCATGGCGGTCAAACCAGTCCCACATGGCGTGAAACACTGCGTCGGGGAACAGGTGGACATGCGCGTCGACGACGGTCAAACTTGCGTCGGGGACGAAAGGTCCTTCACAATCGTTGAACTCGGGAAGCCGGAATCCGGGCATGGGTCGCATACTCCTTACGCCGACAAGGCCTGGGGACGGAGCCGGCGGTCCATGAGGCCCTCTCTGCACCGGCATCCGGCATGCTTCACGAATCCGCGCCGCTTCTTCTCCACCGCCTATTGCTCACGTCGGAACAATGCATAACGTATAAGGGAGTCCTCAACGCCCCCTCCCCCGGTGCGGAAAGGGCTCGCAGCCTCCGGGATTTTGCGATGGGATCCCGGAGGTTTTGTCATTGCAGGACGGCCTTGTCTTGCTGTGCGGGCCTGATAATTGCCATACGGCAGTGCTCGTGAGGCCGGACAAAGAAAAGCCCCGTCCGGGCGGGCCCGGTACGGGGCTTTCATCTCTTGTTCAGTCGCCTAGAAAACGCCCTTAACCTTCCCCGTCTCCACATCGACGTCGATGCGGCGGAACGCAGGGTTGGATCCCGTTCCAGGCATCAAGGAAATCGCGCCGGCAACCGGCACCACGAATCCCGCGCCGTTGTAGGTGAGGATGTCTCTCACCGGGAGGGTCCATCCTTTGGGTACACCCTTGATGTTCGGGTCGTGGGAGAGGCTGAGGTGCGTCTTTACCATGCACGTACCGAGCTTGGAAAGCTGCGGATCGGCTTCTATCCTCTTTGCCTTGGCTTCCGCCTCCGCGGTGTAGGTCACGCCGTCCGCGCCGTAGACCTCTTTCGCGATGAGTTCGATTCTCTGACGCAGCGGCAGGCCGAGATCGTAGAGGAGTTTGAACTCATTGGTTTCCTCGCAGGCATCGACAACCGCGTCTGCGAATTCCAGGGCCCCGTCGCCGCCCTTGAGCCAATGCTCGGAAACCGCGGCCCGGGCACCGGCCTGTTCGGAAAGTTTTTTCACGGCTGCAATCTCGTTCTTCGTGTCGGTGTAGAAGGAGTTGCTGCAGACCACGGGGTTGATTCCCGCTTTCTTGACGGTTTCGATATGCTTGATAAGGTTGGCGCAACCGGCTTCAACCCATCCGACGTTCTCACCATCGTATTCTTTGGGCATGGGCAGACCCGGCCTTGGAACAGGTGCCCCGCCATGGCACTTCAGGGCGCGGATTGTGGCCACGACCACTGCGCAGTTGGGTTTGAGGCCTGAGAAACGGCACTTCAGGTTCCAGAACTTCTCGAAGCCGATGTCGGCACCGAAACCGGACTCCGTAACGTGATAGTCACCAAGTTTGAGCCCAACTCTATCGGCGATGATCGACGACTGGCCGATGGCGATATTTGCGAAAGGCCCTGCATGGACGAATACCGGTTGTCCTTCGATGCTCTGCAGCAGGTTGGGGTTCAGTGCCTCAACCATCCAGGCCGTCATCGCACCGTCGACCTCGAGATCCGCAGTGGTCACGGGACCGCCGTTCTTGTTGTAGGCCACCACGATCTTGCCCATGCGCTCACGCATGTCCTTCAGATCGGTGGAAACGGCAAGAATAGCCATGATCTCGGACGATACCGCGATGCCGAAGGTGGACCGCATCATGAAGCCGTCCATCTTGCCGCCCAGGCCGATGATGATGTTCCGCAAGGACTGTGCGCAAAAGTCCATGATCCAGCCGAACTCAACGTTCCTGGGGTCGATGTTCAGCCGCGGCTGATTGCGTTTGGCCCACTCTTCGTCATCATAGTTGAATTCATGCTGCATGCGGGCGGTAAGCGCCACCATGGCCAGGTTGTGAGCGTTCATGATGGCATTGATGTCGCCGGTGAGTCCCAAAGAAAAAGGCGTCAGAGGAATGCACTGAGCCAGGCCGCCTCCCGCCGCCGAACCCTTGATGTTCATAGTGGGACCGCCCGAAGGCTGCCGGATGGCCGCCACTACGCTTTTGCCGCGCTTACCGAGGCCTTCCACCAGCCCCATGGAGCTGGTCGACTTGCCCTCGCCCAGCGGTGTCGGCGTAATAGCCGTCACGTCGATATATTTTCCATCAGGCTTGCCGGTAAACCGCTTGAGAACCTTTGCGAAGTCAACCTTCGCGACATAGTGGCCGTGAGGAAGGAGTTCCTCTTCGGTGAGGCCCAACTCATCCCTGAGTTGATAAACCGTCTTCATGGTCTTTTCGGCCTCTTCGGCTATCTGCCAGTCAGCCATCTTGGTAGCATCCAGTGCCATAGATACCTCCTCTGTGACTAATCGCACCGCTCCTCGCGCTGCTTATGTTGTTAACCTTAATGAACTTCGGTTTCTGTTCCTTAGGCGAGAAAACCTAAATATTTTAGTTTGTCCCGCACAATAATGCAAGCAAAAAACACGCCGGGGACTTGTTCCCGGACTCATGAACACAATCTCCAATGCGCTTTACGAGAAACGTCTCCCCTACGCCTCACGCAAAAACCGCTCCGCATTCCTGAATATTGCCAAGCCGTCTCCTTCCTCCGGGAGATCCTCACGGGTCCACCGAGGGTGATTGGTCCTATGAACGAAGCCCTCCGGGTGGGGCATCAGACCGAACACTCTCCCCGTGGGGTCACTCAGCCCGGCTATGGATTGTTCCGAACCGTTGGGATTGAACGGATATTCCACAGCAGGTTCATCCGTATCCCGGAAGGCGTACCGCACGGGCACCAGATGCTTTTCCACCAGTATTCCGGCGAGATCTCCGGTCCTCCCCACGATCTTTCCTTCCCCATGGCGGATCGGCAGATAGAGTCTTTCAAGCCCCTTCGTGAAGATGCAGTTGGACGAACGGTCCACCGTCAACGTCACCCACCGGTCCTCGAAACGGCCGGAGTCGTTTCCGGTAAGCGTAACCTCCCGCTTCGCGTAGTCGCCCTCCCGGGCGGGCAACATCCCGAGTTTGGTCAGTAATTGAAACCCGTTGCAGATGCCCAGAACCAGCCCGCCTCGATGAACAAACCATTCGAGCCTGTCGATGAGTCTCTCCTCATTGACTCTGGAGTGTCTTATGCGGTTTGCGCATGCCTGGGCCGCTCCAAGATCGTCTCCGTCGAGAAAGCCGCCCGGGAATACGATGAGTTGATAATCCAACGGATCTACGAGCCCGCGCGCCAGGAAATTGAGATGCACCGGATCCACCCTGTCGAATCCCGCAAGTTCCAGTGCACGGCAAGTCTCATTTTCACAATTGATCCCGTGCCCCGTGGGAACGAGAGCTGCTGTCCTCATGATCTGGTTGCTCCACCTTTGTACGCACCCGACAAAATCCGTGACGGGAAGATGACGCCGTCGAGCCTCTGAATGATTGCCGAGGAATGTGAAATCGCGTTTGGGTCCACCCGCCGGATTCTGCAGCGGAGGCCTGCGGTGAACGGCAGGACCGTTCGTCGGATAATTGATCGCACTTCATAATGTGCGCTCTTCGGGCCGGGGCATCCCAACGTTTGCAGGTATGAGAGTGATTAAGGAGCCGGACGGGCAATAGTCCTCACCGGACGGCCCCGCTTGCCTAGAAAAGCGGCTTTACGGACTCCAAAGCCAAATTGAGATAGGTTGTCGGGAATATCCCTATGTACACGACGCCAACCACCGCCACACCCAGAGCGAGTATCATCGAAGGGCTGAACTCAAGCCTTTCGGGCGTCGTGTCCGGAACCTCCATGTACATTTTCATCACAACGCGGAAGTAATAGTAGACGGATGCCGCACTCGTCAGAGCACCAATAACGACCAGCCAAATGTAGCCCTGGGAAATCGCCGCGCTGAAGATGGCGAATTTCGCCACAAAACCCGCAGTCGGCGGAATGCCCGCAAGAGAGAACACGAAGATCGACATCACCAAAGCGAGCAACGGATTGGATTTTGCCAACCCGCGGTAATCGTCCAGCTTAACGTTGGCCTCGCCCTTCCTTCCCACCAACGCTACGACGCCGAATGCCCCGATATTGGTGAAGGTGTATGCGAGCAAATAGTAGAGGACTCCGGCGGTACCGGTCTCCGTCCCGGCAACCATGCCGATAATGATGTACCCCGCATGTGCCACGCTTGAATACGCCAGCATGCGTTTGATGTTGTCCTGAACGATGGCCGCCAGGTTACCCAGAATCATGGTCAGTGCGGCAAGAACCCAGAGTATCTGGGTCCAGTTGACTTGAAGCTCGCTCAGTGCGTCAAAGAACACCCTGACGAATGCGGCGAATGCCGCAGCCTTGACGCCGACCGACATGAATCCGGTGATGGGCGTGGGGGCTCCCTCGTAGACATCCGGCGTCCACATGTGAAAGGGGACCGCGGCCACCTTGAACGCGAACCCAACGGCAAGCAATCCCATGCCGGCAAGTGCCATTGGCCCGAACGACCCGGCCTTGAGATACTTCGCCAGTGCAGGCAGTCCGGCCGATCCGGCCGATCCGTACAGCAACGCGGCTCCGTACAGGAAGATGCCGCTCGAAAACGCTCCCAGCAAGAGGTACTTGAGCGCGGCTTCACTTGATTTGGGATTCTTCGGTAGTATGCCCGCGAGCACATAGATGCTGATGGACAGCGTCTCCAGCCCGATGAAGATCGTGAGCAGATGATTCCCCGAGACCATGAACATCATGCCGGCTGCGGCGAAGAGCAACAGCACGAAATACTCGTACGTGCCCGGGTCGTCGTCCGCAAGGTACCGGACGGAGGCAAGAATGGTCAAACCCGTAGCAATAAGAATCAGGAGATTGAAGAACCACGAATAGGCATCCAAGGATATGAGCCCCGAAAATGCCGTCTCGTTCAATAGCCTCAAAGGGCTGTTGGCGGCACCGGCCATCAGAACACCGATCGCGCTCAAAATCGCTGCCGTTGTGACGGTGCCCCGTTTTACGAACAGGCACGCTATCATGACAACCAGCCCGGCTATGCACAGAATCAAAGCCGGCAGAATACCACCAAGATTGACCTCGGGAAACTGGATCATCCGGATTGCTCCTAATCCTTATAGTCTATGATCAGCGATCTGTGTCCCGGCCGGAAAAGGTAAGCTTCACTCCCGCCATTTCGGCCGCGGATTGCTTTTTTGCCTTCTCCATGTCCAAGACCGCTGCGCGTTTTTTCTCTACCATCTGGATGAAATTCTTCACCGACGGCTCCATGGGCTTCAGAAAGGTGTTGGGATATACGCCGATCCACACGCAGAACACCAGGATGGGAACGAGAACCAGCACTTCCCGTGCACAGAGATCCTTCAGTGCCTTGTTCTTGGGATTGGTCACCTCTCCGAACATCACTCTCTGGAACATCCACAGCATGTACACTGCGGCAAAAATCACCCCGGTCGCGGCAAACACCACATACCACGGGAAGACCTTGAACGCTCCAAGGAGGATGAGAAATTCCCCGACGAAGCCGTTGAGGCCCGGCAGCCCTACGGACGAAAGAGTGAAAACCATGAAGAATACGGCGAAGAGCGGCATGACCTTGGAGATCCCGCCGAACTCCGAGATGAGCCGGGTGTGACGTCTTTCGTAAATCATGCCGACAATAAGGAAGAGTGCGCCGGTGCTCAGTCCATGGTTGATCATCTGAATAATGCTGCCCTCCACCCCTTGCACGGTAAAGGCGAACATCCCCAGCATCACGAACCCCAGATGGCTCACGCTCGAAAAGGCAACGAGCCGTTTCACGTCCACCTGCACCATGGCAACCCACGCCCCGTAGATGATGCCTATGACGGCCAGCAGGCACACCCACCATGCAGCGTCCATGGCCGCGTTGGGAAACAGAGGTATGGCGAACCGGATGAAGCCGTACGTCCCCATCTTCAGCAGTACTGCGGCAAGCACCACACTCCCTACCGTAGGGGCCTCGGTATGTGCATCGGGGAGCCATGTGTGGAATGGAAACATGGGGACCTTGATTGCAAAGGCGAGGAAGAATGCCAGGAACATCCAGAATTGTGCGTATACCGGAACCGGGAACTCGTACAGCTTCAGCAGATCAAAGGTGTAAGTGCCGGTTTCCGCGCCCGCCATGAAGTAGAGCGCCAGGATTGCCACAAGCATCAGCAGGCTGCCCACGATGGTATAGAGCACGAACTTGATGGCTGCGTAGAGTCGCCGTGCCGGATTACCCCACACCCCGATGAGGAGGTACATGGGGATCAGCATGATTTCCCAAAACACGTAAAAGAGGAACAGGTCCAATGAAACGAAGACGCCGATCATCCCGGTCTGCAACACGAGCAGGCAGATGAGGAATTCCTTCACTCTGACGGTTATATCCTTCCAGGACGCCAGGATGACGATGGGGCCCAGGATGGTCGTCAACAGCACCAGAAAGAGACTGATTCCGTCAACACCGAGCCTGTAGGATATGCCCCAGTCACGCACCCACGGGTGGGACTCTACCATCTGCATGGAAGCCGTCGACGGATCGAAGTTGAAGTACACACCGAGGCTCACCACAAAGTCCGCCAGCATGAAAATCAACGCGACCCACCGGAGCAGCTCGTGAGACTTCCTTTTAAGGAACAGCAGAATCAGTGCCGCCGCCACTGGAATGAACGTGATGTAACTTAGGTATGGGAAGGAAACGTTCTCCATGAAAGGTATTCCTCCGTGTCTTATCTCAAGACGAGATAACCGATTATCACGACTGCTCCGACCAGGATCGAAAAGGCATAGTCCTTCACCAATCCTGATTGCAGCCTTCTCAGAACACCGCCGCAACCTCGGGTCAAGCGGGCCGTTCCGTTAACGATTCCGTCCACGACCGATTCATCGAACGCTTTCCAGAGGAACCGGGAAAAGTCGACGATGGAGTTGACGAAGAGTATGTCGTACAACTCGTCCACCCAGTACTTGTTGTACACGAGCTGGTGGACCTCGGGGATCTTCTCGATGACTTTGTCCGGGGCACTGGGATTCACGAGATACATGTACCGGGCAAACAGCCAGCCAAATATCGCGATGCCCAGAGATCCCCCCATCAGGATCACTTCCAATGCAACGTTGTGATGGCCTGCACCGTGCGCGCCATGGGAGAGAATCGCCTTGGCCGGGGCAAACACCGGAGCCAGAAAATCTCCGATCCTGTTGGCACCCTCGAGAATCGGCACGCCCACCAAACCGCCGACGAGCGACAGACCGGCCAGTATCATGAGCGGTACGGTCATTATCGGAGGGGATTCGTGCACGTGGTGCGCAACATGCTCATCCACCCGGGATTTCCCGTAAAACGTCATGAACACCGACCGGAACATGTAGTAGGAGGTCATAAGGGCCGCGACCGCACCCACAATCCAGAACCCGCCGTGCCGTTCAAACGAGTAGAACAGTATTTCGTCTTTACTGAAGAATCCGGCGAACGGGAATATGCCCGCGATTGCCAGCGTTCCGAATAGATACGTCATGTGCGTGTAAGGCAGTTTCCCCTTGAGGTTGCCCATCTTCCTCATGTCCAACTCACCCGCCATGGCATGCATGACGCTGCCGGCGGCCATGAAGAGGAGGGCCTTGAAGAAGGCGTGGGTCATCAGGTGGAAAATCCCGGTGGCAAACGCCCCTACCCCACATGCCATGAACATGTAGCCCAGCTGGCTGATGGTCGAATATGCGAGCACCCGTTTGATGTCGTATTGCGTTATACCGATGGTTGCGGCGAAGAGCGCGGTCGCGCCGCCGACAACCGCCACCACGTTCATGGAAATGGGTGCCAGTGCAAAGAGCACGCTGCACCGGGCCACCATATACACCCCGGCAGTCACCATGGTGGCTGCATGGATAAGAGCACTGACCGGCGTGGGACCTTCCATCGCATCGGGAAGCCATGTGTAGAGGGGAATTTGTGCCGATTTTCCCGTGGCACCCACGAACAGCAACAGGGTTATGCCCGTCGCCATTATTCCACCCTGTGCAAGCTTGGCACCGGCTTCCGAAAACACCTGGGTAAAGTCAAAGGTTCCGAATGTCGTGAAGATCAGGAACATGCCGAGCAAAAAACCGAAGTCGCCCACGCGGTTTACCACGAATGCCTTTTTTCCGGCGTCCGCGGCTGATTTCTTTTCGTAGTAGTATCCGATGAGCAGGTACGAGCACAGGCCCACCCCTTCCCACCCGACAAACATGAGCAGGAAGTTGTTGGCCGAAACCAGGATCAGCATGTTGAACACGAAGAGATTCAGATACGCAAAATACCGCCGGAACCCGACCTCGCCGTGCATGTAACCGATGGAGTACACGTGGATGATGCACCCGACTCCGCTCACGACCATCATCATCACCATGCTCAACGGGTCCATGAGAAAGCCTATGGGCACGGACATATCACCGGAGAGAATCCACGTGTATACGATCTTCTGGACCGAACGGGAGCCGGGCTCCATGCCCAAGAGTTCCAGAAATATTGAGAATGCCACGACAAACGAGGCTCCAACGGCGATTGATCCTATCCACCCGATAGCCTTTTCGGGGAGGTTCCGCGCGAAAAGCCCGTTGATCAGGAATCCTATGAGAGGAAACACGGGTATCAACCAGACCAGTTCAGTCATTCCAGGCTCCCAGCTTAAGGTTTACGAACGTATTCTCATACATCATCTCACACGGCTCCGGAAACCGGTGTTCCTTTCACCACTTCATGAGGTTGATGTCGTTGACGTTGACGGTGCCTCTCTGTCGAAAGACGGCCACCGCTATGGCCAGCCCCACCGCGACCTCCGCCGCGGCAACGACCATTATGAACAGGACGAATATCTGCCCTTCAATGGAGTCCAGGTACCTGGCGAAGGCTATGAACGAGAGGTTTACTGCGTTGAGCATAAGTTCCAACGACATGAGTATGACGATCAAGTTCCGCCGGATCATCACTCCCGCCACTCCCAAAGCGAACAGCGCTGCCGATAAAAAGAGGTAATGTTGCAGAGTAACCATTTTCAGTGTTTCCTGAAACAGATAATGATGAGATGAGGCGTTACGGCCGAACGTGGCCCGTCAATCCGTCCGCTTGCGTGAAACGATCACCGTTCCGATGATGGCTGCCAGCAGCAGCACGGAAGTGATCTCAAACGGAAGAAGATAGGTCGTAAAGAGTTCCCGTGCCACGATCTCGATGTTTGACATCCCTTGAGCGAAAGCGGCCGCACCCACGGGTTTTCCGGAGGGGAAGAACGCCTTCAGGACCGGGCCGATCATCACCAGGAGACCTAGTCCAAGCAGAGCCCCTACCCACATTCGAGCCGACTTCGCATCCTGCGTCCTGTCCAGAGCCTCCAGGTTCAGGAGCATGATCACGAACAGGAACAGCACCATCACCGCCCCTGCGTACACCACCAGCTGCACCATGCCCACAAACTCGGCGTGCAGCAAGAAGTACAAGCATGCCAAGCTGCACATCGTAACGATCATGGATAAGACGTTGTGGACGGGTCTGCGCAGGAAAACCACGAACATGGCAGAAATCAGCGTGATCACGGCCAGGACATAGAAAATCACTGTTTCCATGGATATTCTCTAACCTCCGGCGACGAACGTTACCTGAGCGAAGACATTCCCGCACGTCTGCGCCGCGCTCTTCAGCGGCCTCATACCCGTCGGCGCACAATCCGTACATGTCCGATCGGCCCGGACTCTCACCACGGTCTCCTCAAAGACCGGGTGCGGCTGCCCTGCCGGATACGCCGCTGCGTCGAACCGGGCGCCGGTCGCGTCCGTCATCATAATTATCAAAAAAGCTGCCTACCTACCCGTTAAACCGCTTCAGCCAGCCTTCTTCTTTGTCTCGTACCTCGCCTGCGGGGGCTCCAGGAGCTGCTCCTTGGTAAGGATAAGGGCCTCGCGCGAGTACTCGGAGATCTCGTAGGCCGTAGTCATTTCTATGGCTTCCTTGGGGCAAACCTCCACACAGTAGCCGCAAAAGATACACCGCCCCAGGTCAATCGTATACTCCTCCGGATACTTCCTGTTGTCCGGTTCTGCTGCGGCGACAATGCTTATGCACTGGGCCGGACACACGGTTGCGCAGAGCATGCAGGCAACGCACCGGATCTTGCCTGAAGGATGTTTGGTCAGCAAGTGCCGCCCTCTCCACCTTTCAGCCACATCCCACTTCTTGTCCGGATACTCCAGAGTAACCTTACCTGAGAAGAAATACTTCAGTGTAAGCTTAAGTCCCTGTAACAGCGGGATAATCATATCTTAACGACCTCATGAGAAATTCGGGCGTGAGCCTCATCCATTCCGGGCCGCCTGCGCGCCCGTTACAAGTCGCACGGACCGGCGGCTGTTTCCTTCACTCGTTCAACGTCATCCCCGGCTCTGAAGCCAGATCGTGTATATGAAGGCCGTGGCCATCACGTTGAAGATCCCCACCGGGACCAGGAACTTCCAACCGAAGCTCATAACCCGGTCGTACCGCAGCCGGGGATAGGTTCCCCTGATCCATACGAAGATAAACACCCACAACAGCGTCTTTGCCAGGAACCAGAAGATGGGAGGCAGCAGAGGGCCCTGCCATCCGCCAAAGTACAGTGTGCTCATCAACGCACTGAGAAACAGCAGATGCGCGTATTCACCGAGATAAAACAGACCGAACTTCATCGAACTGTACTCGGTCTGATATCCCGCAACCAGCTCGTTTTCACACTCGAGCAAATCGAAGGGAGTCCGGCCGATATCCGCGCTTCCAGCGATAAGAAAGAGAAGAAATCCAAGCGGTTGTCGGAAAACGTACCACTTCCACACGCTGTCCTGTGCTTCCACTATCTGCACCAGGCTCAGCGAGCCTGCCAACAACAGCACCCCCAAAACCGCCAGGCTCAGGCCCAGTTCGTAACTGATCATCTGGGCCCCGGCCCGGACCGAACCGAGCAGGGAGTACTTGTTGTTCGATGCCCAGCCGCCGAGGATCACACCGTAAGCACCCAGCGAAGTTATGGCAAAGATGAAGAGTATCCCGACGTTGGTGTCGGAAATGACTCCCTCGTTCAAGCCGTATTTCGATGCAGCGGGCCCGAGGATGTTCTCCAACCCGAGTCCTTTGGCAAAAGGTATCACCGCAAACGGAATCAATGCGCACGTTACGACAATGAGGGGCGCAATGAGATATATGAGCTTATTGGCCCCGGATACGGTCACCTCTTCCTTGAGGAGCAGTTTTGCTCCGTCCGCAAGCGGCTGCAGCAGACCCAACGGGCCGACGCGGTTGGGTCCCAATCTGACCTGTATGAAGCCAAGAACTCGTCTCTCGATGAGAGTCAGGTACGCCACGAGGGTCAGTACGGCCACAATAACGAGGAGGACTTTGATGATCAACAGGATTACGGGGATGGCGGATTCCATCTGTGCTACTAATCCTCACTTTCTTGTCGTACCGCGAATCCCGCGCTTCGCGGGACTTCGGAAACCGGCTCCTGGATATCGGTTTGGTTCCGCCCGACACCGGGAACCTGCAGCAACCTCCAGATACCGGGAACCTGCAGCAACCTCCAGATACCCGGAGCAGTACGATGGTACTTGCGAAACCCTAGTTCGTGCGTGACGCCGATGCCTGCAATCGCCATTTGGTTGCGGTTCTAACCGCTCTGTGCGACATCTTCCGGCTTCTAAACCTTTTCTACCTTGACCTTCACCGCCGGTTGATCCCATTCGGTGAAGGTGTTGAGTTTCAGAGCGGAGAAATGATACGGGACGATGACCGATCCCTCTACCGCACGGCGGGACCACTTTGCCTTGACCTTCATGGACGCTCCGTTACCGGAGGTGATGTTCACCGTATCGCCGTCCTTGACCCCCAATGCCTTGAGGTCCTTGAAGTTCATCTCCGCGGTGCCTGCGGGGCACACCTCCACGAGTGACGCGCTCTGCTCGGACATCGATCCGGAATGAAACTTAAGAATCGCGGGGATCAGGTACATGGGCAGGCCGTCTCCCGGTACGTCCTTCAAGGCCGGGGCGGGAACCAGCCGGGCCTTTCCGCCGGGAAATCCGCCTTCGTACAGCAGTTCCTTACCCGGGTCTTCCGCGTCTACGCACGGCCACACCAGCCCCCGGGAATCCAAGCGGCCATAGGATATCCCCGCATAGACTTGCACCAAACCGGCAATCTCTTCCATGACCTGTTCCGGCCCGGCATACGTCAGGGATGGTTTTCCCATCATTGCGGCCAGGGCGGTGAAGATCTCCAGATCGCTCTTTGCCCCCGTATTCTTCAGGACGGGGGTTAGTCTCCGGATTCGTCTGTCCGTGCTCGTGTAGGTACCGGATTTCTCGGCGAATGATGCAACGGGTAGGACCGCGTGGGCCAGTTTGGCGGTGGAAGTCATGAACATGTCCTGGACGACCAGAAATTCCAGGCCCGTGAGTGCCTTTTCCACCTGCGCCCTGCCCGGGTATGACTCCACCGGGTTCTCGCCCGCCACATAGAGTCCGCGGATGTCGCCGCTTTCGGCCTTGGCCAGCATTTCACGGGCGGAGAGCCCTGTGGGGTCCGGTAGCGGAGCATCCCACAACTTGGCTATCTTTTCCCGTGCAGCCTCATCATCCATCCGGTTAAATCCCGGCAGCAGGTCCGGGCACAGACCCATGTCCACCGCGCCTTGGGAATTGGCCTTTTCTCCCAGGAAGTGGACTCCGCAGGAACGCTTTCCGACCCGGCCGGTAACCAGAGCAAGGTTAAGAGCCGCCTGCGCAAGCTCAACGGTGTCGGCCGGCCGATTCAGACCCGATGTCAGCACTATAGCGGCATTCGCCGCTTCAGAGTAGGCTTTGGCAGCCTCGGTGATAAGACCGGGGGACACCCCCGTCGCGCGTGCCGCATTCTCCACGGTGTAATCGGCAAGCGACGCGGCCAGTTCATCGAACCCTTCCACTCGAAGATCCAGTGCCTTCTTGTCCACGAGATCCTGATCAAGGATCCACTTGAGCATCGCGTTCGCAATCACGTATTCCGTGCCCGGCGGCACTTGCAGAAACAGGCTCCCCATGCGTTCGGTGAGCTTGGTTTGCATCGAGTCCACGACAATGGGGCGCGCCCTTTTTCGGCCGTTTGCCAGAATGACTTCGTTCTTCGCAACGGGGTGGGTCTCAGTGATGTCGGCACCCAACAGGAGGATAACGTCCGCGTGTCTCAACTCCCGGATGGCGTCCGTCCCCGCCGGATAACCCAGCATCGGCGCGAAGGCCTTGGTCAGCGGCTTATAGGCCCGACCGCCCCCGTGATCCAGATGGGGCGTTTCCATCACGGTCCGGACAAAGCGGTTGAAGACATACGCCTCTTCGTTGGTGAGCCGAGCCGATCCCAGGCCCGCCAGGCTCGTCGCTCCCGAGGAACTCTTCACCTTCATGAGGCCTTCCGCCACAAAGCGGAGGGCTTCGTTCCAGTCCACCTCCCGGAGTGAACCGTCCTTTCTGATCAAGGGTTTCGTCAGCCGCTGCTCCGCATACACGTACGGCCAGCCGTATCTCCCCTTCACGCACAAGTTGCCCTCATTGGGGCTCGCAGGGGGGGAATCGACATAGACGATCTTCCCGTTCTTCTCCCCGAGGGTGAGAGTGCACCCGAGACTGCAGAACGCGCATGTGGTTTCGGTCTTCTTCAGCTCGAATTGACGGCCGGTTCCCACGAGCCATTTCGAGGAAATGGCGCCCACCGGACAAACCGATGCACACTGGCCGCAGAATTCGCAGTCCAGCGATCTTCCGAAATCAGTGGATACTTCGGTCTCCATCCCTCTCTTGATAAAGCTCAGTTCCCTCTGTCCCTGGACCTCGTCGCAGATCCGCACGCACATGCCGCAACGAATGCATAAGTTCATGTTGTGACGTATAAAATGCGATTCGTTGTCCACGTGGAAGTAGCGCGACTCTCTGGCGAACGGGGGCTCCCCGACCTCATATTCGTGAACCAGGTTCTGGAGCTGACAGTCGCCGGCCGCATCGCAACTCGGGCAGAGGAGGGGATGTGATCTCAGGAGCAACATGAGCTGCATACGTCGGCCGTAGATAAGCTTTTCCGTATGTGTGGCCACTTCCATGCCGTCCCGCGCCGGGTTGAAGCAGGCGGGCATGGTCCTGGTCCTCCCCCTTGCCGTAACTTCAACCATGCACAGGCGGCAGGAGCCATAAGGGATCAGGCGCTTATCGTGGCAGAGTGTGGGAATGCGGACCCCGGCTTCCCGGGCAGCCTCCAGAATGGTTGTTCCGCGCTCGACACTAACTTCAACGCCGTCAATGGTCAGGGTAACCATAGAAACTTACTCACAGAAGAGATTAGTAGCCGGTTCAAGGCGGTTCCCGTACTACCTGCCGGGCCTCGCCGTTCTGAACCGGGAGTTATCTGATGGCTCCGAACCTGCAGTTCGTTATGCAGGTACGGCATTTCGTGCACTTGCTCAGCTCGATACGGGCCACCTGTTTCTTTTCCCAGATGATTGCGTCCGACGGGCAGTTCTTAAAACAGATACCGCACTTCTTGCACTTCTCCTCGATGACCACGAAGTCGATCAGCTCGGGGCACACGAGTGCGGGACAGTGCTTATCACGGATATGCGCGTCGTATTCGTTCCTGAAATAGCGTATGGTAGACAAGACGGGATTGGCTGCGCTCTTACCCAAACCGCAGTGAGACGTGCCATTGATGTGATGCCCGAGTTCCTGGAGGAATTCCACGTCGCCTTCCTGCCCCCGACCCTCGACGATATCGGTGAGCTTGTCCAGCATGGCCTTGAGGCCCTCACGGCACGGCGTACACTTTCCGCAGGATTCCTCCACCGAGAAATCCGTGAAGAACCGGGCGGTATCCACCATGCACGTGGCATCATCCATGACCACCACGCCTCCGGAACCCATCATGGCTCCTACGCCCTGGAGAGACTCGTAGTCGATCTCCACCCCTTCCATGCCGTTGGGTATGCACCCTCCGGACGGGCCCCCGATTTGCGCCGCCTTGAACTTGCGCTTTTTCGGAATACCGCCGCCGATGTCGAAGATGAGGCTCTTGAGGCTGGTGCCCATGGGCACTTCCACCAGACCGACATTGTTTACCGCACCCGTCAACGCAAAGACCTTCGTGCCTTTGCTCCCCTCCGTACCGATGGAAGCGAACCAATCCCCTCCGTGCTGTATGATGGGGTTGATATTTGCAAAGGTCTCGACGTTGTTCAAGTTGGTCGGCTGATTCCACAGTCCCGCCTCGGCGCTCCGAGGAGGCTTGATCCGCGGCATGCCCCGCTTGCCTTCGATGGAAAACATCAACGCAGTGGATTCACCGCAAACGAACGCACCCGCGCCCGGCGCTATCGCGAGGTCGAAATCGAATCCGCTGCCCAGGATGTCTTTGCCGAGCAGCCCATAATCCCGTGCATCGACCATGGCTTTTTCGAGCCGCTGAATCGCCAGGGGATACTCCGCTCTCACATAAATGTAGCCCTGATGCGCCCCAATGGCATAACCGGAGATGGCCATGCCTTCCAGAATCGAATGCGGGTCGCCTTCCATGACCGAGCGGTCCATGAAGGCCCCCGGATCGCCTTCGTCTCCGTTGCAGATTGTGTACTTGGGGAAATTGTCATATCGCGCGCACTCTTCCCATTTCAGGCCCGTGGGGAACCCCCCGCCGCCGCGGCCTCGTAAGCCGGACTTCTTCACTTCCTCGATGACCTGTTCAGGGGTCATCTCCAGGAGAGCTTTCCCGAGTGCGGCATAGCCGTCGCGGGCGATGTACTCGTCGATGTTTTCTGCATCGATCAGGCCGCGGTTCCTTAGGACAATGAGCCGCTGGAGACCGAAGAAGCCTATGTCCTTCATCAGCGGGACGGCCGACTTCTCCACGGGCTCCTTGAACAGGAGTTTCTCCACGACTCTTCCCTTGAGTACATGCTCTTCGACGATCAAGGGAGCGTGTTCGGGCTTGACCTGATTGTAGAAGACCCCGTCCGGATAGACGACCACGAGAGGGCCCATCGCGCAGAAGCCGTTACAGCCGGTCATGATGATCTGCACTTCGTCCTGCAGATTCCTCTTGGCCAGTTCTTTTTCCAAAGCCGCTCTCACGTCGGCCGAGCCGCTCGCGAGACAACCGGTGCCGGCACACATCATGAAGTGCATTCTATAGGAAGGACTTGCACACATTACCTATTCTCCGCCGTGCCGTCCCCGTCGGGAAGAGTACACGGGTATCTTGCTGTAGACTCCTGATGGTTTTACGTAGCCATCGTCTCACTGCCCATGGCCAGCGCAAAGTCCTCGACGGGAGATCCCCCGAGGACATGCTCCTCGAATATGCGCCGTGCCTTTTCTTTGGTCAGCTTGATATACTTTACGGGGGCCTGCTCCACCACCTCCACCGTGATCATCGGCTCCTTGGCGCACAGACCGGCACAGCCCGAGTTTGTCAGCATCACATCGGTTATTTCGCGCTTCGCGATTTCATCTCGAAAGACGCCCATTATGTCGCGGGCTCCCGCGGCTATACCGCACGTGCCCATGTGGACCGTTATCTTGGCCCTGAACTCACCCTCCCTGAGTACCATTCGCGAGCGCTCACGCTCCTTGATCTTCTTGAGATCTTGTATGGAAATCTTCGGCACGGTGTTTCCTCCTGAGGGATCGTTTCAAGCGAAGGCAGGCCCGCGGGAGCCGGCCTCGGCGCCGTGAACCCCGGGGCGCGCTCGGAGCTTATCACATTGTTACTGGTAACCATCCAAGATTTTCATGGTCTCTCCGGGAACGACGTTTCCGTGGGTGTTGTCTCCAACCAGGAACACCGGTGCCAGTCCGCATGCACCGAGACATCTGACGGCCTCCAACGTGAATCTGCCGTCATCGGATGTCTGCCCCACATCGATACCGACTTGCCGCTGCATGATATTCAGGATCTCTTTGGCTCCCTTCACGTAGCACGCAGTGCCGAGACACAAACGGATCACGTGCCTCCCTCTGGGTTCAATCGTGAAGAATGAGTAGAAAGTGACCACTCCGTAGACGTGGGACGCCGGGATGTTCAGACCCACAGCCAATTTCTTCTGCACTTCCTCGGGCAGGTAGCCAAAAAGCTCCTGCGCCTCCTTCAATGCAGGTATGAGATACCCGGGATTCCCGTAATATCGTTCGATGACCGGGTCCAGCTGCTCCAGCTCGTCCGGCGTTATGATCACCCGGTCGGATTCGCGTTTCTTCTTGAGTATGGCGTCTCGTTCTTCCACTTTGTTCTAGCTCCCTTGGTCTTATCGAAGCCTCAGGCCACTTCTTTCAACCCGGCCAGAAGATTCTCTCTGATGAGGCCCACCACCTGTGGATTGTTGAGCGGGATCCCCTCGAGTTCCGACCGGATCTCTCTGGTGTCCAATGTATATTCCCGTCCGTTCTTCCGGTGAATGTACACGAAGTCGACTTCCGGATTGCCTTCTATGAGCGTGATCACCGTTGCCGCCATGTCTCCCATCGGCCTGCGGTCGATATGACGGTGACTCATGAAGACACGTACCGTCGTTCCAACTCCCGGAGCGGATTCCACAGTCAGATCGCCGGCGGCTTCCCTAGCCGACTGTTGAAACAGCGACAGCCCCAATCCTACTTTCCGGGTCGTCCGCGTCGTGGTGAACGGGTCCAGCACCCCGGCAAGGAATTCCTTATCCATGCCGCATCCGTTGTCCGTAACCGTCACCGTTAATCTGTCCGCCTGAAGATCCTCTTCCACTCCTATCTCGATCAGACCGGCTCCCGCTCTTATGCCGTTTTCGGCCACATCGAGTATGTGCAGTGAGAGATCCTCCATTTCCTTCAGACTATCGGCTCCATGCAACAACCCCTCGGTCTCACGGCACCCCGCAGTCCGCACGCCGTCCGGCTTCTTCGAGGACGGACCTGCCGTCGGTGCCTTTCAATGCCTTTTGCAGCTCCCGGAAGCTCGGTTCGGCCATCCGGACCCTGGTGAAAACCGTACCGATGTCCGCAATATAGTGCGCATCCGAACTCGCCAGCAGGGGGTAGTTCCGGCTCTGGCGATACGTCTTTTTCACCGTCTCGAAATCGGAGCGCTTCGAAACCTCAAGTGCGTCGAGCGCCAAACCCTCCGGGATGAACCCGAGCTGGCTGAATATCCCGAAACCGCTTCGATCCACGTGGGCGGCGATCACCAAGCCGTTCAACCGGTGGATCAGGTCGGCCACCCTCTCGGAGGAGAGGGTCGTAGCTCCGATGAGGAGCCTCTTATCAAGGTCTTCAACTTCGTCGTGCTCGTTGACCACAACCTGGTACCCGAAGGCTTCCTCGTCGTTTTCGCCTACCAGCCGACTGTAGATCTCTTCCTGAGCCGCTTCTGCTTCAAGGTCCCCCGGGAATAGACCCACGATGTGGGCTTCCTCCGAGGTCGTCACCTCGATGCCGGGGATTACCGTTAATCCGCTTCCCCGGGCGGCGCGTCTTGTTGCGGCCGTATTCCGGGCCGAGTTATGATCGCATATTGCGATCATGTGCAGTCCCTGCTCAAGCGCGGCCCTCACAATAGCCCTGGGCGTCATGTCCGCTATCTCGGTGCAGGGCGACAGCACCGTATGTATGTGGAGATCGAGTCTGTACGTCGGTAGCTCTACGGCAAAGCCTCTTTCGCCTTTGTCCTCGGTGAAGGTCCCGCCGGATGTTCCCGACCTTTCCGTCGGGTCCGTTTCCCGGGCGTCGCCCGGCTCTCGCCTATTCTTCTTCCTTGCGGCGGATCCCCATCTCGTAGAGCTTGCCTGCCAGTTCATACGTCGGCATGGTGCTCACCAGAATGGGCACCCCCTGATCCTCGGCCTTCTCCAAGGTGTCGGGATCGGGTTCTCTGCCGCCCACAATCACTATGCCGGCAAGATTATTGAGAAAAGCGACAGCCACGATATTCTGGTGGAGCTGCAGAGTAACCCACAGATCGCCCTCACGTGCTCCGGCGATCACGTCACTGAGCAGATCGCTCACATAGCCGCCCGCCACCTCTCGGTCCAGTTCCGAGGTACCGGCCCGGACCTCAAGTTTCATTGCTTCCACCACATCCGCTAATGTCATGAAAGCACCTCGATTTCCATCTACCGATCAACCTCCGCCAGGACGATGTCGATACTGGACAATATTGCAATGAGGTCGGCGAAGAGTTGGCCCTTACTCATGAGTGCCAAGCACTCCAGATTCACAAAGGCAGGGGCCCTCCACTTCAAACGGTACGGCCGAGGCCCTCCGTCGCTCACCACAAAGCAGCCCAGCTCTCCTCTCGGTGATTCAATGCACTGGTAGTACTCTCCCGCAGGAGGTTTCACGCCTTCAACCACCAGCATGAAGTGATGGATCAAGGCCTCCATCCTGGTATAGATCTCTTTTTGGGGGGGAAAGATCACCCCCGGCTTCTCTGCCCGAAACGCTCCCTCCGGCAACTTTTCAAGGGTTTGCTTCAGAATCCGGTTACTCTCCCTCATCTCCTTGATGCGTACCAGGTACCTCGAATAGATATCACAGCCCCGTTCAACCGCCACATCGAAGTCATAGGTATCGTACCCGGAGTACGGCTCGGTCTTCCGGACATCCCATGCGAGGCCCGACCCTCTTATCATGGGACCACTGGCCCCCAGTGCAACGGCGTCCTTCAAAGGAAGCACTCCGATGCCTTTCGTGCGGTCCATGTAGATAACGTTCTTGGTCAGCAGGGTTTCGTATTCGTCCACCCTGCGGTCGAAGTGTTCCGTGAAAGCCTTGAGTCTCTCCACAAAGCCCTCGGGAAGATCTTGAGAGACACCGCCCACGCGGATATAGTTCGGCATGAGCCGGCCGCCCGCGCTCAGCTCGAACAGGTTCATGATCTCTTCCCGCTCGCGCAGGTTGTAGAAGAGCGGAGTCATGGCTCCCACGTCGTGAGCATGAGTCCCCAACCAGAACAAATGGCTGAAGATCCTGGACAGCTCGGCAAACATCACGCGGATAACCTGAGCCCGTTCCGGGACCTCGACGTCGAGCATCTTTTCAACCGTGAGGCAAAACAGCAGCGAGTTGCTCGACGCTCCCATATAGTCGCATCGTTCCGTCAAAGGTATTACTTGGTGGTAGTGCTTGTTTTCGCAGGTTTTTTCGTACCCTCGGTGGAGGTATCCGAGGTATGGCGTCACATTGACCACAGTCTCGCCGTCCAACTCTACGATTGCGCGAAAGACTCCGTGCGTACTCGGGTGGTGGGGCCCAAGGTTCAGTTCCATGACCTCGGACTGGAAGTCCTCCATGCGCCTCACTTGCTCATTCATGGGCTCGGTTCCTTGCTATTTCGTATGCGCCGGCAAATCCGGGGTATCGTCCGTGCCTTCCAGCGGGAAGTCTTTTCGCAGAGGAAAGACGGTCCAATGCTCCGGCAGGAGGAGTTTCCTCGGGTCGGGGTGATCCTTGAACACAATGCCGTACATCTCGGCCGTCTCCCTCTCGTGCCAGTCCGCAGTGGGCCACACGGCGGCGACCGAATCTACGTACCCCAATCCGTCCTTGTTCTCTTCCACTTTGGTCTTGATTCGAAACCGGTGGTTGTGCCTTAGGGAATTGAGTTGGTAAACCACCTCGAACCTCGGCGTGCGCGGGTGGTTGTCCACCCCTCCGACAAAGGAGAGAAAATCAAAGGCCAAATCCGGCTCGTCCCTAAGAAAGCTGCAAATTTCCCTGACCTTATCCTTACCGACGGTGACGCAGAGTTGACCGCGGAACATCGTCGCGTCCAGAACCGCGTCTCCTCCAAACTTGGAAATGACTCTGTCCTTTATGGTTTCCTGGTTCATTCGCCGGCCACCTTAACGCTCGTTACCCTGGGATTGCGTATGGACTGTTCCTTCATTACCTTGGCGTGAAGCTGAAGGATGCCGTCAAGCAGGGCCTCGGGTCTGGGCGGGCATCCGGGGATATAGACGTCGACGGGCAGATGGCGGTCTATCCCCTGGACAACCGCGTAGTTCTTGTAAATTCCGCCGGTACAGGCGCACGCCCCCATGGCGATCACCCATCTGGGCTCGGCCATTTGCTCGTAGATCCTTCGTACGGCCGGGATCATCTTCTTGGATGCGGTTCCCGAAACGATCATCAGGTCCGCGTGACGGGGAGAGGGTCTTGCGACCTCCATTCCGAAGCGGGCCAGGTCATACCGGCTGACGAAGGTGGCGATCATTTCCAGTGCACAGCAGGCAAGACCGAAGCCCAGCGGCCACATGGAAGATTTCCGTGACCAGTTCACGAACCACTCGAGGTTCGTCACATGCACCGTGTCGTTCAGATGTCTTTCTATTGCCATTCGAGCGCACCCTTCTTCCACACGTAGACCAAGCCTGCGAGGAGTACCAGCACGAATATGAGCATCTCCACAAAGCCGAAGACCATGAGTTTGTCATAAACCGCCGCCCAGGGGAACATAAATATGAGCTCGATATCGAAAACGATGAAGAGCATCCCGATGATGAAAAATCTCACCGAGAAACGTCGTCTCGCTCCGCCGATGGGGTCCATGCCGCATTCGTAGGGCATCAGCTTAATCGGGGTGGGGTTCGATCTGGAAAGCAGTGTGGATAAGACTATGATGGCCAAACCGATGAATGAGGACACCAGCAGTATGACCAGGATGGGAAGGTAGCTATTGATCATCCTTCTTCTCCCGTTGACGCAGTACCCCCGGCAAAGGGGGCCTGGAGTAGTCTTTTGTCACTTATCTATCGTAGAGGGGGACCTTAACGAGTGTTGCCGTTGTCTCGTTTAAGATCTAAAATTCTAGGGACACGCCCCGACATTGTCAAGTTTTTTTTGACTAACCTTCCTCCGCCCCGGAGACGTTTTCACCCAGGAGGAACTCGATGTCGAGCCTGGTACCGCTCCCGGGGCCGGACAGGAGCTTCATCACATCGGCACATCTCTTGATGTTGGCCAGCCCCATCCCCGCGCCGAAGCCCATATCCCGGATCCATTCGGGGGCCGTGGAATATCCCGGTTGGAGAACCTTCGACACGTCGATGATTCCCGGGCCGTGATCCACGGCACTGATCTTGATCCGCTCCCGGCGTACATCGACGGTAATCACTCCTCCCACGTCCGTATGAATCACCAGATTCATTTCCGCTTCATACACCGCCACCGCAACCCGCCTGACGATGGATGGTTTCACGCCCAGCCTTTGGAGCGACTTCTTGATGTCGCTGGAGGCCTTCCCCGCGTTGTCGAAATCCTTTTCCGCAACCACGTAGCGCAGAATCACGCTCGTGTCGTCGGAGACGATGTCGTGGAAGATATGCCGGGCGCGGTACGATTGCAGTTTCTCCGCTTCCTTTTTCTGAAAGCTGATGTCCATTTCACGGAGCAAGGCGCGTATCATGGTGCCCGTCGTGACAATGCCCACCAGGTTGCCCTTCTGATCGACCACGGGCAGTCGGCCGAATCCCTGTCTGTCGAGGTTGCTCACGGCCTCCAACACGGACGAATCCTTCAGAACGGTCTTCACTTCCCTCGTCATGTGTTCGGTCACAGGCTCATGAAGCATGCCCTTCTCCGTCACATCGAGAACGTCGGTCATGCTCACGATGCCTATCATCTTGTCCCCGTCCATCACAGGCGCACCCGAGATACGCTTTTCCCGCATCAGACGCCTGACGTCCGCCACGGTCATGGAGGGATGGAGCACCACCACATTGGTCGCCATTACCGTTTCAACCCTGGTGGTGTAGATGAGCTCCTGGACCTTGGTGATTTCTTGAGTTGACATGAGCTACCAGGAATTGTTTTCGATCTTCACCAGACCGCGGCCGGGCAGACCCGCCTTGTAGAGTCGACCGCAGGCCTCGTACATCGTGTATCCGGTCCGTATGAGGGTGATGCCCGACTCTCTGGCCAGTGCAATGGTTTCCGGCGGCGGAGTCTTGTCTCTGACAAAGACCACCACTTCAATGCCGGCCATTTCCGCGGTGCGGACCGCCTGCGGGTTTGTCAGGCCGGTCATGAGAACCATGCCGTCCGTCCCAAATGCCAGAACGTCGCTCATGAGGTCCGCCGCCCCGCCAATAGGGACGTCATTATCAAGCCCGTGATTGTCTACCAAGATTTGCCCGGACAAGATTTCAATTACTTCCCGGATAGTCATCGATTCTCCAGGCTCGGCCGTATATTCGAATCTCACCATTTCATCACTGCTTCCCGATCTTGTCAAGCATGACCGCAGCGCAGCGGGAGCAATCGGTCCGAAGTGAGAGACCTGCATGCCTGCATGAGGAGGGCTTGCCGGCCCGCGGCGTCCGGACCTTGATTCCGAACGTTGGAAAGCCTCCCCAACGGAATGAAGGCTTAGTGCCTGTCCACAATTAACCGTATCGGTTCCATCCGATGGTGCGGGCAGGCAGTGTTAGCTGCCCTTCAGCGCCGAGCTGTCCTTGGACAATTGTGCCACTTATTCTGGGACAGTCCCTTAGTGCTCTATGGCACTAATACGGTCGCACAAGCTGAACCGTCTTCCCGGCGTAGGCCGGGAACCAGTCTCTTTTTCCTGGACCCCGGCCTACGCCGGGGAGACGGCGGGCAGGGACGCCCGCACTTGAAGATGACGGGCATCCCGCGTTCCGCGGGACCCCACGAAACAGGTCTAAGGCTTCATGTCAGTCCTTCGTAGCCCGGGCCTCCGTGCCCGGATCTTGTTCTTGCCGGCACCCGAGACGAAAATGTGCGACCGTACTTAGGAATCGGCGCACTTAGGTCGGGTCCAAACTTTCCGCTTGTTGCGCGGTTGAAGTTGCGTGTAATCTTACCACGGAACGGCCGGAGGAGTCCCCTGCAATTCATCGGGGTTTGCGCGGGGTTCCGGGGAACCCGGCCAAAACCCGGGTCACGGCAGTCACAAGGGGCACAAAACATTGATTCTCTACGACGGTATGAATGAAGATTGCCTGCTCTTTTCGCACGACGGGCCCAATCCGCAGCTGCATGCGTTCGTCGAAGCACATCTCCGGGATAGACCGTACCGTCCCGACGATGAATACAGCGTGCCGGAGTTCCCTCACCCCATCGTGACCACGAGGAATTCCCCGGTCTTCAGCATGCACCCCTACCACCTGGGCAAGAAGCCTCACGACGCGGTCCAAGCCTATATCCGGCACTATACTTCAAAAGGCGATCTGGTACTGGACCCATTCTGCGGTTCGGGCAGCACCGCACTTGCCGCGCTCATCAGCGGACGCAAGGCCGCGGCCATCGACGCCTCCCCTGCCGCAACCTTCATCACCCGGTTCTACGCGTCCCGTTGCGATCCGGAGGACTTATCCCAACGGTTCGATCGCATGTGCCGCGAAGTCGATCCCGAGATGAGGCACTTGTACCGCACCACATGCCACAGATGCGGCGGCTCGGCGACGATTCGCCACATCATCTACTCGAATGTCTACGCATGCCCGAAATGCGGCCGACCGGTAACGCTCTATGAAGCATCCTCCAACGGTTCGGCCGGCTGCCCGCATTGTCGTCTGTCGGAACGAAACGAACGGCATTCGATCCATGCCGGGCTCAAGGTCCAGGGCTATGTGCCCGTCGCGGTCAATTTTTCTTGTCATGAAGGCTGCAGACCCGGACGGGTTACCCGATCCATGGTCGGCCCCCGAGAAGACCGCGATGCCTTTGAAATCGATCTTTCGAGAATTCGTGAACTGGAGAACGAACCCATCCCTCACCCGTATCCGATGAACTACATGATGAATGTATCGGATCCGCACCTACCGTGGGGTGACGAGTGGCGGCCGAGCCGCGATTTCCGCCGCGTCCGGGACCTTTTCACGTACCGCAATCTGTGGGCCTTGGCCGCGCTCATGGATGCCGCCGGGGACGATGACGACATCAGGGCCGTCATCACATCCTGCATGCCGGCAGTAAGCCGGAAGGCCCAGCACCTGGACGGCGGCGGAGGTTACATCCCCGGCAACTGGGCGTTGCCCCCCGTCTCCAAACAGCGAAACGTAATGGAGAGCCTCACCCGGGTGTTCAGACGGACACTCAAGGCCAAGGCGGAGTTGGCCCGGCTCATTCAATCCCGGAACGCGTGCATTTCGACACAGTCCGCAACCGAAATGGACGAAATACCGGACTGTTCCGTCGACTACATTTTCACCGATCCCCCCTACGGCGGGTCGGTTCAGTACGCCGAACTGAATTTTGTCTGGGAGTCTTGGCTCGGCTTGAACACCCATTGGCACGACAAGGAGATTATCGTCAACGCGACTCGACGCAAGGGATTGGACCATTGGGAGCGTATGATGCGCTTGGCCGTCTCCCAGTGCAGCCGCGTGTTGAAACCGGGGCGGTGGCTCTCGTTATGCTGGCACGATTCATCCTCCCACACTTGGCGCCTGATTCAAAGGATGTTTGCCGATGCCGGATTTGTCACCGGAAATCCCGGCCGCGCATTGTCGATCGATACCGGTTCGGACACCTACAATCAGCGGATCTCGGACAAAGTGGTCAGGAGGGATCTGGTCATCAATTTCCGTAAGCCGCGCAGTGGGGAACGCCGGGCAAGAACGGTCTCGAAAGGTGTGAGCGCGCAGAGTTTTGCAGAGAGAGCCTGCACGACGATCGGCAGGTATCTCTCGGCGAATCCCGGTGCAACCAGAGACAGGATCTACGACCACTTCATCAGTATCATGATCCGCTCCGGGAGCCTTGAGACTCACGATTTCGACTCGCTCCTCACCCGCGTTGCGGAGCCCGCAAACGGCTCCGGCAAGGGATGGGTGCTCAAGGGAGCGGTTTCTTCCCGGGCACCGCGTTCTTCCCGCGATTGAAGCCGAGGCAGGGGTTGAGACGGACCCGCCCTCACTCCGCGACTTTGAACCCTGTCCACGAAGGCGGTTGCGACGGTTACTACTCGTCGCCGTCCCCGTCGTCCTCGCTCTCACCCTTACCTTTTCCCTTGCCCTTGCCCTTACCCTTACGCTTGTCCTTGTCCTTGTCCTTGCCCAGATCCCTCATATCCTTGTCCCAAGCCTTCCAGTACCGCGTGTTGCACTCCTGAATGCAGACCGCGTATCCGATATTCCGTCCGTCTCCTCCACCGCCCCCGAAATACAGGCCTAAGCCGTATATCGACTTGCAGTTCTCCTGGCAGCCCTTCAGATCGAGCGCACTGCCGTCGTACTGGTGGAGGTCGTCCAGCCGGGCCTCGGAGTCACATTCAAGCCAAGGGCTCTCCACGGGACCGAGGGCCCGTGCCGATAAAGGATGCAACACGAGCGCTCCGGCGAACAGGGCCGCAACAACCGCCAATATTCTTGCTGAACGATTCATGGTTACACCTTCCCCTCGGCCGTATTTTCTCTCAAGTACTCGGTTTCCCGAACCGCCACGATTCGGGGATCACAACCGACCATGAAAGCCCCGGGACTCCGAGCCGAAGACCGGGCAGAGCCCGGCGGATAGGCATTCCCAGGCAGGAGCCTGGGAACGAGAAGGAAAACACGGTCGCACAAGCTGAACCGCCGAGCGCGAGTTCAAGCGCGTCGTGCCTCATCCATACCCATCCCGCCGGCAATGGTTCACGTCAAGTCCGCAACGTCCGACTTTGCACCCGATGTGACGGCCGATGAAAGGTCGCCGTTACCGAACTCCGCGGCGGAGAGGTCCGCGCCGGTCAGATCGGTCTTGGTCAATTTTGCATCGACAAACCTTGCCTCCCTAAGATCGGATCCCCGCAGGTTCGCGGACTCGAGATTCGCCTTGTCGAAGTTCGCCCTGAAAAGAACCGCTTCAACCAGGTCGGCCTGAAAGAAATCGGCTCCCGTCAAATTCGCTTCCGAGAGATCGGCTCCCGTCAACGCCGCTCCTGCAAGGTTCGCCTCGGAAAGCTCGGCGCGAAAGAGTTTGGCGTGCGCGAGATGTGCCCGTTGCAGGTTCGCCTGGTAGAGATACGATTCCGACAAATCTGCCCCTTCGGCTTCCACGCCCGAAAGATTGGCCCCTGAGAGATCCGCTTCTCCCAAATACTCCCCGGACTGTACGGCAAGCTCGACCAGATCCTTTATGGTGGGGGCCGCGCCCCGGAAGATCACCTCCCCGGTGACGTGGTTTCTGAGGCTCAAGATCTGGTCGGGCAAAGGCATTCCGCCACGGATCTCCGTCACATCCAACAGACCCTGGGCCGACAGTTTCTCCAAGAGACTGGTAAGCCCCTTGACGGACAGATTGTATTTTCTCATGAGCGCGGCATGGTCCAGTCCTGAACGTATGTCGTCCAGAGCTTCCTTCGCGCTGATTATTGGTCGCTGCACGTGCGTCTCTCTCCTCCGCCGCCGATTCGTCGTCGCCCGGCCGGGTATGCCTCCCGCCGCCATTCTCCGGACCTGCGCGTCCGTCCCCATGACGGCAATTACAATTATCTGAAACTATTGATCAGTTGTAAATCAATTTCCCCGCTTTCGATGTACGGTCTTGATTCTGTGTCGCCTCCGAGTTTGTCAAACGTGTGCGGATGTCTGCGCCCCCTCGGTACACCTGCAAGACAGGGGTTGCGCCGGCATCAAAAAGCCGGCATTATCGTAGTCTCCTCCGGTTACGGCGAGACAACAAGACCGTCGATTGTGAGTATGCTTCGTGCAGTGCCCTTCACGGGACCCGTCAGCGCAGCCCCTTGGCGGCCGATCCCAGCGGCCGGGCGGCGAGTCTTCTCGTGGAGCAGTCGGCTCCCGGGACCACGCAACCGGAGTGATGAGGGGGATCCCTGTCGTTTCGGCCGGTCAACCGTCCGCGCCTCCGGGCGCCAATCTCAAAAGAGACTCTTCCACAAGGCGATAGCCAAGTTATCGAGATAGATAACCGTTCTTCAGTATCGAGGCAGAAGTGACGCGACCAATCACCTCCTTTGGTTTGGCAGTAAGGCCGGCAGGAGTAATCTCAAGAGAAATGTCTGGGGGTAAGCATGAAGTATGACGAGGTTTACACGGAGTCCTTGGAGAATCCCGACGCGTTTTGGAGCCGCGCTGCGGAAGAGATCGTCTGGGACAAGAGATGGGACAAGGTATTGGAGTATTCCAATCCCCCGTTCTGCAAGTGGTTCCCGGGTGCGATGCTCAACACCTGTTTCAATGCGGTGGACATCCACGTGGAAAAAGGACGTGGCGACCAGACCGCGCTGATCTACGACAGCCCGGTGACCGACACGATCACGAAGCTCACCTATGCGGATCTCTTGCTGCGGGTTTCCAAGGTTGCGGGCTTCCTGAAGGCCTTAGGGGTCGGCAAAGGGGATACGGTGATCATCTACTTGCCGATGATTCCCGAGGCCGTCATCTCGATGCTTGCCTGTGCGCGCTTGGGAGCGATTCATTCAGTGGTATTCGGCGGATTCGCCCCGCCGGAGCTTGCAATACGCATCGAAGACGCAAAGCCCAAGGCGATCCTCTCCGCGTCATGCGGCATCGAGGTGAAACGGATTATTCCCTACAAGCCGCTCCTCGACGAGGCCATCGAACTTTCCGCGCACAAACCCGAGAAGTGCGTTATTCTCCAGCGGCCCCAAGTGACAGCGGATCTCCTTGCCGGCCGCGATTTCGATTGGGCGGAGATGGAGGCCGACGCGCAACCGGCCGACTGCGTCTCGGTGGGGGCCAACGACCCTCTGTACATACTCTATACATCCGGAACCACCGGCAAGCCCAAGGGGGTTGTGAGAGACAACGCGGGGCACGCGGTGGCGCTGAAGTGGTCCATGAAGTACATCTACAACATCGGCCCGGGGGACGTATACTGGGCCGCGTCGGACGTGGGATGGGTGGTCGGCCACTCGTACATCGTGTACGCGCCGCTGTTCATGGGAGCCACAACCATTGTTTACGAGGGGAAGCCCGTGGGAACCCCGAATCCGGGTGCGTTCTGGCGCGTTATCTCCCAGCACGGGGTGAAGGCCCTGTTCACCGCTCCGACGGCCATCCGCGCGATCAAGAGAGAAGATCCATCCGGGCAATACCTCAAGGAATACGACATCTCAAAATTTGAGACTCTGTTTCTTGCCGGCGAACGTCTCGATCCGGATACCTATTACTGGGCCACTGAACTGCTGCAAAAGCCGGTCGTGGACCACTGGTGGCAGACGGAGACGGCCTGGGCCATCGCGGGAAATTTCCGCGGTTTGGAGGAGTTCCCCAGCAAAGCCGGATCTGCCACGATGCCGATGCCCGGTTACGACCTGAGGGTGGTGGACCCGGGTTCCGCAAAGGAACTCGGCCCCAACGAAAACGGCGTACTGGTTGTGAAATTGCCTCTTCCACCCGCCAATCTGCCAACCTTGTGGAACGACGACAAGAGGTTCGTCGAGTCGTACATGACCCCCTTCCCCGGCTACTACCTTACGGGCGACGGCGGTTATATCGATGAGGACGGGTACGTCTGGGTCATGGGCAGGGTGGACGACGTCATTAACGTTGCCGGGCACAGGCTTTCCACAGGCGGCATGGAAGAGGTCCTGGCCAAGCATCCGGACGTTGCGGAATGCGCCGTGGTCGGAGCACACGACGATCTCAAGGGGCAGGTCCCGGTCGGATTCGTGGTATTGAAGTCGGGAGTGACCAAGGCCCAGGAAGACGTCATCTCCGATGTCGTCCGGATGGTCCGCAGCGAGATCGGCCCGGTTGCCGCGTTCAAACAGGCCGTCGTCGTGGCTAGGTTGCCCAAGACCAGGTCCGGAAAGGTTCTTCGCGGCACAATGCGGAAGATCGCCGACGGTGAAGAGTATTCGGTTCCTTCGACGATAGACGACCCAACCTCTCTGGACGAGATCGGCGAGGCCGTCAAGAAGATCGGATACGGAAAGAAGTGATCCCCGCCGGGGAGACGGGCAGGGACGCCGGTCCCATCCCGCGTCCCGCGGGATAGGGGCGCACCTGCGTGTGCGCCCAAATGCGGGCGGACACATAGGTCCGCCCCTACCGTAGCCCGGGCCTCCGTGCCCGGAACGCTCTGGTTCC
>JAZDHD010000151.1:0-2423 GCA_043806215.1 Pseudomonadota bacterium | reverse complement strand
CTTTGCCGCACGTAAGTAGCTGTTGAAGAATTCCAGGCGGAACCGGTCGGCGGCGATCATTCCCAGTTCCTGTCCCTTCAGGAGCCGACAGAGTTCGAAATCGTCTATCTCCACCACACACTTCAGAGGATCTCCTTTGCGTCGGGATGATATCTCCCGGGCATCCACCGCCACTTCAGCGTTGATCCCGTCTTCACCGCACACGGAAATGAGATACTCGGCCCTGTCCACTCCGGCTTTCAAGAGAATCTCCTGATCGGAAGCATTGCCGACGATAACGATTGCCCCGTTGTCCATGCATTGCATGATCAACTCGTTGCTTTGATCGCGCTCAATCACCACCACCTGGAATCCCCGTTCCAGAAAACTGGTCGCCAGCGTGAGCCCCCGTCGTCCGAGCCCGCAGATCACAACATGTTTCGAGATGAACCGGACGCTCATCATCTGTATCTGTTCACGGAACACCAGGGCCAAGGTAATAATGGCCGTATACAACGCGGCTACCGGAGCGAGAAACCGTGCTATTCCCAGCGACCGGTTGTTGATTCCCTCAACCGAACCCGACTCCATGGTGAAGAGCTGCAGCGTAAGGTAGAAATTGTCCCAAATCGAATGATTCTGGTTGTGTCGCGCCGAGTGCGCGGCGAATCCCACATAGCCCAACACGAGGGCGAAGCCCCACAACGCGGCCACGATCTGCCAATCATGGTCCGCCAACCACTTCTGGGCCTTTCTCCGCCACACGTGGAGCACGGCGCGTCGGGTATCCTTCGCCCGCCACCATTGTCTCGACTCGTTCATGAAGGGCACTCTCCCAAGCATACGGCGCGGCCGTAGGTAGAACTGCGAAAACGAACCTTAGTGCTCGGTTTCCCAAATATAGTCGCACAAGCAGCACCGTCTTCCCGGCGTTGGCCGGGAACCAGTCTCTTCTTCCTGGACCCCGGCCTTCGCCGGGGAGACGGCGGGCGGACGCCCGCCCTTGAAGATGACGGGCACGGAGGCCCGTCCCACGCAACAGGTCTAAGGCTTCATGATAGTCCTTCGTAGCCCGGGCCTCCGTGCCCGGATCTTGTCCTTGCCGCAGCGAGACGAAAATGTGCGACCATGTTTTCGCCATAGAACACTCAGTCTTACTTTGTACGCCGGCCCCATAATCCACAATACACGACCATCACCTTATATCATCCGCCCTCCAGGTCGCAACAAGCGTGAACGCCGCATTTCGTGATGAGTTGTGGACCTTCGAGGCCTGTGCTAGATTACCGCGCATGCCGGTGGGAGACCAAAAGGAGAATGTCCACGGTCGCGTGGTACGTATTGCCCCGGAGCCAAGAAAGGCTCCGCGGGGCGGATATCTCTTCCGTGGGCTGGAGTTGGCCGAGGAGACGGCCGACCACAGGACCTTCATCATGGTTCCGGAATTCACCGGACCCCGCCTTTACGAGTTCCCCCTGCTCTGCTGGGAGGGATCATATATCAGCGGCTATTCTCTCCATCTCAACAACACGCTGGACGACGGGACCTTGATTTATCAAGCCGCACCCAAGAGCGAGCTTCTCCTGGAACCCCATCGCCCGGTGAGCGTGACCGACGCGGTGGACGCGGCCGAATGCTTCAGATCGGCGGATGTAAGATTCCGTGCCGGTACCGGTGAACCGTTCTGGCCGGCCAAAGGAAAGTTGATCCACGAACTGTTCAACCACCTCTTTCACTCCCACGGCGATGACGACAAGCAATTCCCGGAAGCCTATCGTGCGGCCCTCCCCGCTCTCAAGGAGATCCTCCCAGGTTCCGCGATGTCGGCGAACGAGGAGGATTTGGAGCGGGACGCCAAAGCCCATTTCGGCAATCTCATCACATGGCTTGAAGACAACAGCGAACGCTTCGTTTCCGCCGCAATGGAGACAGACCGCATCTCCACCCGCTGGGGCCTCAAGGGACGGGCCGACGCTATCTTTCGGGGATCCGACCGCCCCCTGATCCTGGAACTTAAATCCGGCCGGGTCCCGGTGGATGCCCATCTCCATCAATTGTTCGCGTACAGTCTCCTGTTTTCACAGAACGGCGAGCCTCCTCCGGACGGCCGGGTGCTCTACTCCGCCGATGGCAGGGTCGAAACGCTTATGGACTCAAGGGAAGGCGATCTGAGAGCCCGGATCCTTGAAGGCCGCAACCGCGTCGTGGCTTTGAAACACTCGTACATCTCGAAGGACAATGAGCACGGGCCTTTCGGCGATCCGTCCTCCTGCCCGAGACGGGGCAAATGCTTCAACCGTGGAGCCTGTCACCGGCTGTTCGGTGCCCCCACCGGTTCGTCTCCCGCACTGGCCGGGCAGGAACGGGAGTACTACGACCGATGGTTCAGACTCGTCTCCATCGATATTTGGGAGATGGAGAATGCCTTCTCCCGGGTCCTGAAC
>JAZDHD010000150.1:0-2530 GCA_043806215.1 Pseudomonadota bacterium | reverse complement strand
GTTCCGTCTCCGTTGTTCCAGTAGATCCGGTCCTGGCCCGTGTTGTACCCTATAACCACATCGAGATCGCCGTCTCCGTCAAAGTCGCCCAGATCGATGGACCGACCGTCATTTGTACCGCCGGAGTTTGCAAGCTGGTTCACGGGCCGAAAGCCCCCGGCATCGTTGTCCCAGATGTATGCCACGTCAATGCCTGATTGATTGGTGACCACGGCATCCTGGTATCCGTCGCCGTTCAGGTCCCCCACTGCAATCGATACGGAGTCGGCCGAAGCATTCCCGGTCAACTGCTCCATGCTCACGCCGTTGACGAAGAATCCGCTGAGATCGCTCATGTAGTACATATTGTCCTGGTAGGTGGTTCCGCTGAGGTTCGCGTCGGCAGTCACCAGGTCCATATTGCCGTCCTGATTGAGGTCAACCAGTTCCATATCGTACGTGTCGTAAGACTCGCCGCTTGCGCCGATGGACTGTCCGGTTCCTGAAACGAAGCCTTTCCATGAGCCGCTTGGGGTCGAGAAAGTGAAAAGGAAGCTGTCGGCCCCCCAGTAGTCCGCATCCGGGGTGTAGGTATATGTCTGGTAATAGTACCCGTTGGCCGCATCGTACTGGGGAGAAGTGGCGGCTCCGAATTCGTCCACGGGAAGCAGTGTGCCGTGGGTAGGCTCATAATCGTCGAGGATGTCGAAACTCACCTCCGACTCGGCATGGAGATCGGGGTCGTATCCGATCACCTGAAAGGTGAAGGACTCGTTCATCTGAACCGTAACAGAATCGGGTTCCGCGGTGGGCAGATGGTAGGTCCCGGGCAAGTCGATAAACGCCCAGGTATCATACTGGTTGTCGACGGTGTTGCCGGCCCAAATCTCGAAAACAATCGTGTCGCCCAGGCTAGCGTACGCGGACAGGTCGATTGTGACCTCTTGCCACCCCGAGGATCTTTGCTGCTGCCACACATCCGGGGGGATGTCTCCGGAATTGATGAGGTACGAAACCACCTCGGTGCCGTTCACCGTCACCCGGTACCCGAATTCGTCGTAGCTCGAGTACGGGTCGCCGTCGTCGGTCACGATGTTGTACGAAAAGACCAGACCGTCGTAGGAATTGTAGGTGAACGACTGACGGATGCGGGACGGTTGAGCCAGATCCGAGCTACTGGTGTCCGAGCTGTCCAACCGGAGCATATAATCGCTTTCGGAATCGTAGGGGCTCGCGCCCACGTCGATTCCTCCGTAATTACCACCGGTTGTGGCACTGACCACGGCATAGGTGTTGGTGGCGGTCCAGCCGGTTATGGAGTTCGTCTCGAAACCCGCATTGGTCATGCTCGTGTTATCCAGCACAACGGAATATTCTTCGAGCATGGACGTGTCCACCAGCGGCGAGTGAGTGCTTTCCCCGGTACCTACCTCCAGGTCCCAGTCCGCGGATTCACCGCTGCCCGTCGCGTCGTCGCTTGCCCACACGGTCACATCCGCGGTTTCCGAAAGGGCGTTGACGAGATCCACGCCTTCGGAGCCGGAAGCGATGCCGCAGCCGTACAGGTCGATTTGCGCATCTTCCGTCATGAGAGCGCCGAGCGACTGCCACGGCTCGGGATCCGTCATGATGGTCTCAGCACTGAAGACAAGGTAGTCTCCAACGTTCAGCACGCCGGGATCGCCATGGGTGAACCATGCCAGGTGCCCGATTTGCATGCCCGACGCCGTCACCTCATCGGCCAGTTGATCGATGACGTCATCCAGACTGTCGGCCGAAGCGTCGTACACGACGACCCGTGTGTCGTCGCCGGCCGCGGCCGTAATTTGATCGATCTGATCGAGAGCGTTGGATATGAGGATCACATTGAGGTCTTGCCCGAATATCGCGGCGACGGGATCCGAGGCGGCATCGGCCAATGCCGCGGATGGGGAGCCGGCGCCCTGGGTTGACTCGGGACTTGCCCCGGACTCTTGTCCTTGTCCCGCGCCGGTGTTGTCGTCCGCCTGATCGTTTCCCCCGCCGTCTACGGCCGCATCGAAGACTATCCGCTCTTCCAAAGGTTCCAGAACGAGTCTCCGCTTGGAGGTAAACACACTTCGCCGACTAAACCAAGATCTCATGTTCCTTCACTCCGCCAGACATCATACGTGGGAGTCCACCGGCCGGTTTCGTCCGTGTTTCCACGAAAAGAACGGCTCCCTGCGCGCATTTTTCGATTTTACCATAACCGGCGCCCTTGTCCTTGTCAAATCAAAAAGATTCCATAACGAGGGTCAAAACCATGATGTTGAAAAGCAAGAAGCATGCCTAATACCGAGAATGGCGCTCGTTGGCAGAATATAATAGGTATATCAGCCACATAATAACCACGAAAGTTTCATGGAGCTTGGCTGATTTCCCCACAGGAGCGGTCATGGTGTGCATACAGTGCACAGTATGGCAAACAAGAGGAGTCAGATAGACCCACCTTTGCCGGAATCCGGGATAGCGGCGGATGCGGCAATTTGTAAAGCGAGTCATTCAGGCGCATTGACCGGTGAATCCGTCT
>JAZDHD010000149.1:0-35502 GCA_043806215.1 Pseudomonadota bacterium | reverse complement strand
ATCGACGAGCTGACGGTGGTCCTCCAGACACCTCTACGTTTCAAGTATGAGAACCGTCTCCAGGGCGACATGCCCTTCCATATCCTCATAAGAACCGCCCTGAGGCGCATCGCGGATGTGAACAATCACTGGGGCGACGGAGAGCCGCCCCTGGATTACCGGGGTCTGGTCCGTCACGCCGAGGAGGTCGAGACCGCGGAATCCAACCTGAAATGGCTCGGTTTCCGCCGCTATTCGAACCGGCAGGAACGGTCGGTATCAATGGGCGGGTTGACCGGGCACGTGAAATACCGCGGCAATCTCAACCGCTTTGTTCCTTTGCTGCACTATTGCGAACAGGTGCATCTGGGAAAGGCCACCACGTTCGGCTTTGGGAAGATTGGGATAGCCCTGCACGATTCCAGCTGACCCGGGGGCCGGCCGGTATTCTTGAGGTCGTTCGGCTGTCGGATTGTGTAGGGGCGGCCCCCTGTGGCCGCCCGGGTAGGCACGGGGGCCTACCCCTACAGGAGCGTGGAATCCCCGAGTGGGACTTTCAGGTAAACCTCCATGATGGGGCGATCACAACCGACCATGAAAATTTGTCGGTGTTCCGGGCCGAAGACCGGGCAGAGCCCGGCGGACAGGCATTCCCAGGCAGGATCCCTGACCATTACCCATATCCTGGGTCGCCGGTAACCGGGCACATGCCCTGAAAGGCCATACTGTGAATAGCCATGGGTTTCAACCCATGGAAACGATGAACAACAATAGATAGTTATGGACCCTGAAGGGGTCCACTAACGGGACTCCACATTGGGAGGTACCGTGATTGGTCGGCCCCTTCAGGGCCGTTCCAGACAATTGGGTGGATGCCCTTTTCCACGGGTTGAAATCCCGCGTCCCGCGGGACTAGTCACGGTGAGCCCCTGCGGGGCACTGGCTGGTCGGCGCCTCAAATCGGTTGCCCAATTGTCTACCAGTTCCCACGGTGTCCAGCAAGAAATATGGGACATGCTCAGGGCAAGAGCCTGGGAACGAGAGGAATCCCCGAGTGAGACTTTCAGACAAAATTCAGTGTCGTATCCAAGGCAGCAAAACCTGCTTTGGTAGCGCCGGCCTCCGTGCCGGTACCCTTCGTGTTGGTACTGTGTCGCCCGGTAGAGACGCCGGGAGGCTGCCGGGCGAACTGGAGAGTGCGGTCTCGTAGGTGTGAAATGGAGTAGTAAGGTCTTCATCATTGCCAAGTGAACCTTGTGCGATCTTGGTCAGGTCTCGAAGGGAGTAAATGAGCCATGGGGGCATGCAATCCTCAACTTGTGGTATTGGATTTTCCGGGAATAAAGCGGTTTGTTTTCGGAACCGACCGCTTGGTGGAAATCCGCGGAGCCAGCGCTCTGCTGGACCGCCTCAACAGGGATGTCATTCCTCAATTCATATCGGAAAAATACGGTTCCAAGGGCGGCAGATGCGTGTTCGCCGGGGGTGGAGCCGGCCAGTTCATTATCGAGGACACGCTTGAAAACATCCATCGCACGTTTCATGAGATCCAGGGGGAAGTCCATCGACAAAGCGGCGGACTTCTGCACACAATAATAGGCGTAGCCCCGCTCAACGGCGACTTCCGTACAGCCTTGGACGCCGCGTTCCTGGATCTGCAGGCAAACAAATTTCAACGGCCCTTTGATCCATCTCCCGGACTCCATACGGGATTTGTACGTGAGTGCGATAGTTGTTCGGGCATGGCGTGCGAAGTGAACGCATTCTCCGATGAAACCAGGATTCTCTGTAAAGCCTGCGCTCAAAAGCAGAAAATGGGCTGGGAACGGGGGCTGTGGAACAAGTTTTCCGATTACTTGAAAATCCATGAGATCCATCCGGAACAGTCAGGGGAATTGCGTCCGAAGGATTTCGAGGAGATAGGTTCCCGGTGTCGTACCAAGCGGGGTTATACGGCCTTGGTCTACGGCGACGGTAATGCCATAGGCAAGTTGGTCAAACAAATCGGAAAAGAGGAGGAGTTTGGCCGATTTTCGGCCGTCTTGGACAACTCTGTGCGCGAAGCCTGCCACGAAGCTCTTTGGCGCCATTGCCCGGTGGTTGATGGGAAGATTCCGGCCGACATTCTTCTGCTGGGCGGCGACGACCTGATGGTGTACATGTCCGCCGACAACGCTATGCCGTTTGCGATAGATGTGGCGCGGCTTTTTGAGCAGAAAACGCGCGAGGCGTTACTGAAGACGGATCAGTCCTTCCTCGAGAACAAGCTCGGCGGCAGAGGGTTGACAATCTCCATTGGGATTGCCTACGGGAAATCCCATACGCCAATTTCCATAATGGTCGACCAAGCCGAAGAAGTCCTCAACAAGTCGGCAAAGAAAAGGGGATCCGCCCTTGTCGGGAACGACGCTTACACTCCTCCATGTATCGACTTTCATTTGACCGGCCATTTCAACCAAGCGAGCGTCGCCGACAGTCGAAGGCATCACCTGACGTTTCGGACGCCGAGAGGTGAAGAGGTCCATCTCTATCGCGGCCCCTACACCCTGGAAGAAGCAGAAGCCCTCTTGGAGCATGCAGGTAATCTTGTACGCAGCGGTATACCGAGGTCCAGGTTGCACCGCATGCGCGATGCCCCATTCAAGGGGAAGATCAACGGAACACTTGAGATGTTGACCCTTTACAACGGGTGCAGGACTACGGAGCAGAAACAAACCATCTGGAAGGCCCTGGACCGATTTGACTGTTTACCCGTCATGCCGTGGCGAGTCGGCGAAATCGCGACATCCACGGTACTGGTGGATCTCCTCGAAATTGCGGACCTGATGCGGTCCCCAGGGAAGGACAGCAAACATGACTCATCACATTCGTCTTGATCTGGAAATCGCCTTTTCATCACGATGGCACGGCGGTTCAGGCGAGAGCAGTCTGACGACCGACCGCTTGATCCACCGGGACAGCCGCAACCTTCCGTTCATTCCCGCTTCCACCTTGAAGGGAATTATCAGACAAAGTTGCGAGAAGCTTTCCCGCACGCAGGGTTTCGCCGAGCCATGGGATCCGCACCAACGCGATTTAACCCTTGTCAATGCATTCGTGCAGTTCAGTGAAATGGCTTCGCCCATTGACCGGCTTTTCGGGACGAACTTCGAACCCGGCGGACTCTTCTTCAGAGATGCACACCTGAAGGACGCAGCGCACGCCGGCACGTTCACCAGGAACCGGGCGGCCCGTTACCGAATTCTCAACACGGCCCGGGACCAACATCTCTTCAGCGTCGAATACAGCTCGCCCGAGGTCTTGTGTACCCGAATCGACGGCCGGCACCGGGGTTTGGTGAGTTTCGATGAAAAAATGCCGCCGTTCGCTTACTGCCTTTTGATCGCCGGCATCCTCGCGGTGGAACGAATCGGAGGGGATAAGAGCACCGGCTCCGGTTGGTTGAACGGGCCGATAAAGCTTCAACGTGTCGAATACAATGGGTCGGACGTGGTGCTCGACAATGTGTTCGAACTCCTTGATTCGGAAGACTACCTGGAGATGAGAGAAGAATCATGAAGTTCTATCGTATTCAAGCCGAGCTGTTGGGTTCCCTGTTGGTCCAGGAAAACCGACGGTCCAACGCGTCACGCGGGCTCCGTTATCTCCCCGGCGGCAGTTTCCGGGGCGCTGTAGCCGGGAAGTTCCTACGCGAAGGAGGCACGCCCGAGGCCGCGGTTTTCAGGGACGTCTTTCTGGACAATCCTGTCTGCTTTCCGGATCTTCTACCCTTGACCACCCCGGGTCGGATATCACAACCCCTTCCGGCGACCGCCTATTCGTGTAAGCGGTCGCCGGGATTCGTTCGGGAAGGAGGCCACGGCGTGAGCGACGTTCTGGCTGCACTCCTGGCTGTGGACATCGAAAGACGCCCTCTAACGAAGGCTTTTGTCTGCAAGACATGTCAAGAGGACATGAAGCCGTTTGAAGGGTTCTGGAACGGCGACACGGAATTCCCCGAGACGTTTGAGCCGGTGATGGCGTACCGGCGCCACACCGGCATAGACCGTCATACCGGGACCGTGGCCTCGTCCGTCTTCTACATTACGGAAGGGATTGCCGAAAGTCTCAAAGACCAGGAGCTTCAGTATCAACCTCAATACCTTTCCGGAGGCGCATATCTACGTGACAGTCAGTTTGAAACGCTGTCTGAATGGCTGCAAGAGCCTATCTTTGCCGGTGCAGACAAGACCCGGGGAATGGGCGAGATGGCCGTCACGCTGGAAGAATGTAATGCCCCGGATTTCGATCTGGAAGCCTGGGACAATGGGTTTCGCAAGAAGACCGCCCGGTTGACCGGGAAGGAAATCTCTTCCGGTTTGCACTTCAGCGTCGGATTGACGGGGCATGCCATTTCGGTGGACCTTTTTCTCAGACCTTTGCCGGATGTAGAGTTGGACTTTCCCGGCATAACGCCCATCACCCGAGTGGTCCAGGGACACTTGGTCCGGGGATGGCAATCGAGCAGGCAACTTCCCAAGTCTGAAGACGTGGCAGTCAGGGCGGGAGGCGTCTGTCTGTACCGCTACACGGGCGACGATGCGGAAGGGCTCGGGTCGTATCTAAGACAAACTGCCGCGGAGGGAATCGGCCTACGACGATCCGAAGGGTTTGGTCGCATTCGGATTTGCGATCCGATCCATGTTCAGGAGGTGACATGATGGAACAGGGTGCCATTGAGAGGACTCAACTGCGTGCGATCGACCAGTTCTTGGAAGAGTATTACGAAGGTGGAAAGACTCAAGAGGCCGGGGAACTAATGGCCGTGAACGGGATGAAGAAGTCCCAACTTCGCGGACTGGAAAACCTCATCGTTTCCACCACACGGTTCTCCGAGATCGTCAATTACATCAAGAACCAAGTCGGAAAAGAGAAACGTGATGATACGTGGCGGAAGATAGGTCCTAAGCTGCTTACCCAGCTTGAAGACCTCGAAGTCAAGGCAATGGAAATCGCCGGCGAAGACCCGGCGAGACGGTTGCAAGTCAAACTTCACCTCGCAAAGGGTTGGGCACGGCAGGTTGTGGCCCATTATCTTTACAAGGCACAAGACGAAGGGGGACGCTGATGACATTGGATGAGTATTTGGTATCTCCCGATTTTCTCGCCTTTCAGGATGAAGCGCTCAGGCATGAGGCTATACGTGCCGTCCGTACAATCCTGTCGGCCGCTCCCGCGGTTAAACGAAATCAGCTGCAGGTCATTCCCAGCGTCATTCAAGGTGCAAGTCTTGACGGGCTTAGGCGGCTTGCCGAACAGCAAAAGGGAAAAAACACAAAACGCGAGAACAAAGACTTCTGGACTCGGATCCATCAGCTTCTGTCTGCCACGGAGTCGTCCGAAGCCGCCCTCTACCCTTTTCTGCGATCGTTTCTTCTCGAACGAGGCATTATTGAGGACGTGGACGGCACCGCGGAGAAGAAGGATCTGAAACAAATGCAAAAAAGGCAAAGGGTTATGGTTGAGGCCTTTATGGAACGCATCATTGGAGTCTACTTTGAACACTTCACCTGTCATTACTTTCTTGAAATCGGCCAAAGGAGGGCAGAATGATCCAGACTGCTTTTCGTGAGAAAGTTCGGATTACGGGCACATTAATCTTCGATACCGCCTTCCACATTGGGTCGGGGAAGGAGGGCGACCTGGCCACCGATATAGGTGTATTGAAAGACGAACGGAGCAGGCCTGTACTGCCCGGCTCCACCTTGAAGGGCTGTTTCCGGGCTACCGCTGAAAGACTCGCCGGCTGGTTGGGGTTTTCCGCGTGCATGCTCGACGCAGGACTATCCGGACAGAAATGTGTCGGCGATATGGATTACTTCCGGAGCGTTAAGGATCAATTCCAGGGAATCAAGGGTGAAAGACATAAGATCGATTGGCTCCGGGCACACACCTGCGATGTATGCAGGCTTTTCGGTTCACCCCTTCAGGCATCGAGGATATTCTTCGGCGATGGGCGATTGGGAGCCTGGCACGGCACGTATCAGGTCCGCGACGGCGTTGTCATTGACCGAGATTCAGGCACTGCTCGCCATGGGCTCAAATACGATTATGAGGTCGTTTCGCCGGACACCGGTTTTGAAGTTGTGATCGAAATGGATAATCCGGAGGCGACGGAATACGCTCTCGTGGCTGCGGTGATCGCCGAATGGAGCAGCGGCTTCCGCCTTGGTGGATTCACCTCCCGAGGGCTTGGCCGCGTAGTGATGACCGGCATCAAGAGCGAGTACGTGGATTACGGTAATCCGGATCATCTGAAGGATTACTTGCTCGGGCGGCGGATGCAGCCTGCCGACGATCTGCTCGATGCCGCTCTGCGCAAAGTCCTGAAGCAACAGGGAGGCGGGGAATGCTAAAAAGAACAGTCAATAGCGCAACGGTTGATCTGACCATCACACCCATTGATCCGATGCTTATCAAATCCGGACAGGCCACGGTGAGCGGCGTGGATATGGCCTTCGTGCAGACGTACCGTTCAGGGGCCCAGGCCGAGCCCTTTATTCCGGGAAGTTCGTTGAAGGGCGTTGTCCGATCATACGCCGAGAAAATATGCCGCAGTCTCAGGCAAACTCCCGTGCCGGTTTGCCTGCCGTATGTCGATGTCGGACAGGAACAAAACGGCGAGCGGGGACAAGCGTCCTGCGGATTGCGTATTAAGGAAATTCTCACACGAATCAACAAGGATGCCCTCCCGAGTTCCGATGTTTACCGCATTTCGTGCCCTGCCTGCCGCATGTTCGGCTCCCAGTATTTCATCGGACGCCTGTGCACCTCCGACGGCTATCTCACCGAAGCGTTCAAACAGTCCGGAAGACCGGTACTGGAAATCCGGGATGGCGTTGCCATCGACCGGCTCACCGGCGGACCGGCAGGTAGCGCGAAATACGATCTGGAGGTACTGACCAAAGCCGAGTTCGGAACACGTATCGAAATCCACAATTTCGAACGATGGCAGATCGGCCTTCTCGGCCTGGTGTTGCGTGATATGGAGGAGGGCCTGTTGCGGATCGGCATGGGCAAAAGCCGTGGCCTTGGACGGATCGAGGCGGATGTCAAACACTTCGAGGTTACGTATTTCGGCAAACCGCAGCAACAACTGATCGGTTTGGCCAAGGCATGTACGGAAGACGAGTGCGCGGGCTACGGATTGTTTGAGGAGAAAGACCCCGGGGAAAACCTTCCGGAACCCTCTCGGAAAGGTCTCAGATATTCGTACGATCTTACGTCGTCGTGGAAACCGGCCATGGAGAGTGCTCTGGACGATTTCGTGTCATTTGTCAGAGATGTTGCCTGGCCCGGGGATATTGATTCCTACGCAGAAGGGAGACGGCGATGACGTATCTGGGTTCAGGCGACTTGGCGCCCAACGATTTCCTGCAGCTGATCCAAATGTGCAGCCTGCCGGAACAGTCGTTGTTGATGGCATTTAGTCCCGTCGAGGCTCGCTTTGTACCATTTGCATACGATGGAGAATTTCTGACCGAGACCGAAGAAGGCCGAATTTTCTCATCGTCCGGGGAACTGAAATGGAGACGCTTGGACACGTTTATCCGAGTTGTCTACCTGGGCGAAGACCCCCTTCCGGCCGGTCTGGCAGACTGGTCCCGGGAACTGGTCGGGCTCTCGTCATGCACGCGGCAATTCCTCCTCTGGGGTGAACGGACCGACACTGAACCTGAATGGTTGGAACAACAGGTGCCTCACAGGTTCTGTTATCCCATCGAAACCGCACTGTTTCGGAGAGGACGCGCCGCTCTGGTCGTAGAGGACTGGACCGACAGGGCCGGCATCCCAAGATTCAGCCGCTACCGGGGGATCATCGAAGTGGAAGGAGGGAAGTAACGTGCCTCAAGGTGAAACGTACTGGAATCCCTACCGATTGATTCCGGCAAGAGAAACCGTGGAACGATCGGCTCCGGTGACGGACGAGCGATTCTGCGGCCATACCGGGATGATGGAATGCACGTTGGAAAACCTCACGCCGCTGTTTATCGGCGCGCAGGCGCTTGGCAGCGTTCACCCGCCGATGGTGAGAGAGAACCGATACCGGGTTATTCCCGGCAGTTCCCTCAAAGGCATGCTCAGGTCCTTGACCGAAATTGTCGGCGGCGGTTGTTTCGTGGTCAAGGATCCGGGAAGTCCCGTGCCCAACCATATGAACGCATGTAACAAAGTCGACCGGTTGTGCATATCCTGCCGCATGTTCGGGGCCATGGAGCGGGGAGCCGGGGCGAGAGTCCACAAGGGCAAGGTCAGTGTCGGCGATGCCGTAGTTCAGGAGGAGAGGCCTCGGCTGAAATCATTTCAGGTGCTCTTGGCAAATAACGGAGTCCGCCACGAACCGTTCTACCGCTCCCCGCACACGGGAAGACGCGACGGAAACAGCCGAAAACTCTATTTTCACCAGCCCAAACATACGGAATCCATACGGCCTGTTGCTGAAAACCTCCGTCATCGTGCTCCGGATGTGAGCGCTGTGATGCCCGGCCACCATTTTGACTTCAACGTCCAGTTCACCAGCCTTACGGACCAGGAGCTTTCCCTGCTTCTCTACGTGCTTCACTTGGAGGAGAACGTCTCCGTAACCGTCGGCCCGGAGAAGCTCAGCCTCAAAGGTCCCATGCGCCACAAGATCGGCAATGCCAAGCCCCTTGGATTCGGGAGCTGCCATATCCGTCTTAACCGGATGACCTTTCTCGCTGAACCGGCTCAGCGCTTCTCTACTATGAGCTCCACACATGACCGCCTTCTGGAAGGGGAGGATCTGAGACAGGAAACCACGCGGCGATTACAGCGATTCGTAACAGATGAATCCCCCACAATGCAGGCTCTGCGCAAAGTGATGGTATGGGATGAGAAGGACCCGAGAGAGTTCCATTACCCTGATTTCCATTGGTTTAGAAACCCTCAAAACGAGCAAACCCCACTCAAGGTTTTGTGAATGCGAGACTGCTTGACCGAAAACGAAAGGTATTCACCATGACTCAACCCGGCACGCTCATCTGCACCGTGGGCACCAGCCTGTTCTATCCGAACATGAAGCACCTGAATCCGGAAACGTATTATCGGCATCCGCCGCGGGACGACGATCTCCCCGGTCTTGCGGACTGGAAAGCGCTTGAAGGAAGCCCCTACCCGGGCGGTTCCCAAGAGCTGAAGTCCCTGGCGGCCGATTTGAAAAACGCCTACGAATCCGAGGATCACGGCAGGTTGGCCGGGCTGCTCGTTGAACTCCCGCCGGAAGTGCGGCTCTGCGGAGCGGAAATCAATTCCATCGACGCAATGGTGAGAAAGGGATTCCTGGGGAAGGACCGGTTCAATCTGGTTCTCTTGGTATCCGATACTCGGGAAGGTGCGGCAATCGGTCAAGTCCTGTCCGGGTATTTTCAGGAACCGGGGTGCCGGGTCGGTTTTGAAAAATGTCATGTGGAGACCGTGGCGGGACTCCAGGACGAACAGCCGCTCCTCTTTCAACGGGAAGGCCTGCCCAATCTGGTGAGACTCCTGGGTGCTCACTACAGGACGTGGGGTGGAGCCGTCTCCGTGAACGCAACCGGAGGCTACAAGGCGCAGATCGCCCTCGCGGTGGCATTCGGGCAAGCCGTGGGGCTCCATGTGTACTACAAGCATGAACGGTTCGACCAGGTCGTCCGTTTCCCGAAAATCCCCTTCACGCTGGACCTTTCACCGGTAAAGGATCACCTGAAATTGTGGGCCGATCTGGCCGAGCCCGGCGCATCCGTGGACCGGGGGACACTGCACGGGCGATTGTCGGACAACCCTGACGATGTGGACATGATCCTGCCTCTTCTCGACTCCCTCGAGGAAGGATCGTCGGCGCTGTACGTGCTTTCCGCGCTGGGAATGGTCTATTGGGAAGCATTCCGGTCTTTGAACCCGGATGCCGTGCTGGAGCCGGCCAAAGTGACCGTCCGGAGGGGTTGCCGTTTTCGCGACGATAATTTCCCCATTGGTTTCAAGGACCATGTCGAACGGTTTTTCCAGGACTTCCCGGACCATGTGGGTGAATGCCATTCCTTACCGTACTCGGGCCAGGCCGCCATTCGGACGGGCTTCTTTGTCCGCGGACAACGGATCGTGGGCGAGTATCTGGACCGGAACCATTTTGGGGCCCGTTTCGAGATCATGACCGCGGCCGAGAACCAGATGGAACGTGAAGGGCTCGTTCAAAAATTCAATCAATGGCTCTGAATGCCGCATTGGAGGATTACGCGATGTCGGTGCTCTATCTCACCGAAGACGGATCGGTGCTCAGGAAGCGGGGTGAACGCCTCGTAGTGGAAAAGGACGACAAGGAACTGTTGGAAGTGGAGTTGCGGCGGATCACCGCGGTCATCATGCTGGACTCCGTGCAGGTGACGACTCAGGCGTTGGCACAAATGCTCAGTTTTGGGGTTGAGTTCGCGATTGTGTCCCATTGGGGACGGCTGCTGGGGCAGCTCACCCCGCCGTTGGCCCGGAATATCCCTTTGCGCAAGGCCCAGTTCAGTAAGGAGACCGACCGGGAATTTGCCCTGGCGCAGGCCAAGGAGGTGGTGGCCGCGAAGCTTCACAACAGCATGCAGGTTCTCACGCGGTATATGTGGGATGAATCCGGTGCCCATCCGAGTATCGGTCAATCGTTGACGACCCTGGAGAAGCTTCTCGCCGGCGTGCCGGCCGCGGAGGGTCACCCGCAACTGCTCGGTCTGGAAGGATCCGGCGCCGCGGCGTACTGGAGCAGCTTTGCCGGCATGCTCAAGCCGGCGGACCTGAATTTCACGGGGAGGAAGAAACACCCGCCGCCTGATCCGGTGAACGCGGTGCTGTCGTTCGGGTACGTGCTGTTGACCAATGAGTTGCAGTCGCTTCTGGACGGCATGGGATTCGATCCCTTCCTGGGGTTTCTCCATGAAGAGGAATATGGCCGGCCGTCGCTCGCTCTGGACCTGGTTGAACCGTTCCGGGCACCGGTGGTGGACCGGTTTGTGGTGCGGCTGTTCAATCTGAAGATTCTCAAGCCCGACAGCTTCGAGCAGGAACAGGACAAAGGGTTCCGTATGACCAAACCGGCGATGCGTTCGTTTTTCAAACATTGGGAGGCTCACCTGGCGAAGATGGACGTAAGGCCGGAACTTCGTCGTCAGGCGGAACAGCTGGCCAAGGTTTTCACGGACCAGGAACCGTTGGTGAAGCCCTGGCGGTGGAGTGCCAGGTAGTGAACAAGTGGATCGTGGCATACGACATCCCCGATGACCGGCGCAGGCGCAAGGTGGCCGATGCCTTGGAGAATTTCGGCGACCGGGTTCAGTATTCCGTGTTCGAAGTGCTCACGCGGGACACGGAGATCGACATCGTGACGGCGAGAATCCGGCGGATCATTGATTCCAAGGAAGACAGCGTGAGGTTGTATCCGCTCTGCGAGACATGTGCGGCGAAGGTGATCGTAGTGGGTATCGGCCGGGATGAACCCTGGGAGAATCCGGATGTCTACATTGTATGATTGCGGCGGAGACTTTTCGGGGTATTATCATGAGAGGCAGAGGTGTAAGCGTTTACCGCGAAGAAAAACAGAATGAACCACCAAGACACCAAGGCACCAATAAAGCCAACGGAAAAAGTCCACAGATTACACAGATGGACACAGATGATGTGAAATCTGTGTTAATCTGTGAAATCTGTGGATTACTTGCATTCTCTTTTTCGTGTCTTGGTGCCTTTGTGGTTGGATTTTCTTGTTCAAACGAGCGCGATGACGCTTTCGGTACGGGTACCGAAACCTCGGAACACCGTGAAAACGGGGGGAGGTTTCGGTACCGGCGTAACATGGCTCTTTGACAATAGAATATTTGATTTGCATGCACGGGGAAGAAGGTGTAGGATGGTCTCCAGCGGGTCACAAAATCGCGGTTTCGGTACAGCGTCCCAAAACTACTCTTTTAACGGGGGGTTGGCGGGGCGGCCATCCGAACCTAAGCCCTGATTCCGAAGGGATTGCGACTGCTCCGAGTTCACCGTCCCAGGTGCCGTCGATCCGCATCCGAACCTAAGCCCTGATTCCGAAGGGATTGCGACTAGACGATATGACGCCCCTTTGCCAAGTAAGCCGGGCATCCGAACCTAAGCCCTGATTCCGAAGGGATTGCGACTGCAAGTACCCGACAGCAACAGTACGTTCATCCGCCCATCCGAACCTAAGCCCTGATTCCGAAGGGATTGCGACATCTCGACCCCGGTGCATCTTGGCAGGATGTTTTCCAATCCGAACCTAAGCCCTGATTCCGAAGGGATTGCGACCGCTTCTGCAACCCTCTCAGCCTCGGCAATTTTCGATTCCGAAGAGACATCCGAACCTAAGCCCTGATTCCGAAGGGATTGCGACGCGACGGCGACATTCGACATCTGCGCATCTTCTCCAAAAGGCATCCGAACCTAAGCCCTGACTCCGAAGGGATTGCGACGGAGTAACCACGAATGAACACAAATGAACACAAATTGGAAATCCGAGCCTAAGTGCTCGGGGGCGCAAACACGGTCACGTATTCAAGGCAACGATCCCTGCTTTGGTAGCGCCGGCCTCCGTGCCGGTATTCTTTACAGTCAACCCCCTTGAGAATTGCGGAGCCTTTACGTATGTCATTGCGAGCCCGAGGCTCTGGGAGGGCGTGGCAATCTCAGCCTTTCACCAAGCATGGAGATTGCTTTCCCGCGTTCGGCGCGGGACTGCGCTCCTCGCAATGACAGGAAGGTCGGCGGGATTCTTGAGGAACTGGATTTGGATTATCGCGAATTGCAGGGAGCGTCACTATAATACGGCCTACGCCGGGGAGACGGCGGACAGAGCCCGCCCTTGAAGATGACGGGCAGGGACGCCCGTCCCACGAAGACGACGGGCTTGGTTACTGTCTTGGTAGCGCCGGCCTCCGTGCCGGTACTCTTTAGTGGAAACATCGTACTATCTCTCGCCCGGCAGAGACGCCGGGACGCTACCGGGCTTTCACGGGAACACAACTCCGTAAACGCAACGGAGCACCAAGCCCTGATTCCGAAGGGATTGCGACGGAGTAACCACGAATGAACACGAATGAACACAAATGAACACAAATGAACACAAATTGGAAATCCGAGCCTAAGTGCTCGGGGGCGCAAACACGGTCACGTATTCAACGATCCCTGCTTTGGTAGCCCTGAAAATGGGAGCTTGAGGCAATGAAAGTCTACTACAAAGAAGGTTCAGGGTCCCTTGAACCCTAGGAAATCAACCAAGCCGTGCAGATTTATGAGTGGAAACATAAGCAACCCGGTGTAGTCGGCAAGTCTGTAGGTGTGGCTCTAAAGCCTTTGAATTGGCTTATCGAGAAAACAATCCCAGTCCCTGCCATAATGGGAGTGTTGAGTATGGCTAATTCAATGGCTAAGCAAATGGCCATCGGGGAAGTTCATTAGGGTCGAAATCAAAAAGAGCAATAAAAGCGAGGTCAGGTCCCTTCCGGACGGCTCCTGGAGACCAAGAGGATTCAATGAGCGCGCTGTCCAAATCAAGCGTCAGGGGAACTTTGTCAGTGTTCCATTGACAATTCATATACGTGGGAGTACCCTATGGGTGAGACGGTTGAATACATTGTGGGTGAAGGCGAATTCAGGTTCAAGTTCACGTGGGACGAGGAAAAAGCAAAGGAAAACATTGAGAAACATGGGATATCCTTCGAAGTAGCTTGTTGGGCGCTTCTCAACCCCGTATACGTCGCTGAAGAACAGGAAGAAGAGGACGGGGAACTCCGGATCAAACTAATAGCCTTCCCAAGATCGCAGGACTATGCCTCTCTTCTTTGCGTGGTGTATACGGACGGAGAAGACTCTCTACGCATCATCACGGCCTGGAAGGCTACCCCGACTGAAAGGAATCGCTACCATGAAAAAGCGGATATTGCTTACTAAAGACCGTGAAATGACCAACATTTCCATGAGGATGCCGGTCGATCTTATCGAAACGCTGAGAAAGGTGGCTACTCTCAAGGAAATGCCGGGTTACCAGTCCCTGATTAAGTATTACGTCGGTCAGGGATTACTCAATGACAATGAGCTTGTCGCCAAGATCCAGGCGGAAGAGGAAGTAGAAGAGCAGAGAATCAGTTTTGCCGACGCGATTGCGGCTTTCAACATGGTGGAAGATGGTGATAAGACCCGTGACGCATTTATTAAGGCGCTTCGAGCAAGAACGAGCAGACACTCAAAGCAGCAGGTTGAGACTCGTGGGTAAATCCAAAGCAGAAATCCTTATCAGCCGCTTTGATTCCTTCATATTGTACTCGGCTTTCTGTAAAAGGGCTTTCAGAGTGCCTTTCTTGAGGGGTTTGTTACCATGGACCGGTACGCTAATCAAAACGGGATTTCCAGGTTTGTTATAGAGGAAACGAGACGTACGACGATTTCACGACGACGGTTGACGGTGTGGAGGTATGTAGATATGATAGCGGAATGTGGACGCGGATTTAGGAGGGGGAACAGCGGTGGCATACAATCGCAGGATAGGGACTATCAAGCTCTCAGTCTATGACAGAGAAAACCATGGTCCTCCTCACGTGCATGTCCGATGTGATAAGGGCACTGTGGGACGTATAGAAATTGAAACGTTGGAACTCGTTAAGAACGACACACTCCCCTCGTCTTGTCTGGATCAGGTAAAGGAATGGATGGAAAAACACCAGTCAGAATTAATGGAAGCTTGGAACACAGCTCGTAAAAGGCAATGGGAGGAGGGCAACAAACCATGATAGACACTATACCTGACGAGATGAAATCCATCAAAAGAGTCATATCAGGGGACGATTTAACTCTTATCCTAGAATTTGAATCCGGTGAGATTCGCTTTATTGACATGAAACCATTTATTGGCGGTGACACTTGGGGGGAATTAAAAGACCCCAAGATGTTCAACACAGTGAAGGTCGATGATCTAGGCGGCCTTGAATGGGACAACGGATTGACCTATTGCCCCGACTCAGCATTTATGGATTCGACGGACGTGCCTCTGCAGGTCCTAAGAGCTTTAATCGACGCCTATCAAGAACATCGACAAAGACTTGACGGAACAGGAACCGAAGATTGGACTTGACACTATCACGGATCACGTTCTGTCCATGGCTGAAGAAGCTGTAAATGAGGGATCCGATGAATGAAGTAAGAAACGCAATCGGGCTGGATCCTGTGTTTATGGCTACAACCTGTTACTTAATAGGACTGGAGGTGATGACTTCCGTGAACTTTGACCAAATACCATCCATTACGCTCCAGTAACCTACAAACTTCCTTCCCGGAGGTTGTCTTCATACCACAATTTCCGCAATACGGTCATGACTTGCAGTTTTCAGGTCTTCAGATGCGAGTAACCAGCCTTCTGCCGCTTCGCGGACATTGTCCATAAGTTCATCCCATGTATCGCCTTCAGAAACACAACCGGGAAGCGCCGGAACCTCCGCCCAAAAGCCCCCTTCTTCAGCTTCGTGAATGATGACTTTCAGCCTCATGATTTCACCTCCCCAGTATTGTACCGCTCAAAGCGCCTTTTGGCAAGAAAGGGCTTCACAGAATCACCGTGACGGCGTTTCCTACCACTCCCAAACCGAAGTGAGTATGGTGTACACCGAATTCCCAGCCTTTCATGAAGCATTGAGATTGCTTCCCCCGGATCCGGGGCAAGCTCCGCTGCGCTCCTCACAATGACATGGGCGACCGGTGAGGGTGTTGAGGAACCGGGTTTGGATCACCGCGGAAGTCAAAGCTTCCGGTCCGGCGTCAAGATCACCCGTGCCTGAGAAAACAAGAGAAGGCCGAGCGTAAATATCAATATACCAAGCCTGACCCGGCCAAAAGCCGATTTGCCCCTTTGTGACTCCTTTGACCTCCGGTGTTCAGCGGACATAGGATATGGGTAATGCCCAGGGCTATTTCATGAGTAGATTCGGCAACCAGTAAGCCAGGCTCGGAAACAGGAAGAGAATCACCAGGCACGCCACCAGACTCAAGATAAACGGCGCACAGCCCCGGTAAATAATGTTTATTGGTACGCCGGTAATCCCTTTGACCACGAACACGCATATTGCAACCGGGGGTATTATCACGCCGATCATGATCGTGACGAGAAGCATAATACCGAACCACAATGGATCGTATCCGAGCTTGACCACCGCGGGGTAGAATATTGGTGTGGCGAGGATCAGGAACGCCAAGTCGTCAATAAACGAGCCGCCGACGAGATAGACGAGAATGATAAGGCACATGATCACATGGCGATGAAACGGGAGTGATATGATCCAGTCTGCTGCGACAAAAGGAATCTCGGTTACCGCGAGAAAGTGGCCGAGCACGGTCGACCCTGCAATGAGCATGAGCACCATACAGGCAGTCTTCAGTGATTCGTTGACGGACTCCATAAGTTTCTTGAGGGTCAGTTCCCTCCGCACGACAGCGAGAAGCAGGATGGCCAACGTTCCGATGCTGCCGGCTTCGGTAGGGGAAAATATGCCTGCCATCATCCCGCCGATGATAATAAAGAATACGGAGCCGACCCACAGAAATTCCGGCACGGTCCGCAGTCTTTCGGACCAAGATGCGGGGGCGGCTGCGGGTGCAATGGCAGGATTGATCTTTACCCACCCGTAAATCACTACCAAGAACAGTACCGCTATGACCAGCGCAGGAACGATCCCCGCCAGAAACATGCGGCCGATGGACTCCTCGACGATAATGGCATAGATGATAAGGACAATGCTCGGAGGGATCAGTACTCCGAGTGTCCCCACTGAAGCAACGACACCGGTAGACAGGCGCTTGTCATACCCGTAACGATCCATTTCAGGAATAGCGATGCCTGCAAAAGCCGCAGCGGTGGCCAGGGTGGATCCACACACGGCCTTGAAGAGAGTGGCGCCTCCGACCGTCGTCATGGCTAGGCCGCCCGGAACATGGCCCACGAATTTGTGTGTCGCGAGATACAGCCTGCGGGCGATGTCGGAGTGCGACGCAATCTGTCCCATGAGCACGAACATTGGTATGACGGTGAATCCGTAGGCGGTGAACGTGTCAAATAAGTCCTTCACCAGAAGGTTCGACGCTGCAGCGAACGAAACGAGATACGCGAATCCCACGAACCCCAAGAGCGCCATCGCAAAGGCCAACTCGAAACCCATCGCAAACAAACCAAGCAGGACAAAGAGCGCAAGAATGCCTGTCGTGATCTCGCTCATGCTTCCTCTCCGATAGTTCTTATCAAATCACACAGCAAGGTAAGTGATTGAAGAAAACAGCTCACGGCCAACCCGAAAGTGATCGGGTAATAGGGCAGTCGGAACCCGGGGGTCACTTCCCCGCTTTTTGCAAGATCAATTCCGTAGATGACGAAAAAGCAAGCCGCAGAGATGAACAGACTGATGCCGAGGCACCTCGTGATGATCCGCAGTATCTTTACGGGCTTGGGAGACAGACTCGTCAACAGGAAATCGACGATAATGTGCCCTTTGGTCCAAGACGTGTACGGTATGGAAAAGCCTATTACCACCGCACTGGTAAAACAGACAAGTTCCATGCTGCCGAATATGGGCTTTCCCAGATACCTCATCACTACGTCTACGAGTGTTACGGTCATCATAACGGCCAAGCCAAGACCGGCAACCCAGAAAGACACCTGGTCGGCGGCCAGCACTATTCTGGAGAATCTTCGCACGTCAAAAGCTCCTTCTATGTCGCCGGTCCCGGCAGATTGATTTATGGATGTTCCTTTATGTACTTAACACAGAAGTCCAGTGCTTCTTGAGCGGGCAGCCCCTTGGCCTTTGTCTTTTCCACCCACTCTTTCAATACGGGCTTCATCTTTTCGGCCACCTCGGCCTGCTGCTCCTTCGTTGCCTCGGTGATCTTGATGCCTTTCTGGAGAGAATGCTCCTTGGCTTCCTGGTCCAGAGTATTCCACAGCTTGCCCTGCTTCTCCACCCACTCTTCGTTGATCTTTTCTATGGTGTCCTGGACATCTTTGGGAAGAGAATTCCATTTGTCCTTGTTCATGACGACGAAGATAGGAGCCGTGTACGACATTGAGTGGTTCACGACGACCGCCTTGATGACATCTGCAAACTTCCATCCCTTGAGGGCTTCATAGGGAAGCAACAGACCGTCAACCAAGCCTTTCTGAACCGCATCATAAGTCTCGGTGATGGGCAAAGCCACCGGAGCCCCTCCCAGCGCGGTGACAATGGGGGCATTCTCTGTGTTGGCCTTAATCCTCAGGCCCTTGATTTCGCCCAAGTTCGTAACGACTTTTCTTGTCTGAACCAAGCCCGGCCCGTGGCCATGAATATACATGACCTTTGTGTCGTCAAATTCCTTGGGTTTCAGAGCCTTGTAGTACTCATTGCAGGTTTTTGTAGCCTGATAGCCACTGGTGTACCCAAGAGGCTGCGCAACTACTTCGGTCAGAAGGAACCTGCCGGCGGAATAGGCCGCCAGGCTTTGACCGATGTCCGCGATTCCCTTGACCACACTGTCGTAGGTCTGCGTGGGAGGCGTGAGAGTATTGCCGGGGAAATAGCTGATCTTGACTTTCCCATTGGTCCTTTTCTCTACTTCCTTGGCCCACGCTTCGGAGAGCTTGCTGTTCGGGTGGGGGGCCGGAAAGAGGTTCGAATACCTCAGTTTAACCACATCTTCCGCCTGAACCTGGAGCGGAACAGCCCAGGTAATCAAAAGGAAAAGCGTTAACGGAACCAACGAACCCACTGCGAAAACCCTTCTCATGACCATCCTCCTTACACTGTACATTCAGGAGCCGGGTTGCGAAACCCGACTCGGCTACCATCTCTCCCGAGATACGACCTTAACTTGACACCAACACCCGGAAAAATGAAGTCTCGGTTGTCATCGCGTCAATTCCCTTCGCATGCCAACCGTCCGAAAAAGCAAAATGCTCCTCGACAGTGCACGCAAAAAAGGACCGCACGCCGTCCGCATCGCGACACACATCCTGTTAGCCGCTCCCATCATTTGAATTCCGCGACCGTCACCTCTGAAAATGCCCATGCCGGTTCCACGCCTGTGACGTCTCACGCGCGCCATACCGAGCCCGCTCGATATAAATCATGTTGGCGGCGACACAACCAAGCGTGAACGTCCCACTCCGTCGGCAAGCGTCCGAGCTTTGCTTCAGAGTATGAGGCAACCGGTCTGCACAATGCGCCATCTTTAGGTTACCGGCGGCGGATTTTATGGGTTGTCGGTGGAAATAAATACCCCCACAACGTTAACAAGTAACTTTTAAACATATTAACCGCTTTGTCAAGGGAAAACTTGGCCGGCTCAACCCTTCGATTCTCCAAGACATTCTGCCGGCGTCTTTCTCAGCCGTGCCAAGAGCCCGCCTGAGATGTGCGGTCTCTTGCCCGGATATCGGTTGTCGAACCAATGCCAACCCTTCGGGCGATCCTGAGCCGCATCCCTGAAGTTCATGATCATGAACGATCCTTATCGGTTACATCGGCCTTCCGGGGGCTTTTTTCCTTGACAACTTCAGTTGCGCAAGTCAGTATGGTGACTGACGGACTGATCTCTATGGCGAACAAACGGACATTCATTTGGGGGGGAAATCCAGATTGAAGCCGAGTGCCCCTGAACTGGAACAGACCGATTACAGCGAAGATCCGGTGCAAAAACAATGGCAGAGTTAGGCATTCTTGCTGGGAAGAGGATTCTGGCGGTAGATGACGAGCCCGACGTGCTTGAGGTCGTCGGGGAGGAACTCGCGACGTGCGAGGTCGTCGCCGCCGGCGACTGCGAAACGGCACGGCGCCTGATCGCAACAGAACGCTTCGATCTGATAATTCTGGATATCATGGGCGTGGACGGATTTGCACTGCTCGAGGAGAGCGTTAAGCACAAACAGCCGGCAGCCATGCTCACTGCCCACGCGCTCTCCATAGACAACATCAATAGGGCAATACGTCTCGGGGCCGTGTCTTTTCTCCCGAAGGAGGAATTGACACGCCTGCCCGAAGTCGTCGCTGAGATCCTTCAGTGCCTTGAAGAAGGGAGAAGCCACTGGGAAAGGCTCTTCTCAAGGCTCGGACCGTTTTTCAAGGAACGGCTCGGTCTGGAGTGGGAAGATCTGGAGCGGCCTCGGAAACCGCCATATATGTACTAATGAACCGGACACTTCGTCCGCGACCTGGGGCCACGCAGGACCGGAGATCGATTAGGCAGGCGCGGCCGACGGCTGAGGAGGTGCCGCCCGAGGGCGGTATTCGATCTGGATTGCACTGGAGGGGGCTGTTCTGAAGGCCTCGCTCCGGACGTCTGATCGGGTCCCACCTGAAGGTGTCTCCGGATATACCCCAAAGGAGGAGTAGCAGATGCGTACGAGAACGTTGACGGCATTGGTGTGTGCTGTGTCCGTGGCACTCGCGGCAGGAGTGATGTTCAACGGAACGGCATACGGTGAGCCCATCCAACTGACCTATTCGATTTTCTTTCCCGCCACTCACGGCCACACGATCCTGGCGACCGAATGGGCAAGAGAAGTAGAAAAGCGGACCAACGGTGCAGTAAAAATCACAATGTTCCCGGGCGCCACGTTGACTCCTCCCGACCAATGCTACGACGGAGTGGTGAAAGGCATTTCCGACATTGGCATGTCGGTATTGAGTTACACCAAAGGCCGGTTTCCGCTGTGCGAGGTGATCGACATGCCGCTGGGCTACACGGGCGGTCTTCAGGCCACGCTGATGGCAAACGGCTTCTACGGGAAATTCAAGCCCAAGGAGCTCGACGACGTGGAGGTGATGTATCTGCACGCCCACGGCCCGGGTTTTTTCAACACAAAGACACCTGTGAACAAGATGGAAGAGCTCAAGGGCATGAAGATTCGGTGCTCCGGAACCAGCGCGAAGGTTGTCAAGGCCCTCGGCGCTACGCCGGTGGCCATGCCGCAGAACGAGGCCTACGAAGCGCTGAGTAAAGGTGTCGTGGAAGGCGTGGTGTCACCGATCGAAGCACTTCAGGGATGGAAGTTCGCCGAAGTGATCAAATCCACCACTCGCGACTACGGCGCAGCGTACTCCCTCGGCTTCTTCGTAGCAATGAACAAGAAGAAATGGGAATCGCTTCCTAAGGACGTACAGGATACGATTAGGAAGGTAGATCAGGAGTGGATAGAGAAGACCGGGCAGCTTTGGGACAAGATTGACAAGGCCGGCGCAGCATACACCCTGTCCAAGGGCAATCAGATCATTGATCTTACCAAGGAAGAAGACGAGCGCTGGGCCAAAACGGTCCAGCCCGTGCTCAATGACTTCGTAAAGGAAACCAAGGCCAAGGGGCTTCCGGGCGATGAGGCACTGAAGTTCTGTCTGGAGTTCCTGAAGACATCAGGCAGCGGGCAGAAAACTGAAGCGCGGTAAGAACCGATGGAGAGGGCGCCGGGTCGGGACTCGCTCATGTGCAAGGATGGGCGTGAGTGTGGCCCGACCCTCCTGCCTCAACGGTCATGAGGCGCTCGATAGCGGCCTCAATGCGTGTATCAGGGAGCGAAAGGAAAGGCCTTCGGTAGATCCCTTTTGGAGGAGTAGAACATGCGTGCCAATTCGTTGCCGGTCTTACTATGGGGAGCGGCGGTCGTTGCCTTTGTGGCGGTCGGGACGCTGTGCGGACCCGTATATGGCGAGACTGTCGCACTGACTTATTCGAATGTATATCCTGCCACTCACGGCAACGCCATCCTCGCTGCAGAGTGGGCCAAGGAAATAGAAAAGCGGACCAACGGCGCGGTCAAATTCCAGATGTTCCCCGGCGCCACGCTTACGCCGGGTGATCAGTGTTACGATGGCGTGGTGAAGGGCATCTCCGATCTCGGTATGTCCGTGTTGAGCTACACCAAGGGGCGTTTTCCCCTCAGTGAAGTGATTGACCTACCACTGGGGTACAGGAGCGGTTACCAAGCCACCCGTCTGGCCAACGCATTTTACAAGAAATTCAAGCCCAAAGAATTCGACGACGTGCAAGTGATGTACCTTATGGCGCACGGGCCCGGCATTCTCCATACGAAAGAGAAACCGGTCTCGAAGATGGAAGACTTGAAGGGCATGAAGATCAGATGCTCGGGGACAAGCTCGAAAGTGGTCAAGGCGCTCGGTGCGACTCCGGTGGCCATGCCGCAGCCGGACACTTACGAGGCTCTGAGCAAAGGCGTAGTGGAAGGCGTGGTGTCTCCGGTAGAAGTCCTCAAGGGCTGGAAGTTTGCCGACGTGGTCAAATACACCACCAACAACCTGGGCAGCGCGTATACACTTGGGTTTTTTGTTGTCATGAACAAGAAGAAATGGGAATCTTTGCCCAAAGACGTCCAAGCCGCCATTGAGAAGGTCAATGAGGAATGGATCGAGAAGAGTGCCAAGAACTGGGATGTGATGGACAAGGAAGGGAAAGACCACAGCCTGTCCAAGGGCAACAAGTTCATTGACTTGACCAAGGAAGAAGATACTCGGTGGGCAAAGACGGTACGACCCGTTCTCGACGAGTACGTTCAGGAAACCAAGGCCAAAGGCCTTCCGGGTGATGATGCATTGAAGTTCTGCCTGGAGTGGCTGAAGAACAACCAGTAAATCATTGATGGAAGGTGCGGCGCAGCTGCTGTTACTCACCCGTAATACACTGCGCCGAAAACGTCTGTATAAGGGAAGATGAAGAGGGCTGCGGCCGGCTGGTTAGTGGCGGATTTCGTAATTGCGGTTGAATATCCTGAACATTTCGAGATTGCCATGGCCCCGCCCCCCCAACGACAACGCCGAGGATGTATTTGCGAGGAGCGGAGAGACGAAGTAATCCCGCTTGGCAGGAATCCGGGACCGCGTTTACGAAACATAGTACTTAGCGCGAAACGATTTCTCCGACTCCGCTCCCCGCGGCCGCATCCGGAAGGGATAAGCTGTGAAGACGCTTACGGCTGTAACGACCAATTTGTCGCGATTCATGTTTGTCTTGGCCGGCATTGCACTGACCGCCAGTATGACTCTCACCTGTGCGGACGTCATCCTGCGAACGCCGGTTTTCAAGAGGCCTATTACCGGAACCTACGAACTCGTGGGAATTCTCGCAGCAATGGCCGTTGGTCTTGCATTACCGCAAACTACGCGGCTTCGCGGCCACGTAGCCATGGACTTCATAACCGGTCGCATCCCCGAATTATGGCAAACTGTGCTCTGGGCAATCACTCGGCTTCTCGGGATAGGACTGTTTTCCATTATAGGATGGAATTTGTGGATACTCGGGAATGACTTTCGAGTAAGCGGGGAGACCACAATGACACTCCAGTTGCCCTTTTATCCAGTGTCATACCTCTTGGCGATTTGTTGTGCGATCGAGTGCGTGATTCTGGTGGTCGATGTGTTCGAGAAACGGAGGGTTGACGAATGAGCTTCGCTGTCATCGGCTTTGTCGTGATCCTGCTGCTGTTTGTTCTTTTTTTCATGGGACTTGAGATCGGTTTTGCCATGGGACTTGCCGGCTTCATTGGCTTTGCGTGGATAGTGAACGTGGACGCTGCGCTGAACCTGGTTGCAAAAGACATTTTTAGTGCGCTGACGTCGTACGGGCTCACGGTCATACCGATGTTTGTGCTTATGGGTCAGGTGGGCGCGAGCGGTGGTGTGGCGAGAAATCTTTACGATTCCGCGTACAAATTCATGGGGCATGTGCCGGGAGGGCTGGCGGTCGGCACAGTGGCCGCAGCGACGGCATTCAAGGCCATATGTGGATCTTCCCCCGCTACGGCGGCCACCTTTGCCACGATTGCCGTACCTGAGATGGACAGGTACGGGTACGACCGGCGCCTCTCATGCGGGACCGTGGCCACCGTCGGCACGCTGGGGATCCTCATACCGCCGAGCGTGGTGCTCATTATCTATGGGATATTGACCGAGACCTCCATCGGTAAATTGTTCCTGGCGGGGATCATCCCCGGGTTGCTCTTGGCCTTTTCTTTCGCCTTGACGCTTATCATCTGGTGCAAGATTAACCCTTCTCTCGGCCCCAAGGGAGAGCGATCGAGTTGGAAGGACCGATTCGCGTCGCTGCCGCCGCTCTTGCTCGTCGGCGCGATCTTTCTTGTCGTGGTGGGCGGCCTCATGATGGGCTACTTTACTCCGACGGAAGCAGGCAGCGTAGGGACGCTGGCAGTGTTGATACTGACCGCCGCAAAGCGCGACATGAGCGTGAAGCGCTTTGTGAAGGCGGTTATGGAGACCCTTCGAATTGGGTGTATGGTAATGATGCTTGTCGCAGGCGCAACGATACTCGGTCACTTCTTTGCGGTCACCCGCACGCCGTACATCGTGGCCGAGTGGCTTGGAGGGCTCGCCGTTGACAAGCATATCGTTATGTTCATCATTATCGGCGTGTACCTCATTGGCGGATCATTTATCGAAGACCTGGCATTCCTCATCCTGGCCACCCCCATTTTTCTTCCCGTGGTGCTCAAACTCGGATATGATCCGATCTGGTTCGGGGTGCTGGTGAGCGTGGTTACCATGATCGGAGTGATTTTGCCTCCGATGGCGATAAATGCATTTGTCGTTTCGGGAGTAGCCAAAGTCAATGTTGCCACGGTATACAGGGGGATCTATCCATTCCTCATCGGTATGGCAGCGTGCCTGCTGATCGTCTTGTTTTTCCCTCAAATTTCGCTCTGGCTGCCGAACCGTCTAATGCCGTGACGGACCGGTAATTGTCGGACCCTCACCTGCCTGGAGGCGTGGGCTGACTTAAATGACTGGAGACTGTCTCCGAAACGTTCAAATGAGGAGTTGTGAATGGACAACTGGACCTTCGGCATCACCATGACAGTAGTGGGAACTGGTGCCACTTTTATTATCCTAGGTATCTTGGTGCTCCTTATAGGGCTGCTCAAGAAGATCTTTCCCGTGCCCGGCAGTCCCGGTCAAACCGGACAAGTGAAAGGGAGTTGAAATGTTGGAAGGTTTCGTAATGGGCCTCTCGGGATTGTCCGAAGGCTTGCGGTTCTTGGTTACGCAAGGGTTGCCCAACGTGGTCATGCTCTGCATCGCTGCCGTGCTCTTGTACCTCGCGGTCAAGAAAGGGGTGGAACCGCTGCTGCTTCTGCCCATCGGGTTCGGCTGCATGCTGGTGAACATTCCTTTGAGCGACCTCATGGATAAGGGCGGTTTGCTGCGTTTCTTGTACGACATCGGCATCGCGACGGAGATCTTTCCTCTGCTCATATTCGTCGGCATAGGCGCCATGACCGACTTCACCCCGTTGCTCGAGAACCCGAAGATTCTCCTGTTCGGAGCTGCCGGCCAGTTCGGTATCTTCATGACGCTGCTGCTTGCCCTGGCGTTAGGTTTTGCTCAAATTGAGGCCGTGTGCGTCGCAATCATCGGTGCATGCGACGGTCCCACGGCCATCTATGTAACAAGCCAGTATGCGCCTCAACTGCTTGGCCCGGTTTCCGTCGCGGCGTATTCGTACATGGCGCTGGTGCCGATCATACAACCGCCTATCATGAGGGCCCTCACCTCCGATGAGGAGCGGAGGGTCCGCATGCCCATGTCCGCCGCGTCCGGGGTGTCGCCCCTCACGAGACTCCTGTTTCCCGTCATCGTTACCGCTGTGACGGGCCTCATCGCACCGAAAGGCTTGCCGCTGATGGGCACGATCATGCTGGGAAACTTCATGAAGGAAAGCGGCGTGGTCCAGCGGCTTGCCGGCGCATCCGAAAACGAGATCGCCAACGTAGTAACGCTGTTCTTAGGCCTGGCCATCGGCGGAACCATGGAGGGTCACAAGTTCTTGAAACCCGAGACCCTCGCGATCTTTGGGCTGGGTTTTGTGGCCATTTGCGTCGACACGGGCGCGGGGGTGCTTCTTGGCAAATTGATGTACCGTCTGTCAGGCGGGAAGATCAACCCCCTCATCGGTGCGGCGGGTATTTCAGCCTACCCAATGGCGGCCAGAGTGGTTCAGGTGGAGGGCCATCGCTACGACAAGCGGAACTTCCTCCTTATGCACGCTATGGGGGCCAACACCGGCGGTCAGATAGGGTCCGTTATGGCGGCTGCGGTGATGCTCTCGGTGCTTAAGGGATTCGGCATGGCGTAGGACCGACCGACCCGTCACATAAAGACCGTCGTGTCGATCTCGACACGACGGTCTTTATGTGAACACCCCGTATTCTTTTTTTGTGCTGAACGGTCAGCGGGCATGATCGTTGGCGGGAGAATTGATCGATTCCGAGATGGTTATCCTGTTACACCACTCCCTCGGCCTGGAGTTTGCTCTGGATATCTTCCCGCAAAACGCGTTTGTCGAGCTTTCCCGCTTTTGTCAGAGGCATGACCGCCACAAATTCCATTCTTTCCGGAAGCTGTAACACCGAGACTCCGGAACTCTTCAAGAAAAGGATGATCGCAGCAAAGTCCAGTATGGCCCCGTCTCGGGGTTGAATGTAGGCGCAGACCCGCTCACCCATTTCCGGATCCGGCATGCCAACAACGGCCACGAGTTCAACATCCGGGTGTCCGCTGATGAGGGTTTCCACTTCCGCCGCGTTGATGTTTTCTCCAGCTCTCTTGATCATATCCTTCAATCGGCCACATAACCTGATATCGCCCTTCTCGTCAATCATGGCCAGATCTCCCGAGCGGAAAAAGCCGTCGGGCGTAAACGTAATAGCGTTTTCTTTTGGACTCATGTAATAGCCCGAAAAGACCCCCGGGCCTTTGACCACCAGTTCGCCTTCAGTATTTGGGGGCAATTCGCGACCGTCCGAATCAATAACCCGATACTTGTCATACGGGCAGGTCGGCCTCCCCACGGTCCGGCAGATCCGGTCCAGATCGTAGTAGGACCGGGTCATGGTGGACATTCCCTCCGTGGAGCCATAGGCGTTGACAAAAACGCAGTTTAGCTTCTCCCGTACCGCTCGTATGAGTTCGGGCTGGTTTTTCCCCCCGGAACAATACATCTTCTGCAAGGAGCTCAGGTCATACTCCTTTAACTGCTCAAAATTCACCAAACGGGAGGCCAGCGTCGGCACACAAGGGAGGGCAGTCACCTTGTGTTCTTGGATGGCGGCACAGACGGATTTGGGGGTTGTTGAATCAAGCATGACGACTCGGCCACAGCTGTTCAGCATGCTTGTGAATCCTTTGGTGAATGTCAGATCGTGACCGATGGGAGTCACAACCAGCAGTATGTCGTGAAGATTCAGTTCCCAACCGGCGCCTGCGTATTCCATATTGCACAGTAGATCATTGTGCGTGTGCGGAGCCACTTTGGGCAACCCGGTGCTCCCACCGGTGGGACCCATATGCGCCACCTGGGAGGGGTCCGGCCGACAATCCTGCAGCCTTTGAAGATTGTCATCGGTGCGAACGGCAGAGGCGACCAAATCATCCAGACGATGGTAAGGGCAGTCGTTCTGCGGCCGAGTCATGATGACATGTTTGGTCTGAGGATTGTTCTTGAGAACGTCACTTACGATGGGCCTATAGTCGGTCTTACCAAGTACGTCCGGAACTATCCACGCGGTCGCCTGCACAAGGTTACAGAGATGATTTGCCTCGTACTGGCGGTAGCGGTCGATCAGTAAAACGGGGATGATGCCGGCCTTTTGAAGGCCGAAATACACGTAAGCAAATTCATGCCAGTTGGGCAGTTGTACGAGAGCCCGATCCAGCGGCTTCACTCCCAAATCCAGCAAGGCTATGGCCAGCTTCTCGGCCTTCTCTCTCAATTCCAGGTAAGTCAAGCGGGTTTGACCATAAACCACTGCCGGTCTTTCGGGATAAATATCAGCCGCCTTGTCCAGAAGATCGCCGTAGGTTCGTCCTGTCCACCATTTCTTAGCGGTATAGAGATCGGCATCTTCCTTCCTAAAGGGCACGCATCCTTCCAGTAACATGCTGTTTTTCCCTCCCGTCTCCGAACTATTACAGAGATCCATAATAGGCTTTCCATTTCTCAATGCGACAACTCCACCGGCCCTTCGTTCTCTGGGAGAGGTTTGGGGTGAGGGCACTTGTGAATCGCACTACTACCGGGCGTTCTTCAATCATCGGTGGTGGAGCCGGCTCTTACGGGAAAAAGAACCGGCTCTTGGTCGTTGGTCAGGGATTATTCTTCAACCATTGGATGCAGAAATTGAGCGCCTCTTCTCCGGGAAGATTCTTGGCTTTCTGCGCGGCCACGTACTCTGCCATAATCGGTTTCACCTTCTCGGCCCAGCGAGCGTCCTCCTCTTTGGACAGAGAAATGAACTCGTGCCCTTTCGCTAAGCTAATTTCCTTCGCTTCCTTATCGATCCGATCCCAACAATGGCCGGTTTTGTCGCTCCACTCCTGGTTGATTTTCCCGATGGTCTCCTGGACATCTTTGGGCAAGGAATCCCATTTCTTCTTATTCATGGCGACGAAAAAAACCAAAGAGTAGGCAGAGCCATAATTCTGCGTGGTATACTTGGTGACTTCGGTAAGCCTGAATCCCTTTAGGGCTTCTATGGGACATACAACTCCCTCGACTATGCCCTTTTGGAGAGCGTCATAGACTTCGGTCTGCGGCATTGCCACAGGCGCGGCCCCAAGCGCGGCAACCACCTTCGCACTCGTTCCGGAACATCGGATCTTCAACCCCTTGAGATCGTCCATGATTTTCACGGGCTTACTGCTCGTGTGTACGAGACCGGGGCCGAACGCATGCATGTACATCATCTTTACGGCGTCGAATTCCTTGGGTTTGAACTTCTCGAAATACGCGTTGCTCAGACGAGTTGCCTGGATCCCGCTCGTGTAAGCAAGTGGGAGATCGATAACTTCCGTCAAGGGAAAGCGACCCATGGTATAGCTCACCACGGACATCCCAACATCGGAAATGCCTCTGACCACTCCGTCGTAGCATTGATCCGCCGGGGTTAGCGTTCCGCCGGGAAACATGCTGATCTTGACCGCACCGTTAGTCCTCTTTTCCACCTCGGCCGCCCACTCGGTAGCGAGAAGCGTGTGTGCGTGACTAGCCGGGAAAAAGATCGAGTAGGTCAATGTCACGGTTTTCGCGCAATAGCCGGGCCCATATGCAAAAACGAGAAGCACCGTAACCAACGCGCCGATAAGCCAGTTAGCCGTTCTTCCGAGCATGTTCAACCTCCTGACGATGTTTTTACCCGCTTACGACGGGTATTTGCGGCAGTTAAAGGCAACTTCGATGCTGTGAAAGTGCCGACAATTCGGTCATTGCGATGTGTTCCGAAGGCCCGCGGCGCCTGCGAACGGGTTCACCCTGCTTCCGCGGTAACATGGCCCAACTCCGCGCTGACAAGTTGAGCTGCGCGTCGAACCGCTTCCACGGATCGTTGGACGGAGGCTTCATCCTGCTGGGCCTCCACAATGGCGACTCCTATCGCGCCAATGACGCTGCGCGAGTAGTCGCGTATCGGCGCGGCGACGCCGACGCATCCTTCAACTACCTCCCCATGCTCAACCACATAGCCTGCCTTGGCAATTTCGGCGAGCCGTCGTCGGAAGGCTTCGGGATCGGTGATGGTCCGGGACGTGATGGGGACAAGCGGAGCCTTCCGCAAAAGCTCGGCTTGTGAATCCGCCGGCAACCACGCCATCAGGATCATACCCAACATTCCATGATGCGGGGCGCGGCGCCACCCGATCTCTGAGGCTATTCTGAGATCGCCGTTCCCCTCCCGTTTGTCCACATAGACGAGTTGATCGTCCATGAGGGTTCCCAGGAGCACAGTAGACGCTGTCTGTTGCTGGAGTTCGGTCATGTGGCAGGCAGCTGCTTTTCGTAGGGAAAAAGACGAAAAGATCACGGATCCGAACTCGAAAAGCCTCATGCCGAGGCTATAGGAACCGGATGCCGCGTCATACTTCAGGTATCGTCGGTTCACGAGATTCGAAACCAGCCGCAGAACTGTAGTCTTGTTCAGTCCAGTCCGTTTGGCCAGCCCGGCAAGTTTGAATTCCCTATTCTCAAAGTCAAAACAGTCCAATATGTCCAGCGCCCGGTCCAGGGATTGGACGCGGTACAGTTTTCTATTTTGAGAGGGATTCGGCTCCATGTTTTGTCTCGCAATCGGGAAAAACGGGCAGGGCAGTTTCACCAGATGCAACGGTGTCCCATGCTGCGTAACGCCATACTCGCTGATCCGACCAACAGATGTCAACATAAAAAGTGCACCATCGGGGGCGCGACCGCCGTGACGTGTACCGATCGACGCCCCTGGAAGCTCCTCTCTCATGATGACTTCTCCGGCGGTCCGCTTCTCTTTCCAAACGTACTCCCGGCTCCTTTGGTCCTTCGGTCCTTTGACTCCCTCGGTGCTTCGTCGGTCGCCGCCTCGGCAGCGGCACTTTCGGCCTCCCAAGGAATCACGTCTGGTTTTAGGTCTTTCTCATCCGACCCCGCTCGTCGCTTTCCGGCCGAATTCCGGTACAAGCTCCAACGCTCCGTCCGGAAATGGCCACAGATGAAAACCGGAAAAGGCGGAACGATCCAGCTGTCTTTGTGGAACCGGCTCTTCGCTGCCGATGCATCACCAACAAGTTTGACTTTGCCGCTCGTCGGTTACATAGTAGGGCGCTGACGGACAAGGACGGAGGATGCGTCACTTGACGAATCAATCGACCAAAGGCTCGAGACTCTACGAGACACTCATCAGCTTCATCGTGGAGCAGCGGAAGGTTCTGGTGGTCGTAGTGATCGCCCTGAGCGCTCTGGCTGCTTCCCAGGTTCCCAAAATGCAGGCTGATGTCACCCTGAAATCCGGTGTCAACACCGACACGCCGGAATATGCCCGGTACCAGGAATTCCTCAAAGCGTTCGGAAGCGAGGAGTTCATTTTGGCGGCCATAAGTATTCGGGATAAGGGTCAACTTTCTGCACTTCTGAAGGGGATCGAGGTCATCACATCCGAGTTTCAGAAGATCGACAAGATCGTGGAAGTTGTCAGTCTGACCGATTTGAAGGTGTTCCGGGAACGTAACGGCCTATTCGGAAATTATCCGCTCGTCGTGAAAGGAAGGAGCGGCCCGACGCTCATCGATAGGACAGAATTGGAAAAGATTAGGTCTGTCCTGCCATTTATTGATATGGCCATATCGCCTGATGAAAAGACCTTTGGCATCATTGTCCGCATGGATGACAAGTGGAGCTTCGATCCGCCGGTAATCGAAGACCTCGTGGACAAGATGTCGCAGGCAGTGTCGGCGAATATTCCACCCGGCGCAGAGTTCCGGATTATCGGTGCCCCGATAATCCGGAAAGCGATCCACCATTACAACATACAGACCGCCTTCACCTTCGGCTTGCTCTGTATGCTCGTGTGCACGCTCGTCTCGATGTATATCTTCAAGAGCCTTAAGGCCATGGCCGTCACCGTGACCGTGGTGGGACTGTGTGACCTGTGGATCTTGGGCATAATGGCCTGGATGGGTATTCAGATAAACTCCACAACCGCGCTTGCATTCGGCATGGTTCTCATCTCCGGCGTCGAACCGGTGATACACTTGGTCACTCACTACAATGAGTGCTTTAGGGAAATCGGCCAACGTCTCGCCGCCGCAAAAGCGGCGCTCATGCTGGGAGCGGCCCCGTGTTTGGTCACGTCTTTCACCACGGCTCTTGGCTTCTCCAGTCTTATGGCGGCTTCCGTCCCCATGGTTCGCCAGCTTGGCCTGATCCTCTCTCTTGGGCCGCTGGTCGCGTTCATTCTGTCCGTAATTCTTGCCCCGGCGCTGCTCGTGGCCACAAAGCCCCTCAACCCCGACAAGTACCAACGCATGTCCTCCGACCTGCTGACCAGGGGGTTTGACCACCTCGAGCATTTTGTGCTGAGCCATCATCGGAGCTTCACCGCGGCCATCCTGATCTTTATCGGGATCATGGTTGCAGGTTCGCCGTTCATCCGAAGCGATACTCAGATTCTAAGAATGCTGACGGAGAGAACGGACGAGATCAAAGATATTCGATTCGTCGAGAACCATCTGGGACCACTGACTTCGCTGGAGATCCTCATCGAAGCGGACGAGAACGCATTCAAATCCGAGAAGGCGTGGAAGCAGGTTAAGGCAATGGAGCAGGGCCTCTCCAAGCTTTCAGAGGTGGTGCGGGTGGATTCGCCGTTGCCCCTGCTGGAATACCTCCACAGTGAAATGGCTGGAAAAGAAGAGCAATCTTCAGACTTGTTCTCGAACCCTGATGCCGTCACCGAGCTGTTGGGAGTGATTCCGTTCAGCGCGGAAGGGAGACGCTTGCTCTCACGCTACCTGGACGGACGGTTCAGCAAGCTGCACGTTTCGGTCAGGTTCAAGAATTCCCCCGGGGTGACGTTGAGCGAGACAATTGAACAGGTGAAATCCGTAGCCGGCGCCGCTATGAAAGGAACGGGCACGGTTCACGTCACGGGCGACCTGGCTGTCTTCGAGGGGCAGGCATCGGACATAGTGAGTTCGCAGAGATCTTCTTTGGTGCTCGCTGTGTTGTACATGAGCCTTCTCCTTGCCATTCAGTTCAGGTCCTTGACCTTGGGGTTTGTAAGCCTCCTTCCACAGATCTTGCCGCAGAGCGTCATATTCGGGACCATGGGATGGTTCGGAATCTCACTCGACAGTGTTACGGTGTTCGCTGCATCGGTGTCGATAGGGTTGACCGTGGACAACACGGTTCATTTTCTGACCCAGCTCAAAAGGGAGATAAGATCGGGCGACAAGTGGGAAAACCTCGAGCAGTGTCTTTCGGAGGCCTACAGAGTAACGGCTCGAGCAATGATCTCAAATCACGCCGTCATACTGTTCGGGTTCGCCATGTTGTTGATATCTCCGTTTCGTCCGGTAGTAGCCTTCGGCATCTTGGGCTCTCTCGCCATATTGTTCTCGCTGGTTGGCGACCTCGTGTTCATGCCGTCGGCGATTCTATCCTCCTCGCTCATTAGGAAGATGCTCACACGTGAGATGGGCCGTGGGAAAAACTCCAGTCCGGCAGATGCGGAGAGCGCGGGATCTCACTGACTGAGATACCGAGGGGGACAAGGGGGCAAGTCCGGTTTCAGGTACTTCTCGGCTGTCGCTCCATCCTGTCCACTTGCTCTTTGCTTCTTGGCAGGTTTGTGGTTAGATCCTTATGGGGTTGAGACCGGTACGGCCAAACGCTCGGATCATATGCGGAGAGGAGCATCCGCCACGGCAAATGTGTTCGCTACGGTGTTGGGAATTAACGACTATCTGGAATGCACGTACCAGGCGCCTCCCGCATTCACGATGGAAGGGGTCCGGTTTGTTTAGGAAGCAACCGTGAAGCTCTGCTGTTCAACATGGACTCCCGGAGACCGGATACTCGTGTTTACCACGGATGAGGCCTACTGCTGCAAGTGGTTGGACAACGGACACTGCGGCCGGGACGGGCGCACCCTTCAAACCGGAGGACTGCAAACCTGCCTGAATGACTTGAAGGGTCCACCGGCCGTCAGCCATATGCCCATTCCCGAAGGAAGGACCGAGTATGTCCCGGGGTCGGGTCTTGCTTTTTGACTTCCGGCTGCATAATTCCTTTCACCGTGTCGTAAGGAGTGCGGCACATGAGAGAAGTCAAGAAACAAGACCTGACCCCAGGTTGCACGGAAACGCATCAGTCTTAGAAGATGAGGCCCAATTCCGCGAACCAGCCCTCCAACGTGTGATCCATACGAAGATCGTTGCGGTCCTCTTTGAAATCCACCAGGCGATACCCGCCTCTCGCGTATCCCCATCGGCCGCAATTCATCGGGACGCTAAACCGCATTCCGGCTTGCACGTCCAGGCCGAACGTGCCGTCGAGATACCCGATTCCCACCCGGTTGTCGCACGACAGAGTGCCCCCGTTGCACAGGGTCCTGATGCACTTCTGGATCTCTATGCCGGACATGACCATTTGTCTTGTACGGTCCACGATGACGGCACCGCTCAGGGGGCAATGCGATCCGGCTTTGAGAGTATATTTCTGATCCATGAAGAGCCATGTGCTATAGATCGAAACCGATGCGTTGCATGAAACGATGGGCTGATACATGATGCCGACCCGCTGGTAAACATGCTCCCATTTCGTGTGGAAAACGGTACCGGGGAAACGCGGATTCTGGTACGTTTGGTCCATCTCTATGGGCATGATGGAATAGAAACACGACCAGTGAGGCCGGAACTGATACCTGGCCGAGTATTCCATCAGCCACTTGTGATCGGGCAATCCGAGGCCGTCGTTGAAGTCCGTGTCGGGATGGACAAATCCCGTCAACGAATCGGTCCAAGAAAGCTTGCCCCGTACCCGGGCATAAAACGCCTGCGCGCTGAATTCCCATTGGCGCCAACGCCGCTGCGGCAGCAAACACGCGGGACCGCAGGAGGATGGAGCGGGAGGACATACCCCGACACTGCATTTGGTGATGGGTTTGCCGGGTGCAGGAAACCGACCGACGGCAGGCCATGTCGCACTGCCGGCAGACGCGGGCACAAAAGCGCTTTCATCGGCCGATGCATCGAAAACAGCTTGTCTTGCGGAAATAAGGGGGGAATTCTCTCCATGGTGAAGAGGTGGGTTGACAATGACGCGCAGCGTATCATCATCCGCGCACGCAACACCATGCAGAATTATGATGGATATTAAGACTTGACATACCAGTAGCTTACTAGGTCTTCTTCTCATGTGACCCGTCCTCCCAGCTCGAACATACTGGTATCGCTTTAATCTGACATGGGTAGTTGATGTCAAGAAAAAAGATACAAGATTTCTAATAGGTTGATCTTTTTTTCTCGATAATGCATTAATGACAAAGGTATCGTATGCAATTCAGAGATGATAAACCTATTTCCGAATCTCATCTGAAAAGACTATTTGCTAACATGCTGGCATTATTATTAGTTCAGTCTCATAGCGCAGCGTCGTGCATGGGGTGTCGAGCTGGGAGGCAAGACCTCACCCGCGATGACCTGCGGATCACCTTCCTTTGTCCCCCCCTCTTTTTTCTTTGTGAACGCACACGCCACGGCGTACCGTGCGTTCCTGTTCGCCGCGCCCATCCTCGGCCGCGGATCATGGATTCTGTTGCCGACGGGAGTCTCTTACGGGTCCGACCATGGGGAAGGCCCGTTCTCCCATCCTGAGAGGCTATCAATCAGTGTGGAAATAGATGAAGAAACGAACTGATAGGGGTATTGCTTCTCAACATACCCTTCCTCTCAGCCAAACTCTCTATAATTACTCAACTACCTACGAGCAGACCGGATGTCAAGAAAAAACTATCATAGATTTCACAATTTTGGCGGATAAACCGAGAAACTGTCTGATGTCTATCGAGGATTGCTCCGTAACCTACCATTATGGTACGCGTATCAGCGTGCCTCATGGCTCACTGGGGCCGGCGCTTCCCGTGTTCGCTCTCCCCAGGGG
>JAZDHD010000148.1:0-5023 GCA_043806215.1 Pseudomonadota bacterium | reverse complement strand
GTCGCTGACATTCTGCCCCAAGATATCAATAACAGCGCGGGCAAGGTCTTCGATGTTAAAAGGTTTATGAAAAAATATTATCAAAGAAAACTTAACTTATATATACTTGACTTACTCAGCGGCCTTCGGGCCGCTTTTCTTTTTCCGCACCATTCCTCTGGCCTGCGGGGAATAATGCTGGGAACCAATAAAAGAGGGGTTAGCCGATTTTAGCTAACCCCTTGATTTCATTGGCGGGGACGACGAGACTTGAACTCGCGACCTCCGGCTTGACAGGCCGGCGTTCTAACCAAACTGAACTACGCCCCCGTTGGGCATGCGGGCTGGTGGTAGGCGGAACAGGATTTGAACCTGTGACCCCCGGCTTGTAAGGCCGGTGCTCTCCCGCTGAGCTACCCGCCCTCATGGCTGCCGGGCATGTCTTTCATCAGGCTCCACCCGACACCGAACAACCAGCATAACCGGGCTCATTCGTCCTGTCAAGCAAAAATGATTTCACGCTCCCGGTCATTTCAGCGCTTTGATCATCCTGATATCCTCGGACTTACCGAGCATGATCAGGATGTCGCCGGCCTTGATCACATAATCCGCGTGTGGAACGAGAACGAAGTTCTCCGGGATCAACTCCTTCACGGCAATCACATGAACATTGTATTTCGCCCGCAGATTGAGTTCTCTCAGGCTTTTCCCTACAAACTTGCCGGGTGGTCCGACCTGGACAAGATCAAAATCATCCGAAAGGGGAATGTAGTCGAGCACGTTGGGTCTGGATAGGTGCCGGGAAACACGCAAGGCCATGTCCCGCTCGGGATGGATGATCTCCGTGGCTCCCACGCGCCGGAGGATTTTCCCATGGTCGTCGTCCAGCGCTTTGGCAAGGATCTTCTTCACCCCGATCTCCTGCAGATGAAGGCATATCAAAATGCTGGTACTGATCTTGGTGCCGGTGGAGAGGATCACCGCGTCCATGCCGTCAAGTCCAAGTGATTTCAGAGCATTGGTGTCCGTTGCGTCGAGCACGACCGCTTCGGTGCAATGCGGATCTATGGCCTGGATCTTGTTCCTGTCCTTGTCGACAGCCACAACCTCGTTGCCGTCATCATACAAAGCCTTGGCCGCGTAGAAGCCAAAGTTGCCGAGCCCTATGACTGCGAAGCGTCTCATATCTCATCTCCGGCTATCCGATCATCATGTTCTCTTCGGCATATTCAACGCCGTCGGCCGTGCCCGTCCTTACAATGATGTAGGAAAATGCGAGCACCCCCACACGGCCGACGATCATCATGAGAGTGATCCAAAACTTCCCCCACGTGCTCAGTTCCGGGGTCACGCCCATCGACAATCCTACCGTAGCAAATGCCGACACCGTTTCAAAGAACAGCGTGAGGAAAGATCCCTGTGGACCGGCGACCTTGCGGCCGGCAGTGGACTCCCCCACGAGAAGAAGGAACAGGATCACGCCGATGACCCCGAGTGCCACGAGGATCAACGATACGCTCCGTGTCACGGTCTCCATGGGTATGCTCTTCTTGAACAGATTGACGCGGCGTCTTCTTCTCACCCGGCTCACGGTAAACGCCGTGAGCAGCGCCAGCGTCGTCGTCTTCACGCCGCCGCCGCAAGAACCGGGCGAGGCCCCGAAGAACATGAGAAAGATCATCATTGCCAACGTGGCTTCCCTCAACGAGGCTATGTCCACGGTATTGAAGCCCGCGGTGCGGCACGTGACGGACTGAAACAACGGGACGAGGATGCGGTGGGCCCACGACTGTGAGGCCGACAGCGACTCCCGTTCCAGAACCGCAAACATCAAGGCCCCTGCAACTATCAGGATCAGCGTGGTCAACAGCACGGTCTTGGTTTGCAGGGAGGGGCGGACCCTCTTCTCTTTGCGTGCGAAATACCACGACTGAAGATCGTAGAGCACGGGGAAACCGATGCCGCCGACGACGATCAACGCGCATATGGCCGTGTTCAGCAGGAAACTGCCGCCGTACCGCATCATGTTGTCGGGAAAGAGGGCAAAACCGGCATTGCAGAAGGCTGACACCGAGTGAAAGACTCCGTTGTACACGGCATTGGGAAACGACATTTCCCCGGCCCAATGGATCGTCAATAGGGCGGCTCCCATGGCCTCCGCGGCCGCCGTGACAAGGACAATGGTCTTTACGAGACTGAAGATGTCGTCCCTCGGCGTATGTGCGAACAGATCCTGCATAGCCATACGCTGGCGGAAAGACACGTTTCGGCCCATCCATTGGAACAGGGCCACGGAGATCGTCATTACGCCGAGGCCGCCGATCTGGATGAGTACGAGGATTACGCATTGCCCGAACGTTGTGAAATAGCTTCCGGTATCCACAACCGCCAGACCGGTTACACAAACCGCGGAGGTGACCGTGAAGAGCGCATCTATCCAAGCAATGCTGCCGCTTTTCGTGGAAATGGGGATCTTGAGCAGCACCGAGCCCACCCCGATTGCCAGGAGGAAAGTCCCCAACACGAGAGTTGCGGGATGCGCCTTGAGGACCCGATCTGGAAGCGTCATGATTGGAGCCTTGCGTTAGAGGGATTCATTTTCTCAGGAGAACACCGTTTCTCGGCAACTCCGGAATCTTGAACCAACCGGTCGTGATGGTCAAGAGGTTAGTTCAGGCGGTCGACTAAGCACACGAGGGCGGAAACGGACTATGCCGGTTTCATTGCCTAAAGCTCACAACGAAACATGAGGTGCCGCGTCCTCGTTCCGGAACTCCACTGTGCTATTATGGGCGGGGCAAGGGAACCTGCCTTTGCGTCCGCCATCTCTTCGATTTGCCGGGCTGCGAGGAGCCGCGAAAATGAGAATCCTCCGCATCGTCGCACTTGTTATGGGAGCCCTGTGGTTCTTTCCGGTCAGTTGCTCCACCGGTCTTATTGCAGGCACTTGGGCGATTTCTCATCTCGATGCCCGTGATATTGCAAAAGGACGGGAACCTCATCAACCTTTTTTCGTAACGGCCCAACCCGGTGAGGGGAACAGGCCGTTCAGCGTGGTATCGCTCAAGGATCTGGAGAAGTTCAAGCGGGATTTCCCCGGCACGTCATTCGTCATGAGCAGCCCGGCAGGCCGGCTCGAATTGGGCGGGCGTACGAAGTGCTCCTACCGGGTGGTTTCCGAATCGGGAACAAGACAGACGATTGAGGTGGTTTGGAGCGACGACGACAAGACCATCCGGAGCCGATACCGGGCTTCACGTTCGGATGTGGTTCCCGTGTATTCCAGGATGTATTACCACGGGTACATGTTTCAGGCGCTGCCCCTTGCTTTGGTCTTCGCGCTGGTGGTGCTTACGGCCGGCAGGCTGCTCCGCAGGAAGCTTTCAGGTATGGCCGGGGAGGGGAGTTCCCCCCAGAGTCGATCTTCCCGGGGCCGGAGGAATGATGCTTGACAGAACGGACCCCATGATTGATAATCACGGCATATGGAAACTGTCCTGTAATGGAAGTCGCGGTCTGTAGGCGAAAGTTAAAGGCATATGGCTCCCACCCTTGCCGTATGCAGCGCTGAAGGTGCGATTTCCAACCTCCTCGATCAATCCCGGCAACTGAACTGCAAAGAGCGTGATAATGCGCAACGAATGCGAATCTTCGCGGATTACCGAAGGAGATACGGACAATGAACGAACGAGAAAAGACGGAGTTCTTCTACGAGATATTCGATCCAGCCTTACCGCGTTATGGACCGGGAAGCGACGGTTCAACGAAGCGGGCTCTGGACATGCTGTATTCATCGGCAAAGCCCATCGGCGGGCATGCACCGGACGCGGCCGGTCTCAGGATACTGGACATCGGCTGCGGGAACGGTGCACAGACCATTGGGTTGGCGAGGCACACGCGGGGAACCATCACCGCGGTGGACAACCATCGGCCTGCCTTGGACGAGTTACGGCGCCGCGCTGAAGCCGCGGGTGTATCCGGGAGAATCCGGATCTGCCTGAAGGATATGCGTGACTTGGGACCGGATGACGGAACCTTCGATCTGATCTGGTCGGAGGGGGCCATAGCGTATTACCCGGGGTTTCGTGAGGGAGTTGCTGCCTGCCGTCGGTTGTTGGTCCCGGATGGATTAGTGGCGGTCTCCGAGCTGACATGGTTCCGCCCCGATCCGCCGGAAGAGTGCCGGAAGTTTTTCGCGGACGTGTATCCCGCCATGGCGGATGCAGACGCCAATGTGGCCGTGATCAGCGGTTGCGGATTCGAGGTTCTGGGGCACTTCAGTCTTCCGGAGTCGGACTGGTTGGAGTCGTTCTACCTGCCTCTGGAAAATCGAGTTCAGACATTGCGGCGAACCTACGGCACGGACCCGGAACGCATGCAGGCACTTGATGAGATTCAACTTGAAATCGATATATACCGTAAGTACTCCAGGTACTACGGGTACGAGTTCTATCTGATGCAGCGCGGCTGAGTCGAGGATTTCAGCACTTAGGCCGCGCAGCGCCGCCAAGTCGTCGAGCCTCCGGTTGCGCGCCGGGGAATGGAGCAGGACCGGCACGATTCCGGTCCTGCTTCCAAGGCGACGCGGCATTTGTGAGCCGCGAGGGCTGTTCCTCGCGGGAATTCGCCGCCATGACGGAAACGGCTCCTGTCAAGAAATTCTCTCTTGACAAGCAGGGCCTCTTGGTCCATCATTGGAGGGTTACGTGGTCGGGGCGGCCTCAGCAGTGGGGCCGCTCAACCCGGTAGCACGCCGGTCCCCGATAGCTCAATCGGCAGAGCGGGTGGCTGTTAACCACTAGGTTGTAGGTTCGAGTCCTACTCGGGGAGCCAAAAAAGAATAACTAAACCCGTTACTTGGCGACGAGCCTAAGCGATACGGGTTTGCGCAGTGTCACGAGTGCGGGAGTTTTGCGTGAATTAGAACCGCACACCAAGTTTGCAGCCGCAATTAAGTTTTCAAGTTCCGCCTTTGAATAGTAGGTTGTGATTCTCCCGGACTTGTGCCCCAGTAAATCCTGTCGGTCCTCAAAACTCACCCCGG
>JAZDHD010000147.1:0-13647 GCA_043806215.1 Pseudomonadota bacterium | reverse complement strand
CGGGAGTGCGGACGAACATATGGCAAGTCGACTGTAAGGAGTGAACAGGATGAGGTACGCAGAGACAGGTTACAACCTGGAAATCGATTTGGCGAGGGGAAACATTGAACGGGTTGAAAGCGACCCGAAATTGACGGAACTTCACCTTGGGGGTCTGGGAACCAGCGTCAAGATGCACTGGGATAGGGTTGCCCCCGAGGTGCAGCCGTTTGATGACGAGAACCTGCTGATTGTCAGCACCGGGCTTCTCAACGGAACTCCGGCTTTCAGCGCCAACCGCACCCTTGTCACCTTCATTTCTCCTCAGTCGGGTTTGCTCGCGTACCCGATGATGGGGGGATTCTTTTCCGCGGAACTGAAATATGCCGGTTACGACAAAGTGATCTTTCGCAACAAATCCCCAAAGCTGGTCTATATCTGGATACACAACGACAAAGTGGAAATACGTGATGCTTCTCACTTGCAGGGAAAGGGCGCTCTTGAAACGCAAGATCTTATAAGGGAGGAACTGAACGAACCGAGAGCGCAGGTCGCGGCCATCGGCCTGGCCGGTGAAAACCGGGTCTTCACGGCTTCCATCGAGCAAAGCAGGTCCAGTGCCAGTCGGCTCGGCGGCGGCGCGGTGATGGGAGACAAGCGGATCAAGGCGATCGCTGTTCGTGGAACAAAAGATGTCTTTCTTGCCCGGGGCGCAGAGTTCATGGAGCACATGGATGAGGTGTCGAAATACATCAGCTTCCGCAACACAAATCCCATTCCGGACGTGATGACGATTCTATCCGGCATCGGGTCGCCTCAGGAAATGAAGCACACCGACGAGAAGTGGCACACGGAAAACTTCATGTGGGGTAATGCCCGGACGCGGAGAAGGGACTTCTGGAGCAAGGAAAACGAGACGAATTGGACAACGAGTCAATTGACCGCGATTCAGCGGTTGATCAGCTGTTTCAACTGTCCGCAGCAATGCGGGGCACTTGTCTCTTCCGAGTCCGCGGGCGGCAGCAAGTACATGATGAAATGCTTCGGAAAACTCACCTATGCCATGGCGGCCTATGTGGACGACCTCCGCTTCAACTTCAGAATCCTTCAACGCGCCACCGAGTATGGGGTGGACTCGTTCTCAACCCCACAGATTCTGGCATTCGCCGTCGAACTCTATGAAGCGGGTATTCTGACGGACAAGGACTTCGAGGGATGTCCGTCCGACAAGGAGGGACGATTCATCTGGTTGCTCGACAGAGTCGCACGGCGGGAAGGAATCGGAGACATCCTGGCCGACGGCGTTTACTACGCGGCCCGTAAGATCGGCAAGGGAGCGGAACAGTTCGATCACAATACGATCAAGAAACATGAGCAACTGCCTCTGAAGCTGGGGATGTTGGATCCGATTTACTTCCTCATGTATTCAACCAACGAGAAGATAAGCATTACCCAGATCGAGGGGAATTTCCCACAGGCGGCTTTTCCCACCAGAGAGCAGAGAGAAGCGTTCGTGAAGGATTGGCCCCAGGTTCCCAGCGACAGGCTCAAGGAAATCGTTCTGGAATGGGAACCCAGGGGAGACAAGGCAATACCGTATTTCCCCACTCCGGAGATGGCCAGTGAAATCGTGGACTGGATGGAGATGTTGCACAACATTGACGACGCCCTGGGATTGTGTGCCGGCATGGGATCGTTTTGCCTGAAGCCTCCCTACCATATACACAATTACCCGAAGCTCATCTCCGCGGCGAGCGGTCTCGATGTTGATGAAGCCGGACTGAAGAAGATGGTCAACAGGAGCCGGAATCTGCACAGGGCGTTCAATAACAGAAGGGGCATGACCAGGGCCGATGAGAAACCGCCTGATGACCACTGGAAGAGACGGTTCCCCGAGCTCGAAAAGGATCTGCTGGACACGTATTACAAGTTCAAAGGATGGAATGTGGACGGCGTTCCTACGAGGGAAAGATTGGTCGAGCTGGATCTGGGTTATGTCGCCGAAGACTTGGAAAAAAGAGGGATTCTGAAAAATGGCCAAGATTAAGAAGAAGATCAAGACTATCAAGATCGATGCCGATAAGTGCAATGGCTGCCGGGCATGCGAAATCGTCTGCTCCGCGTATCACGCCTCCCCGAAATACAGCAGCTGCAATCCCGCAAGGGCCCGGATCCAGGTCATCAGTCGTCGGCTGAAGAACATATGGCTTCCGGTTTTCGCCGGCGAGTACACGCCGGCCGAATGCATGGGAAGAGACAAATATGTGATCGACGGAAAGGAATACGAGGAGTGTGCCTTTTGCAGGGCCGCCTGTCCGTCCAGGGACTCCTTCAAGGAACCCGATTCCGGCCTCCCTCTCAAATGCGACATGTGTGAGAGCGATCCGCCGTTATCGGAGCCGATGTGTGTTCAGAAGTGTCTCAATAACGTCCTCATCTACGAAGAGCGGGAAGAGGAAGTCGAGGAAGAGGTGAAACTTGAGGACGTAGAGGTAGGACTGGAATCCATGATCGATAAGTACGGCTTGGAGACAATCGTAGGCTCCCTCGCCCGGATGTCCGCGTCAAAGAACGGTTAATCGCGGTTTCATGAGCGGGAGACGTGCCTCGTCTCCCGTTCCGTAAGGGCGGGTTCCTCTCCTGTTGCCTCGGTCGGAAGACAAACGGCATACGTTCACCGGTCGAATCGGAGGTCGGAGTGATCAAGAGAATCAAGAATAATCTCTGGCAAGTGGGGGGAAGGGGGTTGACCGATCCTGCGGACGCCGCGGTCTATCTCGTACGGTTCGGCGACAAGGCGGCCCTTGTTGATGCCGGAACCGGCCGAAATCATCCGCAATTGATAATGAATATCAACGAATGCCTGGAATCGGCCGTGCAACTGGAATACCTTTTGCTCACTCACTGTCACTACGATCATACCGGCGGTGCCCGGGCCGTGCGAGACGAGTACGGCTGCAGAATCGCGGCTCATGAGTTGGATGCGGTGTATCTGGAATCAGGCGACGACCGTGTGACCGGAGCCGCGCTGAGTGGGGTAAGCCTCGAACCGTTCACTGTCGACCTCCGTTTAGAGGGTCAAGAATCGACCATTACCGTCGGCAGCGGTACGGTGACGGCCATTCACTGCCCGGGGCACTCGCCGGGGTCGGTCGTATATACTGCAGAAATTGACGGTGAGCTTATCCTTTTCGGACAAGACGTCAGCGGTCCTCTTCATTCGGAATTTCTGTCTGATGAGGAACAGTATCTGGCTTCACTGGAAAAACTGGAAAACCTGGAGGCCGATCTTCTCCTCGAAGGTCATTTTGGCGTCATCGAGCCCAAAGGTGAGGTTCGGGAATTTATTCATTCTTGGATAACCCTGCCGCCACAACCATGTCGGTGTTGATGACGAACCAGGCCGTTCAAAGCGCCGCAATTCCGGTTAGCCGGCGGAAGGGGAACGGCAAGTCTGATGAAAGGAGTTCTGCGTGTTTGAAGTAAGTGAGGAAGCATCAGAAAAGATCACACAGTTCCTGGAAGGCAGCGGAGGGCTCAAAACCATCAGAGTCTTGATGACCGAAGGCGGGTGGAGGGGTCCATATCTCGTGATGGCGATGGATGAGCAAAAGGAAGATGATGAGGTCTTCACGGAGAAAGGCGTCACATTCGTTATCGAAAAGGCGCTTTTTGAAAGAGTAAGACCCATACGCGTCGCCTATACTCACTCCACCGTGGGTTCAGGGTATACGCTGCAATCGGAGCTCATGAAGGACATGAAGGGTGTGAGCGTTGGATGTCACGACATTTTCAACAGCTGCTGTGAAGCCGTGCGGTGAATGGGGACCTAAGTGCTCCGTTTCCTAAATACGGTGTCGTATCCAAGGCAGCAAAGCCTGCTTTGGTAGCGCCGGCCTCCGTGCCGGTACTCTTTGATCATGCGCCCGGCAGGGACGCCGGGTCGCTACCATCGCCCGGCAGAGACGCCGGGACGCTACCGCGTGTTTACAGAATGTGCGACCGCATTTGTGCCGCAGAGCACCAAGTGCTCCTTGGGCGGTACGTCTACTCGATCGTTGGGGCCTAATGCGAATTGGAGGGCTTTGTTATGAATCCGGCAACTCCCGTCGGGTTCTCTCACGAGGGCATTAGGTTGGTTAAATCATGCGTTTCACATTTGCGGTGCCTCATTCTTCATCATGTTCGGCAGCGTCCCGGCGCCGGCAAACCGAAGGGTACGCCTGCACCGGACAAGAAGGGGACCTGAGTGACCGGAAAAATCAAGGATAACCTCTGGCAAGTGGGCGGCATGGATCTGACCGATCCTTCCGACGCGGCCGTCTACCTCGTCCGCTTCGGGGACCGGGCTGCCCTGGTCGATGCCGGAACCGGCCGGGGGCACGCGCGGCTGACGGCCAACATCGCCGAATGCCTGGGCTCCGAGGTGCAACTGGATTATCTCCTGCTTACTCATGGTCATGTCGATCACAGCGGAGGAGCCCTGGCAGTGAGAGAGGAATATGGCTGCCGGATCGTGGCCCATGAGCTGGACGCGGTTTATCTCGAATCGGGCGACCACCGTGTACTCGGCTCGGCCTGGCATGGAATGCGGCCGGTTCCCCTTCGCATCGACATCAAATTGCAGGGCCCGGAAACGGTCCTTTCCATCGGTGACGGGACGGTGAGGGCCATTCATTGTCCGGGCCATTCACCGGGTTCGGTCGTCTACACTACGGAAATTGACGGCGAGATCATCCTGTTCGGGCAAGACATCCACGGTCCGCTCCATTCGGACTTCCTGTCCAATGAAGCGCAGTATCTCGATTCCATGACAAGACTTCTCCGGCTGGAGGCCGACGTTCTCCTGGAAGGGCATTTCGGCGTTATTGAGCCGAAGGAAGAGGTACGTGCATTCATCGAGTATTGGAAATCACCGATCGGGGTTTCCCATTACGCCATCCTGTATGCACCCGACGATTGGCGGGTAGACGACAAGGACGCGCATGATACCGACAAACCGTTGGAGACCGGCGACATCAAATGAGACCGAGGGGGAAATTAGACGGTCGGACCGGTTCACGGCGAAGAGAGCGGCCGCATTGCCAATGAATGTTCCTGGTGCCGGGCATCGTTCCCATGAGGTTCATGTGACTAAATCCGCGGAAGACAATGGAGCTGGGCGGCGGCGACGGGCCATGTGTGGGATTTGCCCTGCCGGCTGCCTGGTGGAAGTAACCTATGATTCCGCGGGGAAGATGTGCGAAGTCCGGCCCGATGAAGAATCCGAACTCGGGATGATCTGCGATCTTGGCCGACAGTCGCCCCAGATAGTCTACTCACCGGACAGGCTTCGCCATCCGCTGCGCAGGAGCGGTCCAAAGGGTACGTATGAGTTCACCCGCATCTCGTGGGACGAGGCCTTTGACGTCATGGCGGCCCGGCTCAATGCCGTCAAGGACTCCCATGGGCCGGAAGCGGCGGCCATATACACGGGGCGAGGCAGTTTCGAACAGGCCGAGTGCGATATTTTCCAGCCCCGGGGCGTAGCGGTATCTTCCGCGTCGAGCGTTCTGTTCCCCTTTGGGTCGCCCAATACCCTGGGTGTGGGCGCCCTTTGCTACGTATCCTTTGCGATGATCGCTCCCCACGTGATTGCCGGCGGAATGCTGATCAACATGTTCTCGGATTTGGAGAACGCCGAACTCATTGTCGTGTGGGGCGCAAATCCCGCGACCGACTGCCCGCCTCTGGACTTTGTCCGTATCTTGAAGGCCCGCCGGCGGGGCGCCGAAGTGGTGGTGATCGATCCTCGGCGGACGGGAACCGCAATTGCCGCCGAAGCGGAGTGGATCCCCATCAGGCCGGGCACCGACGGTGCCCTCGCTCTGGGAATGTGTCGGGTCCTCATCGAAGAAGATCTCTACGACGAGCGCTTCGTACGCGATCAGACCCACGGCTTCGATGAGTTTGAACGGTATTGTCGGCACTTTCGCCCGGAGGTCGTGGAGACCATCACCGGGGTTCCCGCCGAGACGATCCGGCGGCTGGCGAGACGCATATCCTCTGCACGAGGGGCCGCCCCGGTGATGTACAGTGGGCTGGAGTACAGCGACAGCGGAGTGCAGGCCATTCGGGCCTCGATGACTCTGTGGGCGCTGGCGGGCGGGCTCGACGTACCGGGCGGACGCTGTTTCACCATGCGGGAAAACCAATTTCCCATGAACCGTGAGGGTCATGTGCCCAACCCGGACGTGAGAAAGGCACTCGGCCGTGACCGTTTCCCGGTATACAGTGCATACCGCGGAGAATCCCATGCCATATGTCTTCCGGATGCCGTGCTGCACGGGAAGCCGTATCCGATCAAATCACTCATCATTGAAGGCGGTTCACTCATCACGGCATGGCCCGAGCCTCGGATCTGGCGCGACACTCTGGCGGCTCTGGATTTCCTCGTGTGTATCGATCGCTTTTTTACCGCGGACGCGGCCTATGCCGACCTGGTGTTGCCGGCAACGACCTATTACGAAATTGAATCATACATGGTGTACGGTCCGCTCTTCAAGATCCGGGAACGCGTCATCGAGCCTGTGGGTGAGGCTCGTCACGGGCTCTTCATTCTTGCGGAATTGGCCAAACGCCTGGGCTATGGGCATCTCTATCCTCAGACCGAGGAAGCCGTGCTGAGACATGCGTTGAAGCCGGCGGGCTTCACCCTTGAACAGGTGCGGGCGGCGGGCGGTTCGGTGAGGGTCCCCACCGTGATGATGGAGTACAGGAAGTGGGAGAAAGGCCGGCTGCGGTCCGACGGCCGACCGGGCTTCGAGACCCCGACGGGGAAGTTTGAGATCGCTTCGACCATTCTTGAGGAACACGGGTACGACCCGCTCCCGGTGTACACGGAACCCAAAGAAGGCCCTATCTCCCGGCCCGACCTTGCCGGACGGTTTCCCTTGGTGCTGGGTTCCGGTTCCCGGGTAACCACCGATTTCCGTTCCCAGTTCCACAATATTCCCGATCTGATGAAGGAGCAACCCGAACCGACCGTCATGATGAACTCCCGCGACGCCGGTGACCGCAACATAGTCGCCGGCGACCTCGTCGAGGTAGTCAGTCCCAGGGGACGGGTCCGGTTCAGGGCCCACGTCACCGACGACATCATGCAGGGCGTGGTTGATGCGGCCATGGGGGGAGGGGGGCCTCTCGGACCGCAGGCATGGCAGGACTGCAATGTGAACGATCTGACGGACTTGCAGCGCTGTGATCCCATCTCGGGGTTTCCGGTATACAAGGCTCTGCTGTGCGATGTGGTCAAACTTGACGAAGCAGGGTCCGCAGCGATTGGGGGGCGCTCCGTGAAACGAGGCGTGCAGACGCCGCCAATAGAGGGAAGGCGATCAGCCCGTACTGCGCCGCGCATCTATCTTGACCACAATGCGACCACCCCACCCGCGCCGGAAGTTGTGAAAATCGTGGCCGAGTGCACCGAACGATGCTTCGGCAATCCCTCCAGCATTCATGCGCCGGGCAATGAAGCCCGTTTCATCGTCGAGTCGGCCCGACGGCAGACGGCTCAATTGCTCAACTGCACGGCACGCAGGATCGTGTTCACCGGCGGCGGTTCGGAAGCGGACAACCTTGCGATCAAAGGAGTTGCGTTTGCGCGCCGGAGAACGGGCAATCACATCGTCACCACATCCATAGAGCATCCAGCCGTATTGGGTGCGTGCAACTGGCCGGCAGAGCACGGCTTCCGGGTGACGCTGCTGCCCGTGAGCGCCGAAGGGCTGGTCGATCCGGCCGACCTGGAAGCAGCGTTGTGCCCGGACACCATATTGGTGAGCGTCATGGCGGCGAACAACGAAACAGGGGCCCTACAGCCCATCGCGGAGCTGGCGCAAGTGACCCACAAACACGGGGCGCTGTTCCACACGGATGCAGTACAGGCGGTGGGTAAGATCCCCATCGATGTCCGGGAGTGGGATGTGGATCTTCTCACGATGTCGGCCCACAAAATCCATGGGCCTAAAGGCGTTGGAGCGCTGTACGTCCGTGCCGGGACGACGCTGTATCCAATGGTTCACGGGGGCAAACAGGAGCATGGGCTGCGTGCCGGCACGGAAAACGTGCCGGGAATCGCCGGGCTTGGCAAGGCCGCGGAAATCGCAATCCAAAGACTCCCCGAAATGGATCGGATAAGGGCTTTGCGGGACAGACTGGAACAAGGGATCAAGGCCATTGTGCCGGACGCGAAACGCAACGGACCTCTTGAGGATCGTCTTCCCAACACCGTTAACCTGACATTGCCCGGGATGCGGGGCGAATCGGTTGTACTGGCCATGGATAACCTCGGCGTGGCGCTCTCGTCGGGATCCGCATGCAGAGCAGGCGCCCCGGAACCGTCGCATGCACTGCTCGCAATGGGACTCTCGGAAGAGGAAGCACACTGTGCGCTGAGGTTTTCGTTGGGCCCGGGCAATACCGAAGAAGAGATCGACCGCACCCTTGCCTTGTTGGAAGAGATGATCCGGGAAACCACCGAGGGCGTCCGCTTCGTTCCCTGTCGGTAGTGAGCGCCGACGGCAATCGGGGGACATGATCCGATTTTGCGAGTGACGCCATGTGACCTCGCAAAACTCGGAATCGTGTCCCCGGATTGCTACTTGCAAAGTTGGTTTTGGGACAGACCCTAAGAAGTGCCGGACGGTCCAAGAACAGGTGTCGAGATTCCCGTGTCGATGAAGGAGAGCAGTGCGTATGCCGGTATCTTCCGCTTCTGCAGAATCCTGTTCCGGAATCCCAATCGAAGACGGCCCAAACAAGCCGCCGGGTGAGGATGTCGTGACGGGGCTTATGTCCCGTCAGAAATACATACCGAGCAAATACTTGTACGATGCACGGGGAGCGAAGCTGTTTGAAGCGATCTGCGGCCTTTCCGAGTATTATCCGACGAGAACCGAACTGCATCTGCTGCGGACTCATGCCGAAGAAATCGTGCGCGGGCTGGGAAATGCCGATCTCGTGGAATTGGGTGCGGGCGCTCATTGGAAAGTGACGGCTTTGCTCGATGCCTTGGGCCCGTGGCGCAGGCCCGATGTGCGTTATGTTCCGGTGGATGTCTGCGGCCCGGCACTGCTGGAATCGGAGGCTCGGTTGACGACCGTGTATCCGGAAGTGAGGGTGCACGGAATCGAGGCGGATTTCACCCGCGACCTTCACAGGCTGAGATTGGATCGGCCCAAGCTGGTCCTGTTCTTCGGTAGTACCATCGGTAACCTGGACGACGCGGAGACATCGTCTTTTCTGCTGGATGTGGCCGCGATCCTCAACCCCGGTGATCGTTTCATCCTCGGACTGGACATGGTGAAGCCGGTGGAAATCATCGAGGCGGCGTACAACGATGGACAAAACGTGACGGCTGAGTTCAACAAGAACATCCTCCTGGTCATCAATCGGGAGTTTGGGGCGGACTTTGATCCTGACGGCTTCGATCACGCAGCATTCTTCAATACGCGGTATGAGCGGGTCGAAATGCATCTTCGGGCGCGGCGGGACGTGTCCGTGGAGCTTCAGGACCTGAGACTCTCTGTTGCGCTGAAGAAAGGGGAGACCATCCGAACGGAGATCTGCCGCAAATTCCGGCGAGCCGGTGCAGAACAGATGATTCGGGACGCAGGCATGGAGACGACGCGGTGGTATTCCGATCCGAAAGGCTGGTTCTCATTGCTGGAGGCTGTTCCGCAGCATACCCGCACCCAGTCAGGATTACGGGGTAGATGAAGAAGTGGGAGTACAAGGAGCGCGCGTACTTCAGTGATCTGCTTCCCCACTGCTGCGGGGAAACTAGGATTGTCCGGAACGGCGGTCACGGCCCGGCGAACCGGTAGATCCGATACAAATGACAGATGCATATCGCACGGGCATGCTCGTGCCGGGGTCGGGTCTTGCTTCTTGACTGAGTATGGCGTGCCCGGAACTCCTCAAAGATTGTGCAAGATCAAGATGCAAGACCTGACCCGGGCTTTCAAGTCATGGGCTTGATACCTCATTCCAAACTCTCATGTCTCCCTGCCCCTTGTCGCCCTGAAGACCGGAGTCGCAAATTCGTTGTAGTCATGGTGTTACTCAAAGTACGCAATTGCAGGACTCTTCACGGTGATCGGTCAGTTTCGGAAATTTTATTTGCCTTTTTTGATCGGGGAGGATAGCTTGACGCAACCTGGCAGTTTGGAGGTGCGGCTGTTGTGGGATTTCCTCGATTGACCAATTTGGGATTCCAAATAACACGGTGGCTTTCGGTTCACAAACTGCTCACAGGCGGCGCAGCCATCATCACTATTGCCGGGATACTCTGGGCCACGCTAAACGCTCGTGGCAGCAATATTCATCAAGTCATCTTGACGGTTTGGCTGTGCATATTCTTTCTCTTTGCACTGGCTCTTGCGTTCTTGAAAAGTAGGCAAGCCCGCCTAGCCTTGGCTGGCCCGAGCATTCATAATGTTTTCCACAAGATAAGAGACGCCTATTACTCGCTAACGAACGAAGACACGCCGACAACAGTGATGGAGCATATCGGGCAATGCCTTGCAAGCTTCGCAGACGTCTTCAGCGTCTTAGCTGGTGCGTCATGTCGTGCGTGCATCAAACAAGTCTCGTGTTCCGGTAGGGCTGGGGAACATCATCTACGGTCCGTCCAAGTCACGACGTTTTGCAGACATCCGAGCACTCCGGATCCCATACAGAAACTTGATCAAGACTACGTGTCAGACAATACCGACTATCTCGCACTATTCCGTCAGGCACCGGGAAACTATTTTTATTCCAATGATCTCTTGCAAGAAAAGGGATACCAGAATTCTCACTGGACTCCCGAGAGGGTGAGGGAGGGCAAATTCGATTACAGATCCACTATTGTGTGGCCTATCCGAAAGATTTTGGCGGGAGGAGATCACCATACGTGGGGATTCCTTTGCGTTGATAGTATACGGCCGCATGTTTTTGTGATAGATTTGGATTTTTTCATTGGAGCGGCCGTGGCCGACGCGTTGTACGTCCTGCTGAAGGAGATGGATGATCGCATCAAAAGGGAGGAAGCGCAATGAGAGATTATAGCGCTCTTCATGCCGCAGATTGGCTGGAAAACATTTCCGCTGGGGATAGCCCGGATATGGTGACGATCGCCGTACGAACGACAGATGGCAGAATAGCTAGATTTCATGTGGCTAAGCGCCCATTATTGGATCGCATAAGAGAGCTTGAGACTAAGCCCGGAAGGCGAAAACCAAGGTAGTGCTCGGGGGGCTGCGTTACTCAACTATACGTGCCGTCCCTTTGAGCGGGTGCCGGAGTCGGGTCTTGCTTCTTGACTTTTTCCCTTCCTGCTGAACCAGCATGCTCCCTGAAGAGCAAGATACAAGAGCTGACTCCGAGGCACATGCCGACCTCGCCTGTTAGAACCGGCCGGCCGGTTTTTGAACATTAGGATCGAGTTGCCTCCGGGACATGCACATAGTAATATGCCAGAAGGAAAACAAGAGGGTACCTGTCAAGGATTTCTTTTCCAAGATTGGAAAGGATGATCCCGACGGTGCTGCAAAGTGCCTGGCAAATATCAGAAGGCTCAAGAATTATGGCTACATGCTGCACAAGGTACTTCCCAAGAGGGCTGAATATCTTGGAGAAGGCATCTACTACCTGAGGGACCGGGGCAAGGCTCAGTACAGGATATTCTATTTCTTCTTTGACACGTATGTTGTCCTTGCGCATGGCTTCGTGAAGAAGCAGGACGAGGCTCCCCCGGGTGAGATAAAACAGGCAAGGCAGGAAAAGAGAGAGTTTGAGAGAGAGCCTGCAAAACATACCTGGAAAGGATCTTTGCCATGAAAGATGGATTTGATCACCTGAAGGAGTGGTTCTTCCGGGAAGACGATGTGAACGAATCCAGATACACTATCGCTTCGGTCAAAGGCTTTATTGGGGATGGTATTTACAAGTTGCGTCGGCAGTATGGTCTGTCCATGGAAGGTCTTTCTGAAATGACAGGATTTGAAGAGGATTACCTGGATAGGCTCGAAGAAGGCGATTATGATGGTGAACCCGATCTCGATGCTTTTGAAAACATCGAAAAGATCCTAAGAGAGAGACTTAGTGATAAAGAATGTGATCCCAAAGGGCGTCAAGTCTTGCCTTGACACATATGCGAGCGTGCCGGGGTCGCGAGCGTGCCGGGGTCGGGTCTTGCTTCTTGACTTTTTCCCTTGCAGCCGACCTATCCTGCTCCCTGAAGAGCAGGATACAGGACCTCTTAATGGGTGACATAGAGGCACAAACGCAGCCGCCATGGTTCCCGGACCCGGGTCCGAAATCCGATTCAAAGGCCAAGAGAAGAAAGACCAACCACCAAGGCACAAAGACACCAAGAAGACAAGAACTTTTCCACAGATTTCACCGATTCACACAGATTCAAGGGCCCAGGCGAAGAAAGATCAACCGCCGAGAAATCCAAGAATGCAGCGGCCGCGGCTCAGGTTCACCGGCGCCGCACGGTACCCCCTGCACCGCGCTCGTCAATGGGCCCGAGATCCGGTGCGCCCGCTATGCCGGGCAGTCTCGTGAGCATAGGCACGGCCCCATTTCAATGGCGTTTCAGCGTTACCACCGGACGGCATCCTTCCGAACTCTTCCTGTCACCATTCTCCCCCTCTTTCGAACTGTATCGGTAAGTCCGGTGAAATCGGGTTCAATCGAGAGAAGAGATGCGGACGCGTTTGACACCGGCATTACAGACTGGAGGACGGACAGATGATACTGCAAAGGGTTCTGTTGGTGAGTTTGGTAGTGACCGGGCTTTCGGTTTCAGCGGCAAGTCTGCTGAACGCCTGCCCCCCGGATCCCAACAACCTGCCGCCGGGATCGGGCTATCTTGAACCCGGCCAAAAGAAGTGCGTCACCGACCCGGATAAGGGAACGATTTGCGGTATATTCCCCAAACGCATTCCCGGCAAGTCGCTGTCGCCCCTGAAGAATCGCAACACTGCCGACCGGATCAAAAACGGAAAGTTGTCATTACGCCAATCACATCTCGCACATGCCCAATTTCGAGGCAAATTCGACAAGGCCCCAAGCAAACCACGAGTGTCGGCACGCCAATCGAGACACGGGAAAACCGGCATGCACCGGCGAAACTCCCGCCGGTAAGCCCGGAAAAGGGCCGAGGGGGGGGGGGGGGCTGTTGAAACACGGGAGCAACGAGGAACCCAGTCAAGAAATCATATACTCCGCGTGACAAGTCCGAACACCCCCGGCAACCCCGAGGGTGTTTTCTCCGGTTCTTGGCTTGCCGTTCCGCGGTTCCGGCCCAGATGATGCGCCGTCCCTGAACGTGCCGGGGTCGGGTCTTGCTTCTTGACTTTTTCCTTGCCGCCGACCTATCTTGCTCCCTGAAGAGCAAAATACAAGACCCCGAGGTGCGCTTGCGTCGGATACGCACCGGGCGCATAAGTGGGCGCATAATCTTAACGCCGAGCGCATAATCTTAACGCTTGCGCGTATAAACGGCTTTTCTCCGCTCACCGCTCTGCTGAATCTGCTCCTTTTTCTTCAGCCTGCTCAGAAGCTTATAAGCTTGGTCCTTTGAAATACGACAGAGTTCCATGACTTCCGCCCGCCTGATTGATCCATGTTTGTCTA
>JAZDHD010000146.1:0-16513 GCA_043806215.1 Pseudomonadota bacterium | reverse complement strand
GTTCATGCGGAGCTGATGCGTATCGGTGAATCCGTAGTGTTTGAGCCATCGTTCGTATCGGGGAAATACGTCGGTGTACTGGTTCAAATCTGCTTGTGCCTGTGCGAACACGCAGACTGCGGATTTGCCCGGTTGAACGCGACTGCTGAAATCCGGATTCACATAAGAATAGGTCCGGTCGAAGAACGACTTCAACTGGCCCGAGATTTCGCCGAAATAGATGGGACTCGACAGGACCACTGCATCGGCCCCCTTGACGGCATCGAGAACTTCCGTCAGGTCGTCCTTGAGGACGCACCGGTCCAATTTCGTCTTGCAGGTTTCGCACCCCTGGCAGCCTTTGAACGCCATCTTGTTCAGAACAAACTCTTGGGTTTCCGCACCCAGTTCCCCTGCCTTACTCAGAATCTTCCGGGTCAAGGCCGTACTGTTGCCCTTTGGCCTCGGACTTCCCAGAACTGCAACGATTTTCATTGTCGGATTCCTCCGTGGGATCGATGTAAAGGCCCGCTTATGGCACGTCTCTCAAGATCTGCAATAGTCGCGGGCACAGGCGCCATACGGGCTGAATCATGCTACACCATTGTCCTCGTGTCAACGAGGAGACGAAGAGTTCTCAATCCCTCACTCCATTCTCCTCCTCATCCACTCTCCCGGCTATAGCGCAGGTTGTCTTGGGGGGGGGGCTGCTGACCACTCTTGAACGCGAGTTGGTATTGGCGTCCGGAATAAGAATCCCGTTTTTCGGCATCTACTTATGAACTCTCATGGCTTGCAGCTGCCGACAAGCCACAACGAATCATGAAAATCCTCGGCAAATCAGGAGCCTGTGGGGCAGGCTATGCCCGCCCTAGCTCCGGCGAAGGCCTGGGTTGCTTGTCCGAGGTCATATGAAGAATTCGCCGGAGTCTCGGACATGTGCACCTCACCGAGGTATCTTCCGTGCAGCTGATGGAAAACCTCTTCAGGCACATCAAGCAGGGCCGCAGTATCATCGAAGCCGTGCAATCGGCTCGCAAGGAAATCCGTGAAGCCGGATTTGACCATCCCCTCTTTTGGGCACCGTTCATTCTCGTGGGAGAATGCAACTGATCGGGGGGGCCGGGGCTCGTGATTCCGGCTATGGCTCGGTGTCGCCCTCTTGAGGGCCAACGTGATCGTAATCTCCCAACTCATATGTGCCCAACCTGAGCAACGCAAGCAGCAATAACAAGCAGTAATCAATATGGTATTCGTCGGGACTCATCAATAGAGCATGAGCGACTCGATTCCGGAGATTGTACCCTGGTTGCTCGACAAGCAAGAACTTGAGGAAGAGAAGGTCATCCTTGTCCATTTGTTGTCCGGCCTCTAAATCGTCCAACAATTTGCCCAGATTCTTTTCTGAAGAAACCGTTTCGCCCTTAGAGACCTCGCGCATACTCCATGTTGTGATTCCATGAGACCGGCACAGGTCGCGTATCAAACCCTCGAGCTTGAGTGTGAGGGAATCCACCGCCAAGACACAGTGCTGCCGGCCGGCGGGATCTTCGATGTGGGCCGTGATGTCACGGATGCACGCACTTACAGCCGGTGATATCATATCTGACCATCGGTAAGACTTCGCACTTCCCCCCGGCATAAACGTACGAATGTCTTGTCCTATCCAGGTGCGCGTTTCGAGAAAGTTTAGAAGTATATCGGCAGAAAGCTTTTTCTCTTTGATCGAGATCTCCAAAACCCGCTTGACTGTCTCGACGGTGAAGCGTTCGAGCCGCATCCGGTATGAGCTAAGGATCTTTGCGTTCCTCTTAGCCTCTTCTGTCGTGAAATGCTGGGCTTCATGGCCTCGTCCGTCCAGTGTTACAACGTTCAAGCGGTCTACAAGATGGGGACTCTGGAGTTGAGCATCAACCGTGGCCGCAAGGGCTTCGTATCGAGGCAGCAAACGTTGGTCGGTACCGAGGGATTTCAAGATTTCTTCCAAAGACCCTGCGGTCAACTCACGTGCCAACGACTCACATGACTGCAAGAGATTCGTAGGGTCAAATTCTGAAGATATCCGGACTACCGCCATTCGGGACCTCATGTCGTCGCATTTTCTTTCCAGTTCCTTGATTTTGCCGGTATCTCCAATGCCCCTGTACGCTTGAAGGGCCAATTGACAGTACAAGATCACGTTTGGCGTATTCCTGAACTCCTCCATGAGGATTTCATAGCATTCAGCGCGCTTCTTAACCCAACGATGAGCTGCGCCACCCGTCTTGCACATAATTCGTTCACCCAGTTCCAGGAACTCGACGGCCGTCTCTTCATCTCTATTCCCAATGAGGGCCTCGGCCTGTTTCCAGCATATTTCGGCTATACCATCGAAGTCCTGTCTTGAGAATTTCCTCTTTTTCTTCAACATGTGCTCAACCAAGCCTCTACGAATCCGGAATGAGGCCGGATTGTCGAACGGGAACGCCAGCACCAGCCTTCTAATCTCGTGCTTGACGTCGTCCGTCTTGTGTTTTGTTTGGTGCGCCAGTGAGTGAGCATCGATGACTGAAGAGAGCAGATTGTAGTCGTAGACACTGGTTGGATTCTCGATTTGCTGTTTCTCGTATATGCCGGCGGCCTCCAAGTAAGAATCAACAGCGATGTGCCCATGCCTCTTGAGGGGGCTGCACCACAGGATGTGCGCATATCGAGCCTTCAGGATGGGATTCGCAGTGGCGTTGAGACGTGTCTCCAGGTAAGCATATTTCCTCTCATCAAAGCCATCGAAATCCACAAGCTTCGCTTCCCCTGCATCGAAATACAGATCGAAGAATTCCATTTCCCAGCCGGCTTGTTCTTCTTCAGAATCCTGTCTTGAACCGGCAGCATTTCTCACGTGGGCAAAGAGACGCTTCACTTGACGAGGCGCGGTGTACTCGGAAGCATTCTTCTCCAAGTGTTCGTGAAGCTCTGAAATATTCTCAAACATGTTCACCCCACAACCTTGGCGATATCGGCATACGCCAACGGGCAAGGCATGGCCAATCTGTCCGATGCCGGCTACTCGTGTGCCTGGCCGGTAACCGACCCGAACCATAATTGAAGGCCAGGAGAAGCCGGCGTGAGCGGGTACCGATTGGCCGGCAGATCCGTTTTTTTGATCACACCCGGATTTGGAATGGGAGAAAGAGTCATATCAAAGCCTGCTCTTTCAATTCCCTCAACCCCTTGTCGGTAATTTTCCAGGCTATTTCATCCCTCTTTCCTTTCGTTCTATAACGGAGCTCCTTGAGAAGCCCTCTTTCAGAAAGCCAGGAAAGCGCCCAAAGGAATCTTTCTCGAAAATCGAGCGGCCATTCAAATTCTTCACCTGGCACTTTGGTAGCGCAGTCCAAGAACTCCAGCACCGCATCCCACGTGTCCTCCATGCCCAGTTCTCCTCCACGCATTTCAATCAGAAGCAAAACAGGAATAGACAAGTCCACGGCAAGGGGAATGACCGGTGCAACATCCCTCAGATCTGTGTCATCCCCCTGGCCTTGCGAATCATCCAATCGATTAGCGACTCCTTCGACGCCATTGTGATCATTGGTCCCCTCAGTTGATGGAGTTTTGCGGACGGACTTTTCGTGCGTAGACGAATTCTGTTTGTCCCTGTCACCAGCTAAATCTAAGGCCGAAGCCTGTGTCTCATCGGCCGTTGCGGCGGTCTCGCAACCAGAGGCATCAGGTCGAATATTCATGCTGGATAGAGTTTCCCATAACCCTTGTAGGGAACCATCTGGGTCTCTGTAGAATGCGCTGCCCCTGATCCTCCAGAATCGCCAGCCGCATCTTTCCAACAGCCTCTGCCGACTCATGTCTTTGGCGTATTGCTCGGGACCATGAAAAGCATCTCCGTCGCATTCTACGGCTAGGCGGCTTTCCAGACCTTCGACCACTAGATCTATGAAGTACCCGGCAACTTCAAATTGGGGACGGACGCTGCGGAAGCCGCTGTCTTTTATTCTCAAATAGACATCCACTTCAAACCAGCTATCAAAAGGCTGTGGAGCTCGTGAGTCTCGTCTGCCAACTACCGATGCGGCATCTCTTATTTCCTTTGTTTCTGGGCCCGAAATCTGCGACCCACTTGGGTTCTGGAAATGTTCGATGAGCCTATTCCTCAGGCAATGAGGCCGGAGATCGTTTACTGTCACGGTATGAAAAAGCTGAACCTGATCTCGCGCTCGGCTCACAGCAACGTTAAATCGGCGCTCGTCTCGGGGTAGAGTTAGCGCCATTACGGGGTTATTGGCGGTGGAGGCCCTCACCAAACTGAGGAAGACAACATCCCTTTCATCACCTTGGAAGGCGTACGGATCGCCGCACACCAGCCTCCTCCTTGCCATCTCTTCAGGACCTATGGCATCTCTGAGAAGCTCTTCTATGTATTGAGCCTGACTCCTGCCAAGCAAACTGATGACCCCTATTGACTTGTTTTCGTAGAGCGGGTCTTCGACACACTCCTTGATTGCTTGAACAATAGCCTTCGCCTCCGGAGGATTTACTGTTCTATTCCTTGGCCCTTTCTGAAAACCGTTGGAAACATGCTGAGCAACTACTGGAGGCAACCGATTGCCGGCATGCTGTCTGAGCGGGATAAGAGGCTGGTCGCTATAGCACAATTCATTTGAAAACTTGATAATTTCCGGCATGCACCTGAAGTGTTCTTTTAAGCGGATGAACCTCGGATAGAATATCTTTGCGATGTCGAAGAGGCTGTACTCGACGCCGTATGCCTCCTTGTTCCGTAGATCGGGTATATGTTGATCGCGCAACCTCACGACTTGATCCTGGTCAATGAAAGACTCCGGACTAATCTGTTTGTCATCTCCCACTATGATGATCTTCTTGGCCAGGTAGTAAAGGAAGATAGCCTCTGGACCCGATTGGCTGGCTTCGTCAACTATTACTACGTCGAAAAGCTCAGGCCTCACGCTCATGGTCTCGGCAATTCGAAATATCGGCATTATCCATGCCGGAATAGCCGACCTGCATTCTTTCATGTGATCATGCGCATCTTTCCTGTGTCGAGCAGCGTGTCTTCCAGTCCCCCTGCCTACACGATCCATGGCCGCTCTCCACGCGATCAGGTGACTGAGTTCCCTATTGCTCATCCGCTGAAAGCAGTAACCCCATGCCTTCTCCTCCACCAGCCTCTCCATGCACTGCTGCAAATCATGCCGAATTGAGCGCAATTCGGCGTTGAGACGTTCTTCTTCTTCTGGATGGAGTAGTTTCTGGAGCCAAGCGTCACATCGTGCCCAGTTCCAGGCGTCCTGAAAATTGGTCAGTCGGCTGTTCCACTCTTGATCCAAGCAAGTATCCTGCAATTCTTTGGACAGATTGGGGCTTCTCTTATGAAGACGGTTCAGCAGGTTCTCGCAGACCTCCATCTCTTCGTAGAAACGATTCAGATCTTGTAAGGCACCGAAAGCTAACCCATAATTAACTTCGTCGCGGTCTCGGATAGCCTGAGCAAGACCCTGCAGCGTAGGGTGAGAAGCTGGTGCAGTAGCTGCTGCTAGTATGTGGGCCGTTCTACTTTCTATTTCATCCTTAATGGAGTTGAATCGGTCTTCGGCGGCTAAGGCCTCTATAGCATTGACCAGAGCTTCCAGATCCTCGTCTCTGTGCCACGAAGGTTCGGCGAGACCTGGAATGTCTTGGAGTTGTGACTTCAGGTTTTCTATCCTCCGGCGCAGGTCAAGGATCTCCTTCAGGGTGTCATGCAAGGCATGAAAATGTGATATCGCAATCGTCGATTCACTTTGCCGTACAATGTGAATACCCGACCAGAGACGCCTCAGAGAATCCAGCCCAATGACCACTTCCAGCCACTCAATGAAATCACGTAGTGTTTCCAACTCTGTGCACGGCCGGTCGTTGACAGAGATCTCCGAGATCACATCCCAGCATTGTTTCACAACAGGTGGCCGATACAACCAAAGGCCAAAGATACACACACCGATTCGCTTTCCAGATTCGAAATGGTCGAGTAGGGAAATCGCGTGCTCCTTCACTAGAACCAGGTTCTTGCCTCGAACACCGGAAATGACCAGACCAGAGGTTCGTTTCGCTTTGTCTTCAATACGGTTAAGATGATCCTTTGTGCCCTGCAGCAAGGGAATCCACGATCGGCTGTGCCGTGCTAAGACGTCCTCTGTGGCCTTATGTACCCATCGGTCGGGGTGCTGAAAGGACTGTTGGATCACGCATCTCAATCTATTCACAGATTCCAAAATCAGTCTCAGGAAATCTCGCTCGGCTGTTTTCAGAACTGAATAGGAAGAGTGGTTTCGATGGTCCTGGGATTCCTGGGATATTCTCTCAGCTTGCAACTCCATCTGGACTAGATGACTGAATCCATCGGGTTCCAGCAATAAGGTCGGGGCAATTGTCTTCTTGTTTAGGTCTTCAGACCTATCCTTCCGGATCCTGAGGAGCTGTAGCAGCCTTGAAGCTTCATCGTCTGTGATGGGAGGTTCGGATCCTTCATCAGGAAGCTCACCGATCCATGAAAACTCACTCTGCTTCCGATTGAGTTGGTCTGCAATTTCCGAAGCCGTTCCCTCATAGTGGGAGAAGCACTTTGGATGACGATAGCTTTCCCGTTCCCTTATTGCTATTAACCTGTTTTCGGCAACGCTTTCCCGAGCCTTTAACTCGTCTAACTCCTTTTCCAACTGTGAGACAGTCTGAGAATTCTCCGAACTGCTCCAATTCTCATACCTTCTCGTTATTCTGTCCACACAGGCTTCGAGATCCTTCAAGGCTTGCCGGTCGTTGTCCAGCAGCATGATGCACAGCGCTGCGATGGAATCCGGGATCTTGTCTCGAAGAACCCTCAATGCTCGGGGAGTATGGCTCGTAATCAGAACTCGTTTCCCAGTCGCCAAGAAGTGAGAAATCAAGTTGGCAATAGTGTGAGACTTACCGGTGCCGGGTGGACCCTGAACAACTACCCCCTCTCTTTCAAGTATTCTCTCAACGAGCTGAATTTGCTCCTCATTGGCTGGTTTCGTGAAGTATATTTCTTCGCTACGCCTTGGTTGACCGGGGTGGTTAGGGACGTCCTCTTCACAAACAAGCCGTTTAATGGTGGCGGGTATCGATGATACAGATTGGAGATTGGTACCGATGTCTCTAAGCATGGTGACAATGCTTCTCTCGGATCGCTTGCGCAATATCAGTGCAGGAGCAAGAGTCACTGTGGGTATCTCGGTGGCACTGTCTTGGCAGGTGGTCTTCTCGCTATAGATCGCATGAGGAGAAAGAGAATTCACCCAACTTGTTATTGCGGGCACCATTTTCGAGGTGTCCCATATTGCATCCCCGATTTCGCCCAGTGCAACGTTGAAGGCCGGTGGAAGGATTTCTGGTCGCTGATCAATCTCAAGCATATCCTGTTCAAGCTTCAGATTGGCCCCTTCCCCTGGTGGGCCGACGCTTACTGTTGCTTTGGCGGGATCGAAAGCAAGATTGGATTGAGCAACCAGGATGTGGCGCTTGATAGTGAACCTGTCGTTTATCTTCCATTGTAGCAACCCAGATCCAACAAGGATCTCATACTCTTCACCAAGCTGCTCTTGTTTTTGGTAAAGCGAAAAGAGATTTGCATAGACCTCTTGTACAGATTTTCGTAGACTCTTTTCCTTTGCCCAGGGCTTCCAATATGCTTCTACGTACTCGGACCAGATCTGTTGAATCTCGGGGTGATCTGCAAGATGCTCGAAGCCGTCCTGATTTCCTCTCTCAGCCCCTGCCCTCGTGGCGGCCGCAGGGATTTCTTGTTTCAGGTTCGGTCGCTCCAGATCGGAATTCTGTAACTCGTCTTCGAGAACCCATCGACTCACGGCGGAGGGTACTTTAGGTGGTGATTTGAACTCTGGCTTCTTGATCTCCAACCAAACATCCGATAATTCATCCTGGACGTCACTGCGCCAAGCCATTCGTCGGACATCGGGTGATCTTGGAATCTCACTAAGCCACATGACACTCTCATAATCCTCCAAGTTACGCACGGTCTTCGTACTTAGCTCGGCCAATTCACGTAGGAAACTGAAAAGTGCTACCGCTCGATCCTGAGCCAAGTCATGAGTTTCCATCGGTAATCCTCCATCTTGGAGCTGTCAAGCGGTGAGGTGGCGTTGGCTCCCACATCCACCGACTGCTTGTCAGGTTTTCTAAATAAGCTTTTGCGGTTACCTTGTCCCCTTCAGTCACCACGGTTTCGGCAATCCCTTTGTTATGATCGCCGGGCATAAAAGGATGTTCATAAGGCGGTTCGCTCTCACGGTGTAGGAAATAATGTGCATTGATTGTGACATCTTCTCCAAGGGACGGTACTGTCCGGAGGGCAGGGATGTCTTCATCTTGTCGAAGAGGCTCTGAATGCACTCCTGGAAAGCGGTTACGTCGAAGACCCTGAGGATGTCCCGGCTCATGTGCAAAGCCATGAGTTCCGTGACGGTAAACGGGAAAGGAAGGCTACTTCTGAGGCCATCGACCAGTCGCCAGTACGAACTCCGGTACTCTCGTTCCATGTTGATCGGCAATTCGGCCGGCCTCCAGGACCCGGCACACGGTTCTCGACTGGACATCGAGCTCGCTGGAAAGATCCGCCACCGTAAGCCCCCTCTTGACAGAATCCAGAAGCCTCTAGTTCTTCCATTGCCGGGCCGGCAGGGTACCCCTCTCATGAGCGTGAACTCCTTGGGCGCAGTTCCGGGCTGGATGACAAAATGATCCGTATTCTATCATGGGTGCGTCCCGGCAGCAAAGATTTACGAAATCGAAGGAATCGCCTACTGATCTGCCGGCAGATAATTCGATATCCGGGATTAAGTAAGGAAAAAAGAAAGAAAGAGAAGAGAGGTCAAATCAGATTTTGCGTCATGAGGAGATGAGTGTTATGGTGCTTGCAGCACCGCGCAAATGTCTCGTCCGTTACGAGTGGAATATCCCAGCGTCTGGGAACCAGGAACAACGTCCGGATTCCCTGCGTCGCACAATGGTAATTGCGAAACCCAAGCTCCTGCGTGACGCTGATGCCTGCAATCGCCTTTTTTTTGCGGTTCTAACCGCTCTGCGCCCATTGTTCCCCTTCCCGTGCGTGGATGATGCCGTTGGAGTTGCCGGAAGTTGTGGTTACGTGCCTGAAGACCTTCTCTACAAGAGGTCGCCCATCGGGGTCCCCCTGTCAAGGAAAAATGACGAACAAAATCCCTGTTGTTCTTGACGGATAGATCCTCTACAATGTTCAAAGAAAGATGGTCAAACCCAACCGCAGCCCCGGGCGATGCGTGGAGGTGCCTTGTGAGCGATGTGTACAAGCGTCTCGCTAAGAAGTCGAACCACCTGACTGCCCAATGGGGTTCCATCCAACCATTACCCAAAGAGAGGTTCAGCCTATGATTACTGCATTTGTTCAGTTCAGTCTCCCGCAACCGATCACTCGAGACAAGGCACTGGAGGTCTTTTCGAGCACGGCCCCGAGGTACAGGGATGTTGATGGACTTGTTCGGAAGTACTACCTCCTTTCCCAGGATGGGAAGACGGCAGGCGGCGTGTACTTGTGGAACTCTCGTGAGCAGGCCGAACAACTCTATTCGGAGGAGTGGAAGAAATTCATCCGGGAAAAATATGGCACCGAACCCTCAATCGCGTATTTCGAGACACCGGTGGTCGTCGACAATGTGATCGGTGACATCCTTAAGGACGAGGAAGAACGATGACGCGGCCAAGGCCGGTTGGGCGTCATTTGTCCTCATCATCCAACTCGGGATTCAGGTCCCGCATGATCTGTTGGAGTTCCGCAAGGCTTCCCCGGAGGACTCGCAGAATCCGGAATCCCGCGCCGCTTTCCCAGCGGTCCGCATCTTCCTCCACCCAGCGGCAGACTCCCTCGAATATGATGGGTTCTGCCCGGAAGTAGTCGTCGGCAGGTATTATCAGGGTGATGATATCACCCACCCTTGCCGTCAATCCTCGGACTCCCACGCCGTCATCGGCGACATCGTACAGAAGACCCGTGTTCTCGGGCTCCGAGGAATCCGCGATGGGGAGCAGAAACTCCAGTTTCTTTCGGGAGCGTATCCGGTACTCGGCAATCACCTCGGGCAGGCTGAGTTGTCCGCCGGACCTCGAAAGGAGTTCGGCGAAGCCGATAACATTCGCGTTCACGAGATTCCTGAAGACGGTCCCGAGCCCCCTGGGCGTCAGCTTGTATTTCTTCATCAATTCCCGGTCGCTCATGCCCGACCGCAGGTCTATCAGGAAATCCTGTTTTCGCACTTCCCCCTTGTGTGCCATGATTCTCTCCTTCCGGCGATCATTGGGTCGCGTACACGTGCCGAGCAGTGCCGACCCCAAACCGTCATGCCGGGCTGCTCCGGAGACCCTCCAGGTGCGGGGTCCGCTGCGGTGGAGATCTCCTCCGAACACCCGTCCGGTGACGGGGCCTCTCTTGTTGGTACGAAAGCGCATTCTTCATTGAGGATACCACATTCGCCGGCAAAGATCCGTGAGAAGCGTCGACCCGGAAGAAGAAACGGACCGGCGAAACACGCAAGAACGTCATTATACCGGTCTTGTCTGCAAGTCCTCTTCCTTGTCGTTCTCGTTCTCGTAGGGGTAGGCCCCCGTGCCTACCCGGGCGGCCACAGGGGGCCGCCCCTACAGCCTGGGAATGCCTATCCGCCGGGCTCTGCCCGGTCTTCGGCCCGGAACACCGAGGGCTTTTCATAGTCAGTTGTGATCGCCCCATCATGGAGGTTTTGCCACATCGCCGGACGTTCGGCGCGGGCAGTTGAGTTCTTGACAGCTGCTGCGGTCGGCGGTAGTTTGTTACGTTCGAGTCAATCGGCTGAACCACCCACGTCGGATCAGCCCGCGTACCAAGGGATGAACATGAAGATTACTCCGGAGGAAGTCGACTACGTGGCGCTCCTCGGCCGGCTTTACCTGACGTCCGAAGAGAAGGAAAAATACCTCGGCCAACTTGACGACATATTGAAATATATGGACCTGCTGGCCGAAGTTCCCACCGACAACGTCGAGCCCATGTCAGGGCCGGTGGAACTCTATACGCCGTTGAGGGAAGACGAGGTCAAGCCGTCGCTCAATGCGGAGGACGCTCTGGCCAATGCACCTGCCCGTTCGGGAACATCGTTCAAGGTCCCGAAAGTAATCGAGTGAATTGTCATGGCTTGTGCCGTTTACAAGCCGTAACGAATCATGAAGGTCCTCGGCTTTGAAAGGCAATCCTGGGCCAAGCCCCGACGCCTGAACGGCCCTGCCGGAAACGGGGCCGACACAGAAGGGATGAGACGGTGACCGATCTCTACGAGCTGACTGCTGCGGAACTTGCCCGGCTTCTGAGAGAGAAGAAGGCCAATTCCACGGACATCACGCGGTCGTTTCTGGATCGCATCGAAAAGGTTGAACAGACGGTTAAGGCGTTCATAACCGTTACGCCGGAGCTTGCCCTGGAGATGGCCGGGGAGGCCGACCGACGAATCGCCTCCGGCGACACGAAGCCTTTGACCGGGGTACCCGTCGCGGTAAAGGACAACATGTGTGTCAGGGGACACAAAACCACGTGCGGATCACGCATCCTCGCGAACTTTGTGCCGCCGTACGACGCAACAGTAGTCCAGCTGATTAAAGAGGAAGGCATGGTGATCCTGGGAAAGGCCAACATGGACGAATTCGCCATGGGCTCTTCCACGGAAACATCATGGTGGGGAGTGACCCATAACCCCTGGAATCCCGAGATGATTGCGGGCGGCTCCAGCGGAGGAAGCGTGGCTGCGGTGGCCGCGGGCGAGGCAGCCGTTGCACTGGGATCCGATACCGGCGGATCCATCCGATTACCCGCATCGTTTTGCGGGGTAACGGGAATGAAGCCGACCTACGGGGCCGTTTCACGGTACGGTCTTGTCGCCTACGCGTCGAGCCTCGATCAGATCGGTCCGGTAGGCCGGGATGCCCGGGACATGGCATTGATGCTGAACCTGATCTGCGGCCATGATGCCAAGGACTCCACCTCGGTGCCCACCGAGTTCCCGGATTTTACGACGTTCCTGGACAAACCGGTCAAGGGCATGACCATCGGCATGCCCCGGGAATTCTTCGACAAGCTCGACAATCCCGATGTGGAACGGGTAATCAACGATGCCAAGGAGACCTTCGAGCGGCTGGGCGTGACCTTCGTCGACCTGTCGCTGCCTCACCTGGACTATGGAATTGCGGCATACTACATCATTGCTCCCAGCGAGGCGTCTTCCAACCTAGCCAGGTACGACGGAGTGAAATACGGGCATCGTGCGGAAGAGTACGAAGGCGTGATCGACATGTACTGCCGGACCCGCGCCGAAGGGTTCGGACCGGAAGTGAAACGCCGGATCATGCTGGGGACGTACGCCCTTTCGTCGGGGTATTACGACGCATACTACGTCAAGGCCGCCAAAGTGAGGACCCTGATTACTCAGGATTTCGAGAAGGCTTTCGAGACCTGTGACGCGGTATTCAGCCCCACGGGACCGTCGCCTGCATTCCGGATCGGAGAGAAAATCGACGATCCGATTCAGATGTACCTGACGGATGTCTTCACCATTCCGGTCAACATGGCAGGGCTCCCCGGAATCTCGTTGCCGGGAGGCTTTTCCTCGGACGGGCTCCCCATCGGCATGCAACTCATCGCTCCGCACTTCCGGGAAGGGAGACTCATTCAATTGAGTTCCGCCTATCAGAACGAAACGGACCATCATCTCAAAAGACCTTCTCTATAGGATGTAGCCATGGAATATGAGGCTGTTATCGGGCTCGAGGTTCACGCGCAGCTCCTGACGGATTCCAAGGCATTCTGCGGATGTTCGACACGATTCGGCGCGGAACCCAACATGAACACGTGTCCCATCTGTCAGGGAATGCCGGGCGTCCTCCCCGTGTTCAACCGAAAGGCTCTGGAATACACGATACGGATGGCTTTGGCCTGCAACTGTACGATTAATGAACTCAGCAGGTTCGCCAGAAAAAACTACTACTATCCGGACCTTCCCAAGAATTATCAGATCTCCCAGTACGAGTTGCCGGTATCGGAGCATGGCTGGGTGGAGATCGAAATGGAAGACGGAAAAAGAAAGATCGGCATTACCCGTATTCACATGGAAGAAGATGCCGGCAAGCTGGTGCACGACGAGACCAAACCCGTTTCGTACGTCGATCTCAACAGGACCGGGGTCCCTCTGATCGAGATCGTTTCGGAACCCGACATACGCAGCCCCGAGGAAGCCGCGGCGTACCTGCGCTCCCTGCGGTCCATGCTCGTGTACCTGCAGATCTGCGACGGCAATATGGAAGAAGGGAGCTTCAGGTGCGATGCCAATGTGTCCATCAGGCCCAAGGGCGCGGACTACCTGGGGGTCAAGGCGGAACTCAAGAATATGAACTCCTTCCGGTACGTGCAGAAGGGCCTGCAGTACGAGATCGAGAGGCAACAGGAGATCCTGGCCGGCGGCGGCAGAGTGGTCCAGGAAACTCGCCTGTTCGATCCGGCCGGCGGCAGAACCGCTTCCATGAGAAGTAAGGAACAGGCGCACGATTACCGGTATTTTCCCGATCCCGATCTGCTGCCTCTGCGCGTGGAGCCGCAGCTGGTCGAAAAGATCAGGAGTGAACTCCCTGAACTCCCTGCGGAGAAAAAGGAGCGGTTCACCGAGGAATTCGGCATTCCTGCCTATGACGCAGGGGTTCTGACCGCTACGAGGGAGTTGGCGTCGTACTTCGAGGAGACGGTGAAACTGTTTCCCAACCCAAAGAGCGTGAGCAACTGGATCATGACGGAGTCGATGCGGCAACTGAAGGGCGAGGAGGAAGGCATCGCTTCGTGTCTCGTGACACCGGCCCGGCTGGCGGATCTGCTCAAACTCATCGACAATGGAACCGTGTCCGGGAAGATCGCCAAGACCGTTTTTGAAGACATGTGTTCCACAGGACGGGACGCGTCCGCGATCATCGAGGAAAAGGGGTTGCTCCAGGTTTCGGATACCCGGGAGCTTGCCGGGATCATCGAGAAGGTGCTCGACGACCACCCCGATGAAGTGGCGAAATTCCTCGGCGGCAAGAAGAAACTCATGGGGTTCTTCGTTGGACAAGTGATGAATGCCACCAAGGGAAAGGCGAATCCATCGGTTGTCAACCGGATCCTGGCCGAGGAGTTGGGGAAGCGGGGCGCGTAGGCCCCCGGCAGTCGGGTTAACCATTAACTACATTTATTAGCTAGACTAATGAATACGGACTTCACCGGCAATGTAGGGGAAATGGCCCATGGCTCGAACCGGCGAAATTGTTCGTCTTCACCGACTGATAAGAATCTTTCGTCCGATCCTGCTCGTACTTTCTTGCATCTGCGGATAAAAAATACTTGAAATGCCGGCTCGTTGAGTGCAGTATCAGGAGTTGCGGTATACTTATCGAGAGGTTCCACCGAACAAGCAATGGAGACAAAACCGACCAAGATAGTAGTGTATCACTGCCGCAATCTGCGGCTTTTCAATGATGGCGGACAGAAAGTCTTCGCACGCTCGAGGCCGGGTTTGAAACTCGTGTCAATCCCGTGCTCCGGAAAGGTGGAAGCTCACCATCTCCTGCAGACTCTTGCAGGCGGAGCCCAAGGAGTGCTTGTACTCGCGTGTGCGGAAAAGGCCTGCAAATACCTGGAGGGTTCCATGCGCTCCCACAAGCGCATGGATTATGCTCGTTTATGGCTCGAAAGAATAGGGATCGAGCCCGACAGGCTGGAATTTATCCATTTGCCTCCCATGGACCGTGACGCATTGGATGACGTATTGAAGGAATTCACCCGTAAGTTGGAATCCTTCGACGAAATGCCCGCCGCCGCGAATATCTAGCCGAGCCGACGACCCGTAACGCAACACTTGGCTCCCGCATACCCGAGCCGGTATTCTCAGTCCGATTCGTAACAAAGGGCCGGCCTGGTTCAGCCAACCAAGGAGGAAATCTGTGATTGTCGCGGAGCTCAAAGAGATACCTGAAATTAGGAAGATGATCGACCGGTATGCATCCGTGCTGGTCGTCGGATGTGATTCCTGCGTAGCCGAGTGCGCTGCAGGAGGGAGACGGGAGACCATGCTGCTCGGAGCGGCACTTCGGCTCTCCTATGCCAAGGACAACAAGAAACCCGTAATCACGGAGGCTTGCCTGGATCGACAATGTGTCGACGACTTCATCGAAGGCATCGCATCTCAAGTTCCCGAACATGAGGCGATCCTGTCGCTGGGATGCGGTGCGGGAGTGCAGGCCTTGGCGCGGGTCTATACGGACAAACCAGTCATTCCGGCATTGGACACGCTGTTCATCGGTGAAACGGAGATGCGGGGGGTCTGGCAGGAAAACTGCCTCGGGTGCGGGCAATGTAAACTCGGATACTTCGGCGCGGTCTGCCCGGTAACGCGTTGTTCCAAGAAACTCATGAACGGGCCGTGCGGAGGGTCGAAGGACGGCCGATGCGAGGTACACCCGGACATCCGTTGCGCATGGGACATGATTCTCAAGCGACTTGAGGCACTTGGAGAGATTGACCGACTCAATGAATACGTGCCCCCTGTTGACTGGTCAACGTCACACTCGGGAGGCCCACGCCGCGTTGTCAGGGAGGATCAAAAACCGTGAAGACCGAAAGCCGCCTCGAGAAAGTATTGAAAGCCGGACATTTCGCCGTTACCGCGGAATGCGGCCCGTCCAAGGGTTCCGATGTCGATGCGCTGCAGCAAAAGGGCAAGTATTTACTGGGCCGGGTCGATGCCGTCAACGTCACCGACAATCAGACCGCCATTGTGAGGATGTCGTCGGTTGCGGCAAGCACGATACTCAAGAACATGGGGCATGAACCCATTCTTCAAATGGTAACGCGGGACCGGAATCGCATCGCGCTGCAAAGCGATCTGTTCGGGGCATATGCTCTGGGGATCCGCAACGTGCTGTGCCTGACCGGAGATCATCAGTGCTTCGGTAATCAGAAAGAGGCCATGGGGGTTTTTGACCTCGATTCGATGCAACTGATCAGAACCGTGCGCGACATGCGGGATGAAGGCAAGATAATCGGCGGTGAGAAGATCCAGGTCGAGCCGAAGATGTTCATCGGAGCGGCGGCGAATCCCTTTGCCGACCCGGTGGGCTGGCGCGTGGTCCGCCTGGCCAAGAAAATCGATGCAGGAGCGGACTTCATCCAAACTCAATGCATCTTCAACATGCAACGGTTCAGGGATTACATGAAGCAGGCCAACGACATGGGTCTCACCGGAAAGGTGCACATCCTGGCCGGCATAACCCCGTTGAAGAGTGCGGGAATGGCGCGTTACATGGCCGCGAAGGTTGCCGGCATGGATGTTCCCCAAGAAATGATCGACCGGATTGCCGGGGTACCGAAAGACAAGCAAGCGGACGAAGGAATCAAGATTGCCGTGGAGACCATCCAACAGGTCCG